>JAURLT010000034.1 GCA_030831085.1 Gammaproteobacteria bacterium
GCGGGATGGGTCGCTGGGTCTCGGTGCTACCCAGTCGGAGACCATCCGGCGCGTGGTGTTTCCAGCGGCGCTGCCCGGCATCGTGGGCGGGGTGCTGCTGGCGGTTTCGCGGGCCATCGGCGAGACCATGATCGTGGTGATGGCGGCCGGTCTGGGCGCCAACCTGACCGCCAACCCGCTGGAGGCGGTCACCACCGTCACGACCCAGATCGTCACCCTGCTGGTGGGAGATCAGGAGTTTGATAGTCCCAAGACCCTGGCAGCATTCGCGCTCGGCCTGGTGCTGTTCCTGGTCACGCTGACCCTCAATATCATCGCCTTGCAGGTGGTGCGCCGCTACCGTGAGCAGTATGAGTGAACAATCCGCATCCGGCGCCCTGAAGCCCGGCCAGAAAAATCGCCAGCGCGTGGAGGCGGGCCTGCGCCGTCGTTATCGGGCGGAGGCTCGCTTCCGGGCGTATGGCATTGCAGCGGTCGCACTCGGACTGTCATTCGTGGCCATGTTGTTCGTGAGCATCGTGTCCACGGGCTGGACCATCTTCCGGCAGGCTTACGTGCTGCTTGAAATCAGTTATGACGCCGACACCTTCGATCCGGAAGGCACTGGCGATCCCGAGGTGATCGGCAGCGGAGACTTCTCGGCTCCGATCAAGGCCTCGATGCGCGAACTGTTTCCGGACGTCGAGGCCCGTGCGGAACGCCGGATGCTCTATGGTCTGGTCAGCGATGGCGCCCAGTTCGAGTTGCGCAAACGCCTCATGGCCGGGCCTGAAGCAGTGGGTTCAAGAGAAACTCTCTGGGTACTGGCCGACGACCGGGTCGACCAGTTGTTGAAGGGCAAGATCGGTCGGGACCAGCCTGCCGACCTGCGGGGCTTGTCCGACGAGGAAGTCGCCTGGATCGATCGACTGGAGCAGGCGGGGCAGCTGGAGTTGCGCTTCAATCGCAGCTTCTTCACCCAGGGCGACTCACGCGAGCCGGAACAGGCCGGGATCTGGGGCGCCCTGGTGGGTTCCGCGCTGACCCTGCTGGTGACCCTGGTCCTGTCCTTTCCGATCGGGGTAGCGGCAGCGGTCTACCTCGAGGAGTTCGCGGCCAAGAACCGCCTCACCGACTTCATCGAGGTCAACATCAACAACCTGGCCGCGGTGCCCTCCATTGTCTTCGGCCTGCTGGGACTGGCGGTCTTCATCCAGTTGTTCGGGTTGCCGCGATCCGCCCCGCTGGTGGGCGGCCTGGTGCTGACGCTCATGACCTTGCCCACCATTATCATTGCCAGCCGCGCCGCGTTGAAGGGCGTGCCGCCGTCCATCCGCGAGGCGGCCCTCGGGATGGGCGCTTCGCAGGTCCAGATGGTCATGCACCACGTCCTGCCGCTTGCCATGCCGGGTATGCTGACCGGGGCGATCATTGGCATGGCACGCGCCCTAGGGGAGTCGGCACCTCTGCTGATGATCGGCATGGTGGCCTTCATCGTGGACGTTCCCGGCGCCCTGACCGATCCGTCCACGGCCCTGCCGGTCCAGGTCTATCTCTGGGCGGACAGCCCGGAGCGTGCCTTTCTGGAGCGCACCTCGGGAGCCATCCTGGTCCTGCTGGCGTTCCTGCTGGTCATGAACCTGGCCGCCGTGATCCTCAGGCAGAAATTCGAGCGGCGCTGGTGATGCGCCAGGTGGAGACCAATCATGACCGGTGAAACGACCCACGCCACACGCGGTAACCATGTCGTGCCCCCCGAGCGGGCGGAGCAGGGCTTTCGCACCATCGGCGAGATCACCACGGATAATCCGGTGGTTGTCTGTCGCGGTGTGAACGTCCACTACGGGGACAAGCACGCGATCCGCGACGTCAGCCTGGATATCGCCCACAACGAGGTCATTGCCATGATCGGCCCATCGGGTTGTGGCAAGAGCACCTTCCTGCGCTGCATTAACCGCCTGAACGACACCATTCCCACGGCGCGGGTCAGCGGTAGTATCGCGCTCGACGGTCGCGACATCTACGACAAGCAGCAGGACGTGGTGCAGCTGCGGGCCCGAGTGGGTATGGTTTTCCAGAAGCCGAATCCCTTTCCCAAGACGGTCTATGAAAACGTCGCCTACGGCCCGCGCATCCACGGCCTCGCTGCGGACCGGACCGAGCTGGATGAGATCGTACAGACCAGCTTGTTGCGCGCCGGGCTGTGGGAGGAGGTCAAGGACCGCCTCGAATCCCCCGGTACCGCGCTCTCGGGAGGCCAGCAGCAGAGGCTATGCATTGCGCGCACTATCGCGGTCAGTCCCGAGGTCATCCTGATGGACGAGCCCTGCTCGGCGCTGGATCCTATTGCGACTGCCCGCATCGAGGACCTGATCGACGAGTTAAGGCGGAACTACGCGATCTGCATCGTCACCCACTCCATGCAGCAGGCGGCGCGGGTGTCCCAGCGCACGGCCTACTTCCACCTGGGTGACCTGATCGAGGTGGGTTCCACGGACCAGATCTTTACCAACCCCCGCCACAAGCTGACCGAGGACTACATCACCGGGCGATTTGGTTGACGGGGCAGGTTTCAGGGACGCAGCAGCTCGTTGATCGAGGTCCGGGAGCGGGTTTTCTCGTCCACCCGCTTGACGATGATCGCCGCATAGAGAGAGTGGCTGCCGTCGGCGGCAGGCAGGCTGCCTGGCACCACGACTGACCCTGCAGGGACCCTGCCGAAGCTGATCTCGCCGCTCTGGCGATCATAGATGCGCGTCGAGGCACCGATGAAGACGCCCATCGAAATGACCGCCCCGCGCTCCACGATCACGCCCTCGACGATCTCGGAGCGCGCGCCGACAAAACAATCGTCCTCGATGATGGTGGGGCTGGCCTGCAGGGGCTCTAGCACTCCGCCTATCCCTACGCCACCCGAGAGGTGGACGTTACAGCCGATCTGGGCGCATGAACCCACGGTCGCCCAGGTGTCCACCATGCTGCCACGATCGATGTAGGCGCCGATGTTGACGTAACTGGGCATCAGGACGACTTCAGGCGCTACGTAGGCGCCGCGACGCACCACGGCGGGCGGTACGACGCGCACGCCGGAGGCGCGCAGGGCCGCCTCATCCATGCCGGCATGCTTCAGCGGCACCTTGTCATAAAAATTCGTATAGCCCGCCTCGACGACTTGGTTGTCGTGGGCGCGGAAATACAGCAGCACGGCCTTCTTGAGCCAGGCGTTGACCTGCCAGTGGCCTGCAACGGGCTCTGCGACCCGGGCCCGACCGCTGTCCAGCAGGCCGATGCAGTCCTCCAGCGCCCGAGCCAAGGTCGGGTCCACCTCGCCGGGACGCAGTGAGGCACGATCCTCAAAGGCCTCCTCGATGATCCTGGTCAGCGCGTCCAAGTCATGGTCCTCCTGCATCGACGAAATCCCGGATCCGCCTGGCGGCCTCGACGCAGTCCTCAAGGCTGGCCACCAGCGACATGCGCAAGTGCCCGCAGCCGGGATTGGCAGACCCCGCACCACGCCCGAGGTAGGAGCCAGGCAGCACGCTGACCGCGGTCCGTTGGTACAGGGCCCTGGCGAAGGCCGCGTCGTTGCCGCCTACCTCGGGCCACAGGTAAAAGGCACCCGCCGGTGTGCCGGCTACCAGCCTGCCATCCAGCGCGTCGAGAAACGCCGCAAACTTTTTCCGGTAGAGCGCCCGGTTGTCCCGCACGTGGGACTCGTCTGACCAGGCCACCAGGCTGGCCTGCTGCACGGGTTCCGGCATCGAGCAGCCGTGATAGGTTCGATAGCGCCTGAAGGCCTCGATCAAGCGGGCATCGCCAGCCACGAAGCCAGACCTTAGGCCCGGCAGGTTGGAGCGCTTGGACAGGCTGTGGAAAACCATGCACCGCCGGAAGGCATCGTTGCCGAGTGCCGTGCAGGCCTGCAGCAAACCCGGTGGCGGGTTGGCCTCGTCACGATAGATTTCCGAGTAGCACTCGTCGCTGGCGATGACAAAGTCGTATCGTTCGGCCAATTCGATCGCCCGCCGCAGGTAATCGAGGTCCATCACTGCGCCAGTGGGGTTGCCCGGTGAGCACAGGTAAAGCAGGGCGCAGCCCTGCCACTCGGACGGCGTGATCGATTCGAGGTCCGGTAGCCAATGTCCCGCCGCACGGGTGGGCAGGTAATGGGGGCTTGCGCCAGCCAGCAGGGCTGCGCCCTCGTAAATCTGGTAACCCGGGTTCGGCATGCAGACCCGCGCGCCGGTTGCCGATTCGATCACGACCTGGGCAAAGGCGAACAAGGCCTCGCGGGTCCCGTTGACTGGCAGCAGCATGGTGTCCGCATCCAGCTGCCCTGCTCGCAGGCCAAAGCGGCGCTCGGCCCAGCTCGCGCAGGCCTGCCGCAGGTCGGATCGGCCGGCGATGGTAGGGTAGCGGGAGACGGCCGGCAGTGCTGCCGACAAGGCCGCCAGCACGGCGGGCGGGGGCGGATGCCTGGGCTCGCCGATGGTCAGGGCGATGGGCTTCAGTCCAGCGGGTGACTGTGCGCCCGCCAACAATTCCGCGAGGCGCTCGAAGGGGTACGGCTGCAGCCGGTTGAGGCCCGGGTTCATCCGCTCAGGCCGCCGCGCCGCGACGATCAAGGGCAGCGATCAGGGCGTCCGTGACCCCCTGCTGGCGTTCCGGTGTGAGCAGTGAGCCATCGCCGTCGGTCAGGTAGAAAACGTCTTCCGCCCGCTCACCGACGGTCATGATCTTGGCGCCGAGCAGGTTGAGACCTTGCTGCCAGAGGACCTTGCCGATCTCCGACAGCAGGCCAGGACGGTCGGCAGAAACCAGTTCCAGAATGGTCCAGCGGCCCGAGGAGTCGCTGCTGAAACTGACTCCGGTCCGGGTGGCGAAGACCTTGAGTTGGCGTGCCACCCTCCTGGTCACTGCCTGAGGACTCATCTCCCGGTCCGATACCACCCGCCGCAGGGTGGCCTCGATCAGGGTCAGCCGGTCCGGATCTACTACCGGGGCGCCACTGCCCTCCAACACGTAGTAGCTGTCGAGGCTGGAACCCTCTCGGGTCGGGGTGATCCGCGCGTCCATGATGGTCAAGCCCATCTGGTCGAGGGCGGCCGTGGCCCGGGCGAAGCTGTGACGGCGACGGTAGGTATGGACCAGGATGGCGGTCGCACCGCCTCGCACGGGGCCGCCCCTCGCTGCCACCAGGACCGAATGATCGTCAGGTTGGCGCCGGGCCAGCAGTTCGGTGTGCCAGGCCACCTCCTGGGGATCGTGGCGCAGGAAATAGTCGTCATCGAGGTCGGCCCAGACCTGACCGATGCGGTCGGCCGAGACCTGACTGCCGGCCAGCAACTCGCGGGCCGCAGATTGCGTGGAGGCAATCAGCACCTCGCGGTCGATGGGCGACTCCAGACCCCGGCGCAAGGCCTTCTTGACCAGTTCGTAGAAGTCATCGATCAGCGACGCCTTCCAGGAATTCCACAGCTTGGGGTTGGTGCCGCGCACGTCGGCGACGGTCAGCACGTAGAGATGGTCGAGATGGGCCTGGTCGCCCACCAACCTGGCGAACGCGCTCACCACATCAGGATCGCTGATGTCCTGTTTCTGCGCAGTCATCGACAGTGCGAGGTGGTTGCGAACCAGCCACGACACCAGTCGTGCGTCGTACCTCGACATGCCCTGTTCCAGGCAGAAAGCCTCCGCATCGGTTGCCCCGAGCTCCGAGTGGTCCCCGCCACGCCCCTTGGCAATGTCGTGGAACAGGGCCGCGAGGTAGGCCACTTCGGGCCGCGGTAGGCCGCGAAACACCTGCGACAGCTTGGGCAACTCGTGGTCGTAGCGCTCCAGCGCGAGGCGGCGCAGGTTGGCCACCACGAACAGGGTGTGCGCATCGACCGTGTAGGCGTGAAACAGGTCGTATTGCATGCGGCCCACAATCCGTCCGAAGGCCGGGATGTAGCGACCCAGTACCCCGTAAAGGTTCATGCGCCGGAGCTCGTGGGTGACCCCGGCGGGGGCCCGCAGGATTTCCAGGAACAGCCGATGGTTGCGCGGGTTCTGGCGGAATTCCTCGTCAATCAGCCAGAGATGGCGGGTGACCAGGCGGATGGTCCCGGCGCGCACGCCCCGCAGCTGCGGGTTGTTCTGCAGCATCACGAACAGCTCGAGCAGGGCCGAGGGGTGGCGGACGAAGACGTCGGGCGAGGTGACCTCGAGGTACTCCTCCCGTTCCTGGAAGAGCGGTGAGATCGGCACGGGCCGCGCATCACCGGAGGCCAGGATCGCCTCGCGGAAGTGCTGCAGCAGCAGTTCGTTGGTCAGGCTGACGAACATCGCGGTGCGGTAGTAGCGCTGCATGAACTGTTCGACAGCCAGCGTAAAGGTGGCGTCCTCATAACCGAACTGCCGGGACAGTTTGATCTGGTGGTCGAACAGGATCCGGTCCTCACGCCGGCCGGTCAGCAAGTGCAGGGCGAACCTGACCCTCCAGAGATAGGCCTGCGCGGCCTTCAGCTGCACCAGTTCGCGCTGGGTAAGGAACCCGTGCTGGACCAGTTCGTCGAGCGTGTCGGCGCCGAAGTGGCGCTTCGCAACCCAGGCGATGGTCTGGATGTCCCGAAGTCCACCGGGGCTCTGCTTGACGTTCGGCTCGAGGTTGTAGGCGGTGTCGTGGTAGCGGTGGTGGCGCTGTACCTGTTCCGCGAGTTTGGCCTCGAAGAAGTCCGCTGACGACCAGATCCGGTCCGGCGCGATGGCGCGGCGCATGGCAGCGAATAGGCTCTCTGGTCCGGCCAGCAAGCGCGCCTCGATCAGGGTGGTGGCGACGCTGATGTCGGCGAGGGCCTCGTCCTTACACTCGTCGACTGTACGGACGCTATGACCGACCTCGAGTCCGATGTCCCACAGGAAGGTCAGGAAGCCCTCGAGGCTGGCGGTCCAGCGCTCAGCGCCCGTCTTGGGCAGCAGGATCATGATGTCGATGTCGGAGTGGGGCAACAGTTCCCCGCGCCCATAGCCCCCCACAGCCACCAGGCACAGGTCCAGCCGATCGTCCGGCAGGTGCCTCTCCCAGGCCTTGGTCAGCAGCAAGTCCACCAAGCGCGCGCGGTCTAAGACCAGGTCCTCGACCTGCTCATCGGCCAGGAACCTCTCCTCCAGGAGCCGGTCGCCTTCCTTAAGCCAATTCCTGAAAGCCGCCACCGGTTCGCTCGCCGCCAGCGACGTCCGGGCGCGCTGCAGGTAATCCCAGGGACTCACGACCCTCACGGTCTCGAACAGGTCGGGTCCGTCCGCTGGCAGGTCGGTGCGCATCGGGGTCAGCCCGGGTGGCTGGGGGGGCGCTCTTCGACGCCGAGGGTCAGGACCTCGAAGCCTTGGGGGGTCACCAGCACGGTGTGTTCCCACTGCGCGGACAGTGAGTGATCCTTGGTCACCACGGTCCAGCCGTCCGGCAGGATCCGCACGTGTCGCTTGCCGGCGTTGACCATGGGTTCGATGGTGAAGGTCATGCCGGGCTCAAGTACCAGCCCGGTCCCCGGCGTGCCGTAATGGAGGACCTGTGGATCCTCGTGGAAGCCCCGGCCGATCCCGTGGCCGCAAAACTCCCGCACCACGCTGTAGCCATTGGTCTCGGCATGGACCTGAATGGCATGGCCGATGTCACCCAGGCGGACGCCGGGCTGGACCATGCGGATGCCCACCCACATGGCCTCATGGGCGATCCGGCACAGGCGCTGGGCCTGCAGGGCAGTCTTACCCACCTGGAACATGCGACTCGAGTCGCCATGGAAGCCGTCCTTGATGACGGTCACGTCGACGTTGACGATGTCCCCGTTGCGCAGCCGCTTGTCGCCGGGGATACCGTGGCAGACCACGTGATTGATGGAGGTGCAGATCGACTTGGGGAAGCCCTTGTAGTCGAGCGGCGCAGGGATGGCGTCCTGCCGACCGACGATGAACTCGTGGCAGATGCCGTCAAGCTCGTCGGTGGTGACCCCCGGTTGCACGTGGGGACCGATCATGTCCAGAACGTCCGCGGTCAGGCGGCCGACTGCTCGCATCAGGTCTTGCTCGGCGGGCGTCTTGAGGCTCACACCGGGATTCCGGGCCATCAGCACTGGGGTGACCTTCCTGAGGGGTAAGGCATTGTTTACAGGACGGGTTAATGGTATAAAGCGCGGCGTTTTTTCTCAACCAAATCCACACGCGTCCCGTCACGTGCGGCCGGGTGCCGGAGCTTGCTCCGGTTGCTGCATGCGGGGGCGCGGAGGATCCAACCCGGACAAGGAGCAGATCAATGGCCAGTGTCACCATGCGGCAGATGCTGGAAGCGGGCGTCCACTTCGGACACCAGACCCGCTTCTGGAACCCGAAGATGGGCCCGTACCTCTTCGGCGAACGCAACCGAATCCACATCATCAACCTCGAGAAAACCCTCCCGCTCTACAACGAGGCGGCAGCCTTCGTGAAGTCGGTGGCCAGCGATGGCGGCCGGGTGCTGTTCGTAGGCACCAAGCGCAGCGCCCGGGATGCGGTCAAGGAAGAGGCGGCCCGGGCGGGGATGCCCTACGTCAACCAGCGCTGGCTGGGTGGCATGCTCACCAATTTCAAGACCATCCGGCAGTCCATCAAGCGGCTGCAGGAGATCGAGGAACTGCGCGACAGCGGTGCGCTGGATCGCCGCGGCAAGAAAGAGGCCCAGGGCCTGCGTCGCGAACTGGATAAACTCGAGCGGAGCCTCGGCGGCATCAAGGATATGCCCGGCTTGCCCGACGTGTTGTTCGTCATTGACGTTGGACACGAGCAGATTGCCCTGAGCGAGGCCCGCAAGCTCGGTATTCCGGTCGTGGCGGTGGTCGATTCGAACTGCTCTCCCGAGGGTGTCGATTACATGATTCCGGGCAACGATGACGCCATGAAGGCCATCCGGCTCTATGCGGCCGGCATCGCCGACGCGGTGCTCGAAGGCCGTGCCTCGGTGCCGGAAGTGCCGGCGGGCGAGGACGATTTCGTTGAGCTGGACGAGGAAGGGAACGTGCGCCGCAAGGCAGCGCCGGGACGCGCCGCGCCCCGCAAGCAGCCCGCGGCGGCCACGCGTCGCAAGGCCCCTCGTGCCACCGCCCGTCGGGCGGCGTCACCGGAAGGTGAGGCCGAGGCGGCTGCCGCCCCGGCAGCCGATGCAGCCGATGCGACCGAGGCAGGCGAGTAACACGGAGCCAGGACGGACATGACCACGATTACAGCCGAGAACGTAAAGGCCCTGCGCGAGCGAACCGGTGCGGGCATGATGGAGTGCAAGAAGGCGCTGGTGGAGGCCGGTGGCGACCTGGACCAGGCCGCCGAGGCCATGCGCAAGGCCGGCCTGGCCAAGGCCGACAAGAAGGCTGGTCGGGTGGCTGCGGAGGGCGTCATTGTCACAGCGGTCAGCGCGGACGGACAGTCCGGAGTCGCCGTCGAGGTCAACTGCGAGACGGATTTCGTTGCTCGTGAGAAGGACTTTCAGGCCTTCGCCGGTGCGGTCGCCAATGCGGCACTGGCCAGCGGCCAGTCCGACCTCGAGGCCGTACTCGCCCTGCCGCTGGAGGATGGCCAGACCATCGAGGACGTTCGCCGCGGACTGGTGGCTCGGATCGGCGAGAACATCACGGTGCGTCGGGTGGCCCGGCTTGCCGGCAGCGGCAGGATCGCGGCCTATGTGCACGGCGGCCGGATCGGCGTGCTGGTGTCGGTGACCGGTGGCGACGACGAGGTCGCGCGGGATATCGCCATGCACGTGGCGGCCAGCAATCCGCGCTACGCCGTGCCCGCGGAAGTCCCCCAGGCCGAGTTGGACAAGGAGCGTGAGATCCTCAGCGCGCAGGCGGCCCAGGAAGGCAAGCCAGAGGCCATCGTGGCCAAGATGGTGGAGGGCCGGGTGCGCAAGTACCTCGCCGAAATCTGCCTGGTCGGACAACCCTTCGTAAAGGATCCCGACATCACGGTGGAAAAGCGCCTCCAGCAGGCTGGCGCCACGGTGCAGGGATTCGTCCGCTACGAGGTGGGCGAGGGCATCGAGA
>JAURLT010000035.1 GCA_030831085.1 Gammaproteobacteria bacterium
CGGGTGCCGACCCTGGAGGTGAACGGCCAGTACATCTACCAGTCAATGGCGATCCTGGAATGGCTGGAGGAGCAATATCCTGAATCACCGTTGCTGCCGGGCGAACCGCTGCCGCGGGCTCAGGTCCGCGGCATCAGCCAGCTGATCGTGGCGGATATCCAGCCCCTGCAGAACCTGTCGGTCACCCAGTACCTGCAGGGCGTCGCTGGCTGGGACGAGCACAAGATGTCCGCCTGGCTGAGTCACTGGATCACCCGTGGGCTCACGGCAGTGGAGGAAGCCCTGATGGCCCTGGGAGGCAGTGGCTTTGCCTGCGGCGACGCACCAACCATGGCAGACGTCTGCCTGGTCCCGCAGTGTTATGCCGCTCGTCGCTTTGGGGTTGACCCCGCGCAGTTCCCCACCATCCACCGGATTGAACAGCTTTGCCAGCAGCTACCCGCATTTCAGCAAGCGGCACCGGAGGTGCAACCGGATGCAGAAACCCAGGTCCGCCCTGGCTGAAAGGATGGAAAACGCTCGACCCGACGTGCTTATTGTCGGCGCAGGCATGGCTGGCTCGGCGCTGGCCTGCGCCCTTCGCGACTCCGGGCTTGAGGTCTTGCTGCTGGACCGCAGGACGACGCCTCTGGATACCGCCAGGGGCGACCATCTCCAACCCGCGACCTTGGAACTGCTGTCGGCTTGGGGCGTGTTGCCACGGCTGCTGGCAGCGGGCGCAGAGCAGCGTCCGGGAACCCGCTGGTTCGATGCACAAGGCCAGCTGGTGCTGGAATCCCGGGTGGACGGGCTGGAACTGAAGTTTCCCCATTTCCTGTTCCTCAACCACGAACGTATCGCCGACGTCCTGCTCCAGACGGCACTCGAGTCTCCGGGCACCCGGTTGCTTCCACCCTGCAGGGACTGGAACTTGCTCAAACGGGAGTCCGCGGCCGGCATCGAGGTTTCATACCCCGGAGGCGAGCATCAAATCATCCTGCCGCGCGTGCTCGTGGGAGCCGATGGCACCGGCTCTCGCCTGCGCTCCCAGGCGGGGATCGGGACTGCTCTGCACCGCTACCAGCACCCGATTGCAGTGCTGTTTGGGAGGCGCAGGATTCCACTGGAACAGGCCTGGCTGGAGGTGTACCTGTCACACGGCCCAATGGTGTCGGTCATTCCCCGCGTCGGCGGAGCGAGCAAGATAGGCTTGCCGATCAAGGCGGGCGAGTTATCGGACTGGCGCGGCGCTACGGAGGGGGAACTGCTGGTCAGGATGCGCGAGCTGGTTCCCTCACTGGAGCTGGAGTCGCTGCGCTTTGCGGCGATTTATCCCCCCGTCAGGGTTGCTGTCGAGCATTGGATCGCGGGAAACGTGGTTCTGCTCGGCGACGCCTGTCATGCCATGCACCCGGCTCGAAGCATGGGCATGAATGCCTGCCTCCGGACCGCTGACGGGCTCGCACGGAGGCTGCAGGGCTTGCCTTCCGCTGCCGCTTGCGGGGAGGTCGCGGCGGCTCTGCAGGATTTCGAGTCGGGAGAGCGGCCCAGATTGGAAATCGAGCTTGAGGCGAATCACCGCGCGGGTGAGGAAATGGACCTGATCTCGGGAGAGGCTTACGAGCCGCTGCTGGCTCGTCTGCAGGGAGTGGCCGGGGTCGCGCAGGCCCGCGAGGCCCTGGCCTTGCAATCTGCGGGCTATTCACCAGGAAAGCCTGGGTGATGACGCCGGCCCGCCCCTGATTGGGACGGGCCGGCAACCATGCGATTTTTTACTCGCCGAAGTTCCAGCGCAGGGTGGCGCCGTAGGTCCTCGGCATGTTGTAGTAATCGACAAACAGGGACGATGTCACGTATGTCTCATCGGTGCAGTTCTTGCACTCCACATTGAGGCTCCAGCGGTCATCCGCTGCGCCCAGTGAAACCCCCGCATTGACTATCGTGACCGAGTCCGGATTGGCCCCGAGGTTGCGGGTGCCCGTCACGTTCTTGCCGATGTAGCGTACCGAGGCGGTTGGCGTGAGCACCAGGTTGCCCATCGGGACCGTCACCGTGGTGCCCAGGGTGAAGGTCGACTTGGGGCTGCGCTTGGGATCCGCCGGGTTGCAGTTGCCGTCGAATGCGGCGTAATTGGTATTGGGCACCGTACACCCGTCCGGCAGGTCGGTGTACTGCGGATTCTGCAGGCCTGCGGCAAAGAAAATCTGCCAGTTGTCCGTGGGCAGGGCAAATACCTCGGCCTCAAGACCAGTGACTTCCATGCCTGCGGCGTTGGTGGTCAGGAAGGCGCCACTGGGGGTGGCGGAGGTCGTCTGCAGATCGCTGACGTCCGAGTGGAAGGCCGTCACGTTGGCCCTCAGCCTGCCGTCCATGAACTCCCCGCGCATGCCGGCTTCATATGACCAGATCTCCTCCGGCCCGAACGGCAGTGCGGTGGCCCCCGTCGAGGACCGCGCATTCCAGCCCCCCGACTTGAAGCCCTGAGTCATCGACACATAGGTCATGATGTCCTCGGACACCTTGTAGGCGTAGGCAAACCTGGGGGTCAGCTTCCTCTCCTTTTGCTCGATCGGGGTGCCCGCAGCGACAAGTTGCGCAGTGGTAATCGAACCCGAGAAACCGACCCGCTTGGTCTCCTGGGTGTGGCGTGCCCCTACCGTCAGTGTCCCGCGCTCACCGACCGGAATGTCGGCCTGAGCGTAAACGGCCACGCTTTCGGTGCTGTTCTTGAGAACCCGGTTGGCCAGGTTGATGATGCCAAAGGCCGGTGGCGCGCCCAACAGCACCCCAAAATCGAGGTAGTCGGCGAAATCCGTAGTGTTTTCCTCATCCATGTAGTACACGCCGGTGGTCAGGTAGGCAGACCCGACGTCACCGGACCACTTGACCTCGGCGGAGGTCATCATGTGCTCTCCGACGTTGTCGATGGCGAAAAAGTCGTCGCTCAGGGCGTTGGGGAAATTGAGCAGGAAATCCTGTTCAAAATCGCGCAGTCCCAGGATCAGGTTCAGGGTTCCGGAGCCCATTGCGATCGCGAGGTTGGACATTCCGTTCAGCGCTTCCACCTTGTTTCCATACAGGGAAGACTTCTGCACGAAACCGTTGGGCGCGCCAAACGAAGTGGCCGGAAGTCCGCCGGTTAGCTGTGAGGTCGAGACGCGGTCACCGCCTGCGATGTCGCCGTGGATGCTGGCTGATTCCAGGTCCATGAAGTCGATCGACAAGTCCCAGGTGACGTTGTCGCTGGGCATGAACCTGATGGCGCCACGAACTCCCATCGAGTCCTCGCCGTTGTAGGTCTTGCCGTCGACCAGGTTGTCGAGATAGCCATCACTGTCTACCTTGAAGAACGAGAGCTTGGTCAGCAGAGTCGGGCTTACCGGTAAATCGATGCTGCCTCTCACCGAAACCTTGTCGAAGCTGCCGAATCCTGCTTCCAGATAGCCGCCCAGTGTGTCGCCAGGCTTGCGCATCACCAGGCTGATGGCGCCGCCCGTAGTGTTGCGACCATACAGGGTGCCCTGTGGCCCGCGCAGCACCTCGATGCGCTCGACGTCAAACAGTGAAAAATTGTTGGCGTTCTGCCGGGTGATGTAAATGTCGTCGACATAGGTGCCAACGGGAGGGTCGAAGGTGGCAATCGACTCGTCGTTGCCCTGCGCGCGCAGGTAATACATGTTGGCCGTGCCCAGGCCGGTGTTGTTGCCGCCGAACAGGTTGGGCACCACGTTGATCAGGTCAATGGTGTCCTCCAGCTGGAGGTCTTCCATCAATTGTTCGCCATAGGCGCTGACCGCGATCGGCACATCCTGAACCGATGCTTCGCGTCGCTCTGCCGTTACGACAATTTCTTCCAGCTGGGCCAGCGCACCGGGTGATGCCAGCGTCGCGGCGCCGGTCAGTAAGCCAGCCACTGTGGTTTTCAGGATACGTGAACTTGCCATGGTATGAACCCCTATCGATGTGTTGATCGACTATTGCTCAAGTGCCTCAGACAAAATTCGTTGGTTTTTAACCACAAACCTGTCGGTCCCTCATGATCGTGGCTAAAGATCAAGGAAAGATCAACCCTTGAAACCCTGATTTTCCAACTGGGTTGCAGGCCCTGACGGTCAGGGTAAAGTGCTGCAGGCGGCCAAAGGAAACGGAGTAAACATGAGCAGTACCCTGGGGCATGGGCTGGACCTGCCGAAATCGATCGACCAGCGGGCGCGCGAGCGTTTTGTGTCCTCGTTCAGGGCTTACATCCTCAACGACCTGGC
>JAURLT010000036.1 GCA_030831085.1 Gammaproteobacteria bacterium
CCGGTGACGTGGACTGGGTGCTCGTCACCCACGTGCACCTCGACCATGCCGGTGGCGCAGGCGCGCTCATGCAGCACCTGCCGAACGCGCGCTGCGTCGTTCACCCGCGCGGGTCGCGTCATCTCATTGATCCCTCGAAGCTGGTTGCCGGCACCATCGCGGTGTACGGCCAGGAGCGCTACCACAGCCTCTATGGCGAGCTGGTGCCGCTCGAGGCGGAGCGGGTGCTGGAGCCGGCGGATGGCGAGCGCATCCGCCTCGGCAGCCGCACGCTGGAGCTCATTCATACGCCCGGCCACGCGCTGCATCACTACTGCATCGTCGACCTCGACACCCGCCGCATCTTCACCGGCGACAACTTCGGCATTTCCTATCGGGATTTCGACGTGGCCGGCCGCGAGTTCATCATGCCGACCACCACGCCGGTGCACTTCGATCCCGAGGCCATGCACGCCTCGCTGGCGCGTTTGATGTCCTACCGGCCGGTGGCTGCTTATCTCACCCATTACGCCGAGGTCCGCGACCTGTCGCGCCTGTCGGTGGAGCTGGGCGAGCGCATCGATGCCTTCGTCGACCTGACCCGCCGCGTGGCGAACGACAGCCACCGCACCGCGGCCCTGCGCAGCGGCATGTTCGACCTGCTGGGCGGCTGGCTGGATGCGCACGGCTTTGATCGAGACCCAGCGCGACGTCACGCGCTGCTCGACGACGACATCGAGCTGAACGTGCAGGGGCTGGAAGTCTGGCTGCAGCGGGCATGAGCCCGGCCGCCCGCCTGGCCGCAGGGCTGACAGCGCTCGGGATCACCCTGGATGAAGCGGCCCAGGCTGCACTGCTCCGCCTGCTCGATGAGTTGCTCGACTGGAACACGCGAATCAACCTCACCGCCATCCGCGACCGTGATGAGGCCATCACCCGCCACCTGCTTGATTCATTGTCTGTGCAGCCCTTCCTGCGTGGGCCACGGGTGGCGGATGTGGGCACCGGCGCGGGTTTTCCCGGCCTGCCTCTCGCTATCGCCAACCCGGGCTGGCAGTTCACGCTGCTGGAGTCCATCGGCAAGAAGGCCCGCTTCGTCGAGCATGCGGTGGAAACTCTCGGGCTCGCCAACGTGAAGGTGGTCAATGCCCGGGCGGAGGCCTGGCGAGGCGAGGCGCCCTACACGGACGTGATCTGTCGGGCGGTCGCGGACCTCGCCGGCTTCATCCGGGTGGCCGGCCACCTGTGTGCGCCGGGCGGGCGTTTGTGGGCCATGAAGGGGCGTGTCCCCGGGGAGGAGATGGCGGCGCTGCCCAGGGGCTGGGAGGCCGCGGCCGTCCACCGCCTGACGGTGCCGGGACTCCAGGCCGAGCGGCACCTGATCGAGCTCATCCGCCGGGGCCGGGCGGGCTGATCTGGCCCGCGCCTTTGCCTTTGGCCGCAGATTCCTGCAATCTGCGCCTCCCCATGAAAGGCATCATCGCGGTCGCCAACCAGAAAGGTGGCGTGGGCAAGACCACGACCGCCGTGAACCTCGCTGCCTCACTGGCCGCGACCAAACGCAAGATCCTGCTCATCGACCTCGACCCCCAGGGCAATGCCACCATGGGTTGCGGGGTGGACAAGCGCGACCTGAACAAGTCCATTTATGAAGTGCTGGTCGGTGCCTGCGCGGCGGCCGAGGCGATCGTGACCGTGGAGAAGGCGGGTTTCGACCTGCTGCCCGGCAACCAGGACGTGACGGCAGCGGAGGTGCAGCTGCTGGGCGTCACCTCGGGCCGTGAGCAGCGCCTGAAATCCGCCCTGCAGCCGCTGAAGGCCCGCTACGACACCCTCCTCATCGACTGCCCGCCGGCACTCAACATCCTGACCCTGAATGCGCTGGCCGCGGCGGATACGGTGCTGATTCCCATGCAGTGCGAGTACTACGCGCTGGAGGGGCTCTCGGGCCTGCTGGCCACCATCGAGCAGGTGAAGGCCAGTGTGAACCCCGGGCTCGGCATCGAGGGCATCCTGCGCACCATGTACGACCCGCGGAACAACCTGGCCAACGACGTCTCGGCCCAGCTGATCGAACACTTCGGCGACAAGGTGTTCCGCACCATCATTCCCCGTAACGTCCGCCTGGCCGAGGCCCCCAGTTTCGGGGTGCCGGCCATGCTCCACGACAAGGATTCGCGCGGTGCGCTGGCCTACCTGGCCCTGGCCGGGGAGATGATCCGCCGCAGCGAACGCCCCAGCGGCTAAACTCGCGGTCAGGCAGCCGGGGATACAGATGGCGGAGAAGAAACGCGGCTTGGGAAGGGGGCTCGAGGCCTTGCTCGGCCAGGTCAGCCCGGCGGCACCGGCCAGCCCGGACGCGCCCCCTGCCACCTTGCCCGGTGACGAACTGCGCACCCTCCCGGTCGATTTGCTGCAGCGCGGCAAATACCAGCCCCGGGTGGACATGCGTGAGGACACCCTGGACGAACTGGCCGCCTCCATCCGGGCCCAGGGCGTCATCCAGCCGGTGGTGGTGCGCCCGGTGGGCACGCCGGAGGCCGGGTCCAGCCAGCGCTACGAGATCATTGCCGGCGAACGCCGCTGGCGGGCCGCCCAGCGGGCCGGCCTGCAGGAAATCCCTGCCGTGGTGCGGCGCGTCCCGGACGAGGCTGCGGTGGCGATGTCGCTCATCGAGAACCTCCAGCGTGAGGACCTGAACCCACTGGAAGAGGCCCGCGCGCTCGCCCGCCTGGTCGAGGAGTTCGACCTCACCCATCAGCAGGTGGCGGATGCCATCGGGCGTTCGCGGGCCGGGGTGAGCAACCTCCTGCGCCTGACCGAGCTGGCCGACGAGGTCCAGACGCTGCTGGCGGAGCGGGCCATCGACATGGGCCACGCCCGCGCCCTGCTGGGACTATCCGCTCGTCGGCAGCAGGTGGAGGTGGCCAACCTGATCGCCAAAAAGGGGCTCTCGGTGCGCGATGCCGAGGCCCTGGTGCGGCGGATGGCCGCGGGCAAGCCCGCGGGCGGAGGGCAGTCCGGGGGCGGCGGTCGGGACCCGGACGTGGCGCGCCTCGAGTCGGATTTGACCGACCGGCTGGGCGCGAAAGTGGAGATCCGGCAGGCGTCCGGGGGCAAGGGCAAGCTGGTGATCAGCTACCACAGCCTCGACGAACTTGACGGAATCCTCGGCCGCTTACGCTGAGTAAACAGGCCTTTTTCAGTCACATTTTTTGCGGCGCAACGGGTTGTGTGCCCCCGGGGGCTCGCCTATAATCCGCGACCGGATCGGGCGCCGCTCGATTCCGGATTTCTCAGGCGATGTGCGCCACTGCCGGCGATCAGTCGGGAGCTGGCGTTTTTGTTAATGGGGACTGCCTTGGTTCGCACGATACGCAACATCCTGCTGCTGCAGGGGCTGGCAGGAGGCTCGGTGGTGGCTATGGCTATCGCGATTTACGGGCTCGACCACCTCGCTTCGGCCCTCGCGGGCGTTGCCATCGCCGTGGTGCCGAATGCCTTCCTGGGACTCAGGTTGACGCTGGGTGACCCGCGGGATGCCAAGGCCCTGTTGAGGGCGGGCTGGATCGGTGAAATCGGCAAGATTGCCCTGACCATTGCGCTGTTCGCGATGGCTTTTGCCGCACTCAGGCCTTTGTATGCCGGCAGCCTGTTTGCCGGCTTCCTGGCAGCGCTGCTGGCCCTGCCTGCGGCGGTGTGGATGGGACGTGAGGAGGCGCGGGCCACCGCGGTCCGCTAGGCGTTATGGCAGCAGAAGGTCATTCAGCGGGCGAATACATAGCCCATCACCTCCAGAACCTCACTGTTTGTCGGGTAGACGGGCAATGGGTCTGGAACGAGTGCCATGGCAATTTCTACGCCATCAACGTCGACTCAATGTTCTTCTCGGTGGTGTTGGGGCTGGTGTTCCTTACCCTGTTTCGGATGGTGGCCGTCCGTGCAACCCGCGGGGTGCCGGGTCGCCTTCAGGCTGTCATCGAGATGACGGTTGGTTTCGTCGACCAGAGTGTCCGCGAGACATTCCACGGTGACAGCAAGCTGATTGCGCCCCTGGCGCTGACGCTGTTCGTGTGGGTGTTCTTCATGAACCTGATGGACCTGATACCGGTTGACTGGCTGCCGGGCACCGCGGCCCTGATCGGGGTGCCATACCTCAAGGTGGTACCCACCACCGACGTGAACATCACCTTCGCCATGGCGCTGTCGGTATTCGTGCTGATCGTCTTCTACAGCATCAAGATCAAGGGAATCGGGGGCTTTGCCAAGGAACTGACCCTGCAGCCGTTCAACCACTGGGCGGCCATCCCGTTTAACCTGGTGCTGGAGGGCGTCTCGCTGCTGGCCAAGCCGATCTCCCTCTCGCTGCGGCTGTTCGGCAACCTCTACGCCGGCGAACTGATTTTCATCCTGATCGCGTTGATGGGGTTGTGGCAACTCCCGTTCCACTTCATATGGGCGGTGTTCCACATCCTGATCATCGTGTTGCAGGCGTTTATCTTCATGATGCTGACCATCGTGTACCTGAGCCTGGCACACGAGGGGCATTGATCGACTCTTTAACAGGAGCAAGCTGATGGAAACCGTGATTGGAATGACCGCTATCGCCGTGGCGATCCTCATTGGATTGGGGGCCCTTGGCGTGGGCATCGGCATGGGCCTGCTGGGTGGAAGGTTCCTGGAGGGCGCGGCGCGCCAGCCTGAACTGGCCCCCATGCTGCAGGTGAAGATGTTCATCGTCGTGGCGTTGTTGGACGCGGTGGCGATGATCGGCGTGGGTATCGCGTTGTTCTTCACCTTTGCGAACCCGTTCGTCGGGCAGTACTTGGCAGCGGTCGGCGGCTGATCGCCCCCGCCGGGAGACCGGGCATGGATATCAATCTCACCATCATCGGCCAGACGATCGCGATGATCGTCTTCGTCTGGTTCTGCATGAAATTCATCTGGCCGCCGATGATCCAGGCCATCGAAGAGCGCCAGTCCGCCATTGCCAGCGGGATCGCCGCCGGTGAGAAGGGCCAGCGCGAGCTTGCCGAGGCTCGTGACGGGGCAGAGAAGATCCTGCAGGAAGCCCGCCAGAAGGCCACGCAGATCGTCGACGTGGCCCAGCGCCGTTCGGGTGAGATCGTGGCCGAGGCCAAGGACGTTGCGGTGAGCGAGGGCGAACGCCTGGTGGCGGCCGCGCGCTCCGAGGCCGTCAACGAGTCCGCAAGGGCGCGTTCGCTGCTTCAGCAGGAGGTGGCCTCGCTGGCCATCGCCGGTGCCGGGCAGCTGCTCGGGCGCGAGGTGGACGCCAAGGCGCATGCGGCACTGCTCGACCAGCTTGCGGCCGAAATCCTGAACCAGGCTGGCAAGCGTGGCTGAGAAGGCCACCCTTGCCAGGCCTTACGCACGGGCGGCCTTTGCTGAGGCAAGGGAGTCGGGTGCCGTGGCCGACTGGTCGGACCTGCTGGCGGCGGCAGCCTGCGTGGCCGCTGACCCGCGGATCGCCCCGTTGCTCGATGATCCAAAGGTGTCCGATGCCGACCTGGTGAGCCTGATGATCGAGGCCTCCGGTGGCAAGGCGGGCCAGGCCGGCGGCAACCTGCTGCGCCTGCTGGCTGAGAACGGCCGGCTTGCGGTATTGCCGGAGATCCAGTCCCAGTTCGAGGCGCTGCGAGCCGACATGGAGCAGGTCGTGGATGTGGAGGTCGTCACTGCCATGGAGATGGCTGCCGACCAGCGCGATCGACTTCAAGCCGCACTGCAGGCCATGACCGGCCGTAAGGTGCGCATGCATGACCGGATCGACCCCTCGTTGATTGGCGGGGCGGTGGTTCACGCCGGTGACCTCGTCATCGACGGGTCGCTTGCCGGACGACTAGACAAGCTAAGAACGGCGCTTGTGGCGCAGTAAGGAAGAAGCAATGTCCATCAAGGCATCAGAAATCAGCGACCTGATCCAGTCCCGGATCAAGAACTTCCAGTCGGCCGGCGAGGCCCGCAACGTAGGCACGGTGGTCAGCGTGACTGACGGCATCTGCCGTATTCACGGGCTTGCCGACGCGGCCTATGGCGAGATGCTGGAGTTTCCCGGCGGCACCTTCGGCCTGGCGCTCAACCTCGAGCAGGACTCGGTGGGTGCCGTGGTGCTGGGCGACTACCTGCACATCAGCGAGGGCATGACGGTCAAGACGACCGGGCGCATCCTGGAGGTGCCGGTGGGTCGGGAGCTGCTCGGGCGGGTGGTCGATCCGCTGGGCAACCCCCTCGATGGCAAGGGCCCCCTGAACGCTACCCAGACCTCGCCCATCGAGCGCGTTGCGCCGGGCGTCATCTGGCGCAAGAGCGTGAGCCAGCCGGTGCAGACCGGCCTCAAGGCCGTTGACTCCATGGTTCCCGTCGGCCGCGGTCAGCGCGAGCTGATCATCGGCGACCGCCAGACCGGCAAGACCGCGATGGCCATCGACGCTATCATCAACCAGAAGGGCACCGGCGTTAAGTGCATCTACGTCGCCATCGGGCAGAAGCAGAGCTCGATTGCCAACGTCGTCCGCAAGCTCGAGGAGCATGGCGCGATGGCTCACACCATCGTCGTGTCGGCTTCCGCTTCCACGCCCGCCTCCATGCAGTTCATCGCCCCCTACTCGGGTTGCGCGATGGGCGAGTTCTTCATGGACAACGGTGAGGACGCGCTGATCGTCTATGACGACCTGACCAAGCAGGCCTGGGCGTACCGGCAGATTTCGTTGTTGCTGCGTCGGCCGCCGGGTCGCGAGGCCTACCCCGGCGACGTGTTCTACCTGCACTCCCGGTTGCTCGAGCGCTCGGCCCGCGTCTCCGCCGAATATGTGGAACGGCTGACCGAGGGCAGGGTGAAGGGCCAGACCGGTTCGTTGACCGGCCTGCCGATCATCGAGACCCAGGCGGGCGACGTAACGGCCTTCGTGCCCACCAACGTGATCTCCATCACCGACGGCCAGATCTTCCTGGAGACCGACCTGTTCAACGCCGGCATCAGGCCCGCGATGAATGCGGGCATTTCCGTCTCCCGGGTCGGTGGTGCGGCGCAGACCAACATCATCAAGAAGCTCGGCGGTGGCATCCGCCTCGCGTTGGCGCAGTACCGCGAACTTGCGGCGTTCTCCCAGTTCGCCTCCGACCTCGACGAGGCAACCCGCAGGCAGCTCGAGCGCGGCGAGCGAGTGACGGAACTGATGAAGCAGAGGCAGTACGCGCCGATGTCGGTCGCGGAGATGGCCATTTCCCTGTACGCAGTCAACAGCGGTTACATGGACAAGGTCGATCGCAAGAAGATCGGTGCCTTCGAGGACGCGCTGCAGTCCTATGCCCGCACCGAGCACGCCTCGCTGATCCAGCAGATCAACGACCAGCCCGATCTGAGCAAGGAGGTCGAGGCGGCGCTGAAGAAGCTTTGCGACGACTTCGTCGCGACGGGCGCCTGGTAAGCGGAAGCGAGCAATGCCGAGCACCAAGGAAATCCGGGTCAAGATCGCCAGCGTCAAGAGCACGCAGAAGATTACCAAGGCGATGGAGATGGTGGCCGCCAGCAAGATGCGGCGGGCCCAGGAGCGGATGCGTGCCGCGCAGCCCTATGCCGACCGCATACGGCAGGTGATTGGTCACCTGCGCGTTGCCAACCCGAACCATCGCCATCCCTTCCTGGTCGAGCGCGAGCTGAAGTCGGTGGGCATCATCGTGGTGAGCTCCGATCGCGGGCTGTGCGGATCCCTGAACGTCAACCTGTTCAAGCGAGTACTGGCGGAAATCCGCCAGCATTCCGACGAGGGGAGGGAAATCCACCTTTGCTTGGTCGGCAACAAGGCCCTGCAGTTCTTTCGCCGGCTCAAACTGCCCGTGGTGGCGTCGGTGACCCACCTGGGGGACAGCCCGCACGTGTCGGACCTGATCGGTAGCGTCAAGGCCATGCTCGACATGTACTCCGAAGGCAGGATCGACCGGTTGCTGCTGGCCTCCAACTTCTTTGAGAACACCATGACCCAGCGCCCGACCCTGCGGTGCATGCTGCCGGCGGAAACCCTGGATGCCGACGAGCTCCAGGAGCATTGGGACTACATTTACGAACCTTCCGCCGAGGAACTGATCGGCGGTTACATGATGCGTTACATCGAATCGCAGGTTTACCGGGGCGTCGTCGAGAACCTGGCTTGCGAGATGGCCGCTCGCATGGTGGCAATGAAGAGCGCCACCGACAACGCGGGCAAGCTGATCGATGAGCTGCAACTGATCTACAACAAGGCCCGTCAGGCCGCGATCACCAAGGAAATCTCGGAGATCGTGGGTGGCGCGGCGGCTGTTTAACTGAGGACCCGAGCATGTCTACCGGCAAGATCGTGCAAATTATTGGCGCCGTCATCGACGTCGAGTTTCCCCGAGACCACATTCCACGGGTCTATGAAGCGCTCAGGCTGGAGCAGAACGACCTGACCCTGGAAGTTCAGCAGCAGCTCGGCGATGGCATCGTGCGAACCATCGCCATGGGCTCCTCGGAGGGCCTCAAGCGGGGGCTGTCGGTCAGTGCGACCGGGGCGCCGATCAGTGTTCCGGTGGGAACCGGCACGCTGGGAAGGATCATGGACGTGCTGGGCAAGCCCCAGGACGAGGCGGGTCCGGTCAAGACCGATACCCAGTGGCCCATTCACCGCCCGGCACCGTCCTATGACGAGCAGGCGGGCGGACAGGACCTGCTGGAAACCGGCATCAAGGTGATCGACCTGCTGGTACCGTTTGCCAAGGGCGGCAAGATCGGCCTGTTTGGCGGCGCGGGCGTTGGCAAGACCGTCAACATGATGGAGCTGATCAACAACATCGCCAAGGCGCACTCTGGCCTGTCGGTATTTGCCGGGGTGGGCGAGCGAACCCGCGAGGGTAACGACTTCTACCACGAGATGAAGGACTCGGGCGTGCTCGACAAGGTCGCGATGGTTTACGGCCAGATGAACGAGCCGCCGGGTAACCGTCTGCGCGTGGCGCTGACTGGACTGACCATGGCCGAGTACTTCCGTGACGAGAAGCAGGAAAGTGGCAAGGGTCGTGACGTGCTGCTGTTCATCGACAACATCTACCGCTACACGCTGGCCGGCACCGAGGTCTCCGCGCTGCTGGGGCGTATGCCCTCTGCGGTGGGTTACCAGCCGACGCTGGCCGAGGAGATGGGTGTACTGCAGGAGCGCATCACCTCCACCAAGACCGGCTCGATCACCTCC
The DNA here is from genome assembly GCA_030831085.1 of Gammaproteobacteria bacterium. Taxonomy (GTDB): domain Bacteria; phylum Pseudomonadota; class Gammaproteobacteria; order Steroidobacterales; family Steroidobacteraceae; genus SG8-30. The sequence goes on from JAURLT010000036.1 coordinate 9,207, forward strand.
ATCCAGGCCGTTTACGTCCCTGCGGACGACCTGACCGACCCCTCACCGGCGACCACCTTTGCCCACCTCGATGCCACCGTGGTGCTTTCGCGCCAGATTGCCTCCCTGGGCATTTATCCGGCCGTGGACCCGCTGGATTCCACCAGCCGCCAGCTTGATCCGCTGGTGATCGGGGACGAGCATTACGACACTGCGCGCGGCGTGCAGGCGATCCTGCAGCGCTACAAGGAGTTGCAGGACATCATCGCCATCCTGGGCATGGACGAGCTCTCCGAGGAGGACAAGCTCACCGTGACCCGGGCGCGCAAGATCCAGCGTTTCCTGTCCCAGCCCTTCCACGTGGCCGAGGTCTTCACCGGCAGTCCGGGCAAGTACGTCTCGTTGAAGGACACCATCCGCGGTTTCCGCGGCATCATCGCCGGCGACTACGACAGCCTCCCGGAGCAGGCGTTCTACATGGTGGGTGGTATCGAGGAAGCGGTCGAGAAGGCCAAGACCCTGTCCTGAACGGAGAGTACGCATGGCCACCACCATCCACATCGACATCGTCAGCGCCGAGGGCCAGATCCATTCTGGCGACGCCGCGATGGTGTTCGTCCCCGGGGTCGGGGGCGAGATCGGTATCGCGCCGCGCCATGCGCCGTTGCTGACGGAGCTGAAGACCGGCGAGGTACGGGTCCAGCCCGCGGGCGGTGGCGAGGAGTTGTGGTTCTGGATCGGTGGAGGCGCCCTGGAGGTCCAGCCGAACCGGGTCACCGTGCTGGCCGACACTGCGGCGCGGGCTAAGGACCTCGACGAGGCGGCGGCGCTGGCCGCCAAGCAGAGGGCCGAGGAAGCCCTCAGGGACCGCACAGGAGCCATGGAAATCGCCGAGGCCCAGGCGGAGCTGATCCGCGCCGCGGCCCAGCTGAAGGCCATCGAGAAGCTGCGCAAGCTGCGTAACGGCTGATCCGTTACCGAGGGCTGGAGGCCCGTGCGCTACAATCCCTCCATGCCGCTATCGGTCGTGATCCTGGCCGCCGGTCAGGGCAAACGCATGCAGAGCGACCTGCCCAAGGTCCTGCACCCCATCGCGGGTCGTCCCATGCTGACCCACGTCGTCGATTGCGCGCGAGCCCTGGAGCCGGCGGCGATCCATGTGGTGCACGGGCATGGCGCCGAGGCCGTACGTGCCGCCATGGCCGATGCGGCCCTGGGCTGGGTGCTGCAGGCCGAGCAACTCGGCACCGGACATGCCGTCATGCAGGCGGCCGATCAACTGCCGGATGATCACCTGGTATTGGTGCTTTATGGCGACGTCCCCCTTGTCAGGCCGGACAGCCTGCGCCCCCTGCTGGAGCGGGCAGCCACTGGCGCGCTGGCGCTCCTGTCCGTGCGCTTGGCGGATCCGACGGGCTATGGCCGGGTCCTGCGGGACAACACTGGGCGCGTTTATCGGGTAGTGGAGCACAAGGATGCCACCCGCAAGGAACAGGCGGTGGACGAGTGCAACACGGGCCTGATGGCGCTGCCGGCCGCGGCCCTGAAGGGCTGGCTGGGCCGCCTCTCCAACGACAATGCACAGGGTGAGTACTACCTCACGGACCTGATTGCCATGGCCGTGAAGGATGGCGTACCGGTCGAGGCTGTATCGGCCCCAATGTTCAGCGAGGTGATGGGCGTGAACGACAAGCTGCAGCTGGCGGAGGCGGAGGCGGCCTTGCGTCGGCGCGAGGCCGAGGCGCTGATGCGCGCGGGCGTCACGCTCATTGACCCGGCCCGTTTCGACCTGCGCGGTCGGCTTCGTCACGGACGCGACGTCGAGCTGGATATCAACGTCATCATCGAGGGCGAGGTCGTGCTGGGCGATCGGGTGCGCATCGGACCCAACGTGCTGCTGCGTGACTGCGAGGTCGGCGCCGACACCCGGATTAATGCCAATTGCGTCATCGAACGCAGCCGCATCGGCGCCTCCTGCAGCATCGGCCCCTTCGCACGACTGCGTCCTGGCAACGAGCTTGCCGACGGGGTGCATATCGGCAACTTCGTGGAACTCAAGAACAGTCGTATCGGTGAGGGTAGTAAGTCCAACCACCTGACCTATCTCGGCGATGCCGAGGTGGGCAGTCGGGTGAACGTAGGCGCGGGTACGGTCACCTGTAATTACGACGGCGCCAACAAGCACCGGACCCTCATCGGTGACCGCGCCTTCATCGGGTCCGGAACCATGCTGGTCGCGCCGGTCGAGGTGGGTGAGGGGGCCACGACGGGCGCCGGCTCCACCATCACCAAGGATGCGCCGCCCGGCAAGCTGACCCTCGAACGCTCAAAACAACTGACCCTCGACGGCTGGAAGCGGCCGGTCAAGAAGACCTAGGCAGCCTCCCACGTGTGCGGCATCGTCGGGGCAGTCGCTGACAGGGATATCGTGCCGGTGCTGGTGGAGGGCCTGCAGCGACTCGAATATCGTGGCTACGATTCGGCGGGTCTCGCCGTACTCGAGCCCGGTCGAGGTATGCGTCGTCTGCGCGCCGTCGGCAAGGTCCAGAAACTCCGCGATGCCCTGACCACCGAGCCGGCCTCGGCCCCGCTGGGGATTGCCCACACCCGTTGGGCCACCCACGGGGTGCCCAGCGATCGCAATGCGCACCCCCATATCTCCCGCGACGGCGTGGCCATCGTTCACAACGGCATCATCGAGAACCACGATGCCCTGCGTAGCGACCTCAAGGCTCGCGGCTATGAATTCACTTCCGACACCGACAGCGAGGTGATTGCGCATCGCGTGCACCTGCACCTGGATTCGGGTCTGTCCTTGTTCGAGGCAGTGAAGAGGACCGTTGCCGAGCTCCATGGCGCCTACGCGCTGGCCGTGATTTCCGAGCGCGAGCCCGATACCGTGGTCGTGGCCCGCGCCGGTTGCCCGGTGGTCATCGGAGTAGCCGCCGACGGTCACTATGTGGCCTCCGACGTCTCGGCGCTGCTGCCCGTCACCCGCCAGTTCATGTTCCTAGAGGAAGGCGACGTGGCGGCGTTGCACCGCCGGAGCCTCGAAGTGGTGGACCGCGAGGGCAAGGCGGTTGAGCGGCCGCTCCGGGAGAGCGAGCTCGATGCCGATGCGGTGGAGCGTGGTGAGTATCCGCACTACATGCTCAAGGAGATTCACGAGCAGCCGCGCGCCGTGGCGCAGACCCTGGAGGAACGCGTGGTCGGCGGCCGTTTGCTGGAGGCCGCTTTCGGTCCCGCTGCGGTGGAAGCGCTGCGGAAGGTGCGCGCGGTGCAGATCGTCGCCTGTGGCACCAGCTTTCACGCTGGGTGCGTGGCCAGGTACTTCATCGAGCAGCTGGCGCGCATGCCCTGCTGGGTCGACATCGCCAGCGAGTTCCGCTACCGCCAGCCCGTGGTGCCGCCGGATACGCTGTTTGTGACCATCTCCCAATCCGGCGAGACGGCGGATACGCTTGCGGCCCTGCGTCTGGCTCGCGAACAGGGCTATCTTGCGACGCTGGCCATCTGCAACGTGCCGGAAAGCTCGCTGGTGCGGGAGTCGGACCTGGTCATGCTGACCCGCGCCGGTCCCGAGATTGGCGTGGCTTCGACCAAGGCCTTCACCACCCAGCTGTCGGCTCTGGGGTTGCTGGTCGTGGCGCTGGCCAAGCAGGCGGGCATCGACCGCGAGCGTGAGGCGCAGCTGGTCAATCGGCTCATCGAGGTGCCTGGACACCTGGAGGCCGCGCTGGGCCTCGACGAGGCAGTGCGGGCCATGGCCGAGCGCATCAAGGACAAGCACCACGCGCTGTTCCTGGGTCGGGGTGCGATGTTCCCGATCGCTCAGGAGGGCGCGCTGAAGCTGAAGGAAATCTCCTACATTCACGCCGAGGCCTATGCGGCCGGCGAGCTGAAGCATGGTCCACTGGCGCTGGTCGATGCCGACATGCCGGTGATTGCCGTGGCGCCAAACAACGACCTGCTGGAAAAGCTGCGCTCCAACCTCGAGGAGGTGCGCGCACGCGGTGGCGAGCTCTATGTGTTTGCCGACCCCGAGTCCGGGATCGAGCCTTCAGA
>JAURLT010000037.1 GCA_030831085.1 Gammaproteobacteria bacterium
CCTTCGTCGAAGGTTCCGGGTCGATTACTTGGACATCGACTTCTGGAACATGCGATCGATCTTCTCGTTGGTCGCATCGCAGCACTGCTGGCTGGCCTGAGCGGCCGACAGCGCCTGGTTGGCGGTGTTCTGCGCAGCGGTGGCAGCCGAACCGGCTTCGGAAGCCGTACGACCGGCGCTGTCGGCAGCGGACTTCGCTGCGCCGACATCACCCTGCAGGGCAGCAACCTGGGACTTCAGCGCATCGACTTCAGCCTGCAGCGGCTTCAGGTCGGTGCAGCCAGCACCCAGAGCGACGACGGCGGAGGCGAGCGCCACCTTTACGATCTTCGACATAGTGTGGTTCCTCTTGAGGCTTGGAAACGAATCGACAAGTGATCACTTGGCTACCGGGCCCCTGGCTTGCATGCCGGGTGACCGTTAACCGCCGGAATTATAACGCAAACATCCTCATCGCGTGAACCCGCAACTGTACGGTTGCAAATCGTGAGCCTTGACCTGTCCAGCATGTTTACTGTATGAATGCACAGTATCTGTTCATCCATACAGGTGTTGCATGTCAGACCTTACTCCCCGCCAGCGGCAGATCCTGCAATTCATCGAGCGTTGCCTGAACGACAACGGCATGCCGCCGACCCGCGCAGAGATCGCCGGCGCACTCGGTTTTCGTTCGGCCAATGCGGCCGAGGAACACTTGCGCGCACTGCAGCGCAAGGGCGTGATCGATCTCGTGCCGGGTGCCTCGCGTGGCATCGTCCTCAGGGATGTCTTGCGTGAACAGATGGGCCTGCCGCTGATTGGCAGGGTCGCCGCCGGCCAACCGATCCTCGCGGAAGAGAACGTCGAGGCGCGTTACCAGGTGGATCCCGCCCTGTTCACGCCGCAGCCCCATTACCTGCTACGGGTGGTGGGCATGAGCATGCGCAACGTCGGCATCCTGGACGGCGATCTGGTGGCCGTCCACCGTTCTCCCGACGTGCGCAACCGCCAGATCGTGGTAGCCCGCCTCGAGGATGAGGTTACGGTCAAGCGTTATCGGCAGGAAGGCAAGGTGGTCTGGCTGCTGCCGGAAAACCCCGAATTCGAACCGATCAAGGTTGACCTGCGCGAGCGCTCGCTGGTCATCGAAGGTGTCGTGGTCGGCGTGTTGAGGCGAGGCCGGTCGGTGGATGCGCTGCAGTGAACCCTTGGCGTGGATCGTCCAGTCATGACTGCCGAGACCGTCGAGGGCCTGCTGCGTCACCCGGCGCTGTGGCGTGCCGGCGGCGGCAGCCTCCGCCGTGATGTGGTGGCCAGTGGGTTTGATGCACTGGATGCCATGCTGCCGGGCGGAGGCTGGCCGCTGGGCGAGCTCATTGAAATCCTTCCCCGCAGTCATGGCATCGGCGAGCTGAACCTGCTGCTGCCCGCCCTGCGCGTGCTGCTTGCCGATCCAGCTCGGGCAGAGGGCTGGGTCGCCTGGCTGGTGCCGCCTTATATGCCCTATGCCCCTGCGCTGCAGAAATCTGGCTTGTCGCCTGCGCGCATGCTCGTCGTGGACCCCGCGCGGCGGGATTCCGGGCCGGCCTGCTGGGCGCTGGAACAGGCATTGCGCTCGACGGCCTGCGTGGCGGTCCTCGCCTGGTTGGATCGGCTGCCCATGTCTGCCCTGCGCCGACTCAAGCTCGCAGCCAGTGAGGGCGGGTCGGCTTGTTTCCTGTTCAGGCCACGCGCCTGCGAAATCGATCCCTCGCCGGCATCGCTCAGGATTTCACTCCAGCCGGGCGAGCAGGGTGTCGACCTGTGTGTGCTCAAGAACCGCGGTGGCTACACCGGTTGGCTCAGGCGTTTCATGACCTGAATCGCCCATGGTTGCCCATACGCCGGATCTGTTCGACGGTGAGAAGCTTCACCGTGGCCCACGCGCCCTCGAGGCGGTAGATCGTGCAGCTGCCACTCCCGCCCTTAAGCATGCCCGGGAGGCCTGGCTGTGTGTCTGGCTGCGAGGCGGTGTACCAGATGACGAGCGTTTGCTCCAACGCCTCGCCCGCTGGCTGACTCACCTCACCCCGTGCGTGAGCATGGAACCGCCCCAGGCCGTGCTTGCCGAGTTGCGTGGCAGCCTGAAGCTCTTCGGTGGGCGTGAGGCCCTCTCGCGGCGCGTCGGTGATTACCTGCTGAGCGAGGGGCTGGAAGCTTCGGTCGCCTGGGCTCCTACCGCGCGAGCGGCTTGCTGGCTGGCTCGGACCGGTGGCGAGTGGTGCCTGGAGTCACCCGACCAGATCCCTGTCGTGGCGGACGAACTCCCAGTCGACTGCCTGGGCTGGCCTGATGAGGCGCGCGTCAGGCTCACCCGGATCGGTGTGCGTACGGTTGCCGAACTGGTCCGTCTGCCGCGCGAGGGTTTGGCCCGTCGCCTGGGACCGGCGCTGCTGGCGGAACTCGACGAAGGCTTCGGTCGTCGTGCGCAGCCGCGCCGTCGCTGGCTCAGACCGGAGCGTTTCATCGCCAGCATCGACCTGCCCTGCGAGAGCACTGATACGGGCCTCATCAGGCTGGGTCTGGACCGACTGCTCGAGCAGCTGGAGGCCTTCCTCCGGGCCCGGGCCGCCGGGGTCCAGGCCCTGCAATTGGAATTGCGCCACCGCGACCTGCCACCGACCCGCCTCAGGCTCGGCCTGTCGCGGCCCGCTGCGGACATGCAGCACCTGGCTGCCCTCTGGGAGGAGCGGCTCACGGGACTGGCGCAAGGCGCGCCGGTGCGTGCCTTGCGCCTGCGTTCGACGCCGGTGCTGCCCCTCGAGTTGCGGACGGCCGCCCTGCCTGGTCATGGACCCTCGCCGTGTGGGGAGGGCTCGCCGGTGAGATTGCTGGAGCGCCTGCGCGCGCGTTTCGGCAGCGCTGCCGTCTACGGACTGGATTGCCACGCCGAGCACCGCCCTGAGCACGCCTGGCGCGTCGCCGAGCCACTGGCCAGGGTTGTTCCCTTGCAGTCGTCGAAGTGGCACCTGCCGGGCCATCATCGCCCCCTGTGGCTGCTGCCGGAGCCGCGCCGGATCGGCGAGCGTAACGGCGTGCCCCGCTATGCCGGTCAGCCGCTGCATCTCGAGGAGGGGCCCGAGCGCATCGAGAGTGGCTGGTGGGATGGCCACGACGTCCGCCGCGACTACTACCTGGCGCGCGCCTCCAGCGGCGCCCGGCTGTGGGTGTATCGCTGCCCGGGTGATGACGGCGGCTGGTGGCTGCATGGCGTGTTCGGCTGATGGCCTATGCCGAGCTGCACTGCATCAGCAATTTCAGCTTCCTGCGCGGGGCCTCCCACCCGGAAGAGCTGGTCGAGCGTGCCGTCGAGCTCGGTTATGCCGCACTTGCCCTGACCGACGAATGCTCGGTTGCAGGCGTGGTCCGGGCGCACGTGGCGGCGAGGGCTCATCCTGGCTTCAGGTTGATCATCGGCAGCGAGCTGCGCCTGCGGAACGGACCGCACCTGGTGTGCCTGGTCGCTTCGCGGGTCGGTTACGCCAACCTGTGCCGGCTCATCACTCGCGGCAGGCGTGCAGCGGCCAAGGGCGATTACCTGCTGGAGACGGCTGACCTGGCCGGCAGCATGGAAGGTTGCCTGTTCCTGTGGATCCCGGCGGCCGAGCCGGATCCCCGCGAGGGTCAGTGGCTGGCTGCCGCCTTCCCCGGACGCGCGTGGCTCGCTGTCGAACTGCCTGCGGCCGGCAGCGACCGCCGTCGCCTGGACGAGTTGCTCGCGCTCGCCGACCGGCTGGGCCTGCCGGCGGTGGCCGCTGGTGATGTCCACATGCATCGTCGTTCCCGTCGTCGCCTGCAGGACACGATGGCTGCCATTCGTCATGGCGTGCGCCTGGACGAGGCGGGTTACCGGCTCGCGCCCAACGGCGAGCGTTGCCTCAGGCCACTGACGATCCTGAACAGGCTGTTTCCTGCCAGGCTCCTGCAGGAGAGCCTCGAACTGGCCGCTCGCTGCCGATTCTCGCTGGACGAGATTCGCTACGAGTATCCCGAGGAGCTGGTGCCTGCGGGCTCTACGCCCACCGGCCACCTAAGGGGCCTGACGCTGGCGGGCCTGCAGCGGCGCTGGCCGGCAGGTGTGCCCGGGGAGGTCGCTCGGCTGGTGGAGCGCGAGCTCTCGCTCATTGCCGAATTGGGTTACGAGTCCTATTTCCTGACCGTTCACGACCTGGTCGATTTCGCCCGTAGCCAGGGCATCCTCTGCCAGGGACGCGGCTCTGCCGCCAACTCCGCCGTTTGCTACGCCCTGGGCATCACCGAGGTCGATCCCTCCCGGATGAGCCTGTTGTTCGAACGCTTCATCTCCCGCGAGCGCAACGAGCCGCCGGACATCGACGTCGACTTCGAGCATGAACGGCGCGAGGAGGTCATCCAGTACCTCTATCGGCGCTACGGTCGGCAGCGGGCCGCCCTGACAGCCACCGTCATCACCTACCGACCGCGCAGCGCCGTGCGTGACGTCGGCAAGGCGCTTGGCATCGAGGCCGACATGATCGATCGACTGGCTCGCAACCTGGGCTGGTGGGACAGCGGCGCGCCCGCACCGGATCGGGTGCGCGATGCCGGCTGTGACCCGGACCAGCCCACGACCCGGCGCTGGCTGGCCCTGGTGACCGAGCTGGTTGGCTTTCCGCGCCACCTGTCGCAGCACACCGGTGGCTTCGTCATCGCCCGCGGGCTGCTCGAGGAGTTGGTGCCGATCGAGAATGCGACCATGCCGGGGCGTACCGTCATCCAGTGGGACAAGGACGATCTCGACGAACTGGGCCTGCTCAAGGTGGACGTCCTGGCGCTTGGCATGCTCTCGGCCATCCGCCGTGCCCTCGGGGAGGTCTCGCGCTTTCGCGGCAAGCCGCTGGCGCTGGCCGACGTGCCTGCCGAGGATCCCGCCGTCTACGACATGATCTGTAGGGCCGATACGGTTGGTGTATTCCAGATCGAGTCGCGGGCACAGATGGCCATGCTCCCGCGGTTGAGGCCGCGCAACTTTTACGACCTGGTCATCGAGGTGGCCATCGTGCGTCCCGGTCCAATCCAGGGCCAGATGGTCCATCCCTACCTGCGGCGACGTGCGGGCCTGGAGGAGGTCAGCTATCCGGGCGAGGCTGTCCAGCAAGTGCTGGAAAGAACCCTCGGCGTGCCGATCTTCCAGGAGCAGGTGATGCAGCTGGCCATTGTCGCTGCCGGCTTCAGCCCCGGGGAGGCGGACCAGTTGCGTCGGGCCATGGCGGCCTGGCGGCGCAAGGGCTCACTGGGACCCTTCGAACAGCGGCTGGTCGACGGCATGCGTGAGCGCGGCTATGACGAGTCCTTCGCCCGGCAGGTGTTCCGGCAGATTCTGGGCTTTGGCGAGTACGGGTTCCCGGAATCACATGCCGCCAGCTTCGCACTCCTGGTCTACGTCTCGGCCTGGCTGAAGTGCCACGAGCCCGCTGCGTTCTGCTGTGCCCTGCTCAACAGCCAACCCATGGGATTTTACGCGCCCGCCCAGCTGATCCGCGATGCGCGCGAGCATGGCGTGGAGGTCCGTCCGGTCGATATTTCCGTGAGCGACTGGGAGTCAACCCTGGAGGTCGATGCCAACGGCCAGCCGGCACTGCGTATCGGCCTTGGCCAGGTCGGCGGCTTGTCCGGGGCTGCCGGGCGCCGGGCGGTGGCGTTGCGCAGCGAGTCGCCCTACCAGTCCGTTCAGGACCTCGCCCTGCGGGCAGCCCTGTCGAAGCGCGACCTCGAGGCACTGGCCGCGGCTGGCGCACTGGCCGGCCTGACTGGGCATCGGCACCGGGCGGGCTGGCGGGTCAGCGGGATCGAGAAGCCGCTGCCCCTGTTCCCAGTACCTGTCGCAACCGAGGGCGTCCCCTTGCTGCGCGTCCCCGAGGAGGGGGAGGAACTGGTCGCGGACTACCGCTCGCTTGGCTTCACGCTGGGTCGACACCCACTGGCGCTGTTGAGACGACGGCTGGATGAACTGGGTTGGTTGCCGCTGGGCGAACTTGCCAGTACTGCGGATGCGGCGGAGGTCAGGAGCGGCGGACTGGTGATCACCCGACAGCGTCCGGGTTCGGCGGCGGGCGTCACGTTCGTCACCCTCGAGGACGAATCGGGACAGGTCAACCTGATCGTGTGGCGGCAACTGGCCGAGCGACAGCGTCGGGTGCTGCTGGGAGCACGCTTGCTGGGCTTCCACGGCAGGCTACAGCGGCAGGGTCAGGTGCTGCACGTCATCGCCAGCCGGTTGGAGGATCGCAGCCCATGGCTGGGTACGCTGGCGACTGCCAGCCGCGACTTCCGTTAGCTGCTCTCATCGATGTCGTAGTCGTCGAAGTCAGACAGCTGCTCGCGCGTCCTCTTTTCCTCGAGGTAGCGCTCCAGCTTGCGCCAGGCCGGGTCCGTGGCCGCAACCTTGTGTCCCCGCTTGCGGCGCCCGGGCTCGAGATCCTTCATGATCTCGTCGAGGTCAATGCCCTCCGAACTACCGGAGTCCTCGTCTTCGCCGTCCTCGTCGTAACCGTCGTCAGCCTTTTCGACCATCGGTGTTTTTGATGAAAGCAGCCATCCCTGCGGCGCTCTTATAAAGCCAGCCAAGGGGGCTTGGCAATAGGGTCTAACGCACCATCTGGTTGAGTTCGAAGATGGGCAGCAGCAGGGCGAGCACGATCACGAACACGAAGCCGCCCATCAGCAGGATCATGACTGGCCCGAGGATGCCCACGGCCGTGTTGACCAGTCCGTCCAGTTCCCGCTCCTGATTGTCCGCGGCCCGCTCCAGCATGGAATCGAGGGCGCCGCTCGACTCGCCGCTGGAGATCAGGTGGACCAGCATGGGTGGGAACAGGCGGCTGGTGGCGATGGAGCGGGCGATGGCGGCCCCCTCGCGAACCCTCACGGCGGCCTCGGTGATGGCCTCCCGCATCGGCAGGTTGGTCACCACCTCGCCGGAAATCCTCAGCGCGTCGAGGACCGGTACGGCGCTGGCGGTGAGGATGGCGAAGGTGCGCGAGAAGCGCGCAGCGTTGTTGCCCCGGGTCACCCGACCTATCAGTGGCAGGCTGAGCTTGAAGCGGTCGAAGCGTCGGCGGGTCTGCTGGTTGCGCAGCGAGGCCCGGGCGGCATAGCCCAGCGCGACGGCAACGACCACGATCAGCCACCACCAGTCGCGGATGAAGTCGGAGAGCCCGATCAGTACCTGAGTCAGCACGGGCAGTTCCCTTTCCCCGGCGTCGAAGACCCGGACGACCTCCGGCACCACGTAGCCCAGCAGCAATGCCACGATGCCGAGGCAGACGATCGTTAGCAGTACCGGGTAGACCATGGCGTTGCGGATCCGCTGCTGCAGCACCTGGCGGTTTTCGGTGTAGTCGGCGAGCCTCTCGAGCACCTGATCCAGGTGTCCGGACTGTTCGCCAGCCGATACCGTAGCCCGGTAGATCTCCGGGAAGATGGCCGGAAATGCAGCCAGGCCCTCGGCCAGGGTTCGTCCCTCCACGACGCGCGCGCGTACGCCGGTCAGGACGTTACGGGTACGGGCTTTCTCGCTCTGCTGGGATACCGCGAGCAGGGCCTCCTCGAGGGGCAGCCCGGCGCGCACCAGCGTGGCCAGCTGGCGGGTCAGCAGCGCAAGATCCATGGCGCTGATGCGTCCACCGAAGGAAATTCCGCCCATCCTGCGCGGCTTTTCGTCGGCGACTTCCTCTACCAAGACCGGCAGCAGGCCCTGTTCGCGCAGCAGCGAACGTACCTGGCGCGCCGAGTCACCTTCGAGGACGCCGCTACGCTCCTTGCCGGAGGCGTCAAGCGCGGTGTATTCCCAGGCTGGCATCAGTCCTCGCGGGTCACGCGCATCAGTTCCTCGAGCGAGGTCGTGCCGGCCAGTACTTTCTGCCGGCCGTCATCCCGGATTCCCGGGGTGAGCATGCGTGCGTGCCGCTCCATTTCCATCTCGCCACGTCCGTCATGAATCATCTGGCGGATGTTCTCGTCCACCGCCAGCAGCTCGTAGATGCCGGTGCGACCGCGATAACCTGAGCCACCATCCGCCGAGGGACGGTAGAGCTGTGGATTGGGATCGCCGGCCGGGATGTTGAGCAGGCGGCGCTCATAGTCGCCAGCCTGGTAGGGCACCCGGGTGGCAGGGTCGAGCTTGCGGACCAGTCGCTGCGCCACCACGCCAATCAGCGTGGAGGACAGCAGGAACGGTTCGATGCCCATGTCGCGCAGGCGCGTGACTGCCCCCACGGCGGTGTTGGTATGCAGCGTGGAGAGGACCAGGTGACCGGTGAGCGAGGCCTGCACGGCGATCTGCGCCGTCTCGGTGTCGCGAATCTCGCCAACCATCACCACGTCCGGATCCTGGCGCAGGATGGCGCGCAGTCCCCTCGCGAAGGTCATTTCCACCTTGGTGTTCACCTGGGTCTGGCCGATCCCGTCGATGTAGTACTCGATCGGGTCCTCGACCGTCATGATGTTGCGCGAGTCGTCGTTGATTCGCTCCAGCGCGGCATACAGGGTTGTGGTCTTGCCGGATCCGGTGGGGCCGGTGACCAGGATGATGCCGTGGGGCTTGTGGATCAGTTCATCCACCATGGCCTGGACGCGTGGCTCCATGCCGAGCTGGGCCAGGTCGAGACGGCCGGCCTGCTTGTCCAGCAGACGCAGCACGACGCGTTCGCCATGCCCGGACGGAATGGTGGATACGCGCACGTCGACTGCACGGCCGGCAATGCGCAGGCTGATGCGGCCGTCCTGGGGGAGCCTCTTTTCGGCGATGTCGAGCCGCGACATGACCTTGATCCTGGATACCAGGAGGGGCGCCACTGCCCGTTTGGTCTGCAGCACCTCACGCATGACGCCATCGATGCGGAAGCGCACCATCAGCCTGTTTTCGTAGGGCTCGATGTGGATGTCGGAGGCGTTTTCCTTGATGGCCTGGGTCAGCACCGCATTGATCAGGCGGATGACCGGAGCGTCGTCCTCGCTCTCAAGCAGGTCGGACGGTTCCGGGAGCCCCTCCGCCAAACCGACCAGGTCGGTTTCCTCCTCCATGCCTTCAACGATCGAGCCCGCCTCTCCGGCGCCCCCCTCATAGGTGCGGGCCAGCATCTCTTCGAACGCGCTGGCCGTCGCGCGCTCGATGACCACCGGTATGCCAATGAAACGCTTGATCTCCGCTACCCCGTTGGGCGAGGCGCCATCGCGATAGACGACGTAGGCCTTGCCCTCGACGATCGCCCGGATCAGTACCCCGTGGCGGCGGGCGAAGGCGAACGGCACCCTCGGTGCCGGACGGAAGGTTTCTGGTGAGGCGCTCATGGCTTATTGCTCGGGCTGGCCATCCTCAGTCATGACCTCCATACCAGGGGTCGGCAGTGCCGGCGCTTCGGGCAGCAGGGGCTGGGGCTCACCCGGCATGAGAGGCACCCGGCCGCGCCCGATCTGCAGGTCACGGATGAAGCGGTATTTTGCGTCCGTCTCGAAGGCCGCCTGCTGGGCATCGCGAATGACGCGCGGGCGGATGAAGACCATCAGGTTGGTCTTGGTCTTTTTGACCGAGCGGCTCTTGAATAGCTCGCCCACCAGCGGAATGCTGCCAAGCAACGGTACCCTCGACTGGCTGTCGGTCAGGCGATCCTCGATCAGGCCGCCCAGGACGATCATGCCTCCGTCGTCCACCAATACGCGCGTGGTGATGGTTCGTTTGTTGGTGATGAGATCCTCGTTGGACACCTGCGCCGCCGCCGCAGCAATGCCCGAGGATTCCTGTTCGATCTTCAGCAGTATGGTGTCCTCATCGGTGATCTGCGGGGTGATCTTGAGGATGTTGCCAACTTCCTTGCGTTCGATTGTGGTGAAAGGGTTGACGCCGGGAATGTTCGATCCGGTGTTGGAATAAGTGCCGGTCTTGAAGGGCACTTCCTGGGCTACCTTGATCTCTGCTTCCTCGTTGTCGAGCGTGATGACCGAGGGCATCGACACAACGTTGGTGTCGCCGTCGCTCGAGAGGGCCCTGAGGATGGCCGCAAAGTTGGTGCCGGTGTCCTGAACGCGGCCGGCCGCAACCGTGAAGCCGCCCGGTGCCGCCGCCGCAGCGGTGGCAAGGTTGCCGGATTCGACAGCGCCCACCCCTGCTGCGACGTCAGACAGGGACACCCCGGCGACGGGCTGGTTGAACAGGCCGACCAGGAAGTTGTCCTTGGAGCCATCAACGACCCAGTTGACGCCGAGGTCGCGGGCCGCGTCGGTGGATACCTCCACCAGCATGGCCTCGATCATGACCTGTGCCCTGCGGATGTCCAGTCGGTCGACGACCTGCATCAGGGACCTCATGATCTTGGGCGGGGCGGTGACCACCAGTGCATTGGTGTCCGGTTCGGCCCAGATGTTTATCGAACGATCCGCACTGGCCGCGGCGCTCGCCCCCGCCTGGCCTCCACCGGCAGCCGCTACGGCTGCACCCTGCGCCTGCTCCTTGAGCTTTACCGAGATCTTTTCCGCGTCCGCATAGCGCAGGTAGCGCACCTGGGTGTCGCCGCCCGCCTCGAGTGGCGTATCGAGATGGGCGATCAAGGTCTTGATACGCAAGCGCTGCGAGCTTTCGCCCGACAGCAGCACGCTGTTGGTGCGCTCGTCCGCGACCACCTGCGGTGCACTCCCTTCGCTCACGGTGGGCGCCAGCGCGTTGATGACCCGGACGATCTCCGCCGAGGAGGCGTGCTCCAACCGGATGACGTCGATTTCCTGGTCGCCGGCCCGGTCGATGCGCTCGATGATGCGCACCATGCGATTCACGTTGGCCGCCCGGTCCGAGATGATCAGCATGTTGGAGGCCGGATGCGCCGCGAGGTGCCCGTACTGGGGGATCAGGGGTCGCAGGATGGGCACCAGCTGCGCCGCCGATACGTTCCTCAACAGCACGATCTGGGTCACGATCTCGTCGGAGGTCGAACTGACTGAGTCCGGCAGGTCGTTGGCCGGCATTTGCCGTGCGTTGGCGTCTGGCAGGATCTTGATCACGTCACCCGAGGGCACGGCGACGAAACCGTGGACCTGCAGGATGGCGAGGAAGGCCTCGTAGAAGGCCGCCGGGCTCATCGGCGTAGTGGACAGCATGGTGACCTGAGCACGGACGCGAGGGTCGACGATGAAGTTCTTGCGGGTAACCTGCGCGACCGCCTCGATGACCTGGCCCAGGTCGGCGTCCTTGTAGTTCGGCGTGATGGCAGGGCCCTGCTGGGCGGTGGCCGCACCGGCGCACGCCAGCGCTGCGCTGAGCATCAGGATGCGGAGGGGTCTGCTGTTCATGACTGTTTCCTTCGGACTCGCGTCATTCTGTCTCGGGTTCCGGGGCACCGGCCGAGGGGGGTGTCTCCGGTTCCGCGTTTTCGCTGCTGGTGTCCTGCGCGCCGACTGCGGCAGAGGGGTCGATGGTGACCTGCTGTTCCACCCCGTTGCGCTCGATGGTCAGGTTCACCGGGCCGCCGCCGCTGAGGCCGCGCAGCGTTTCCATGCCTCGTGCGGGATCATCCAGCGGCGCGCCGTTGACTGCCGTGACCAGGTCGCCAGGGCGCAGGCCCAGGGTGGCGAACTGGGCGCGATTGCGTCCAGGGTAGAGGCGGTAGCCCTTCTGCTGGCCGCCGGCGAACACCGGTTGCGGGCGGAACAGCTCCGACACACCGCCGCGATCGACGGACACCGCACTGCGGACCCGGTCGGCGGTGGGAAGAGGTCGAGTTCGACTCATCGCCATCGCCGGCGAGCCACCCCCTACGCTGATACGGGGTAGGTTCAAGACTTCGAGGCGCCCCCCTCGGTCGAGGATCACCCGGTCTGGATACACTTCCTTGAGCCGGATGCCTCCGGGCAGGGCGGTTCCAGATCGGTACACCCGCGCGGCCTGGGCGGTTTCCCCGAGAATGGCCCAGCCCTCGTCCGGGTCGGTGCCGGCGAGAGTGCCTACCAGCACAAGACGCGCAGTACTGACTGGAGTGGGGCCCTCACCCCGGGCCGCTTGTGGCGCCCGCCCGAACAGGTGAGCGTTGACTACCGCGGCCAGGTTGACTTGACCCTCTCCTGTCGGGGCGGCCACCGACATGGCCTCCTGCCCCGGCGGAGACAAGAGCCGCCAGGCGACCGTGGCCGCCTCGACCGCCATGCCGACAACCAGCAAGGCCGCCAGGATCGCCGGGCTTCTCTGGACGACAGCCGCCCAGGCACGCCCGGCGGGCGTGGCCGGGATTGCGGCGGCCTTGGACAGATTCTGCATGCTCCGGTATCCAGATAAATTCGTGACATGATACGGGCTTGCGGCGCGGGGCGACAAGGTAAACCGGGCCGGCAAGGCGTGAAAATGCCGGGTCTGTCATGATCTTGTATCGAGGAACGGCCGACCCTATACATTGTCAAAGACGATCGGAGGCTGCGGGGCTGGAGATGGGCATGGGTGACGAGCGGGATCCGGACGAACAGCAGCCGAACCAGGGCCTGGTGGTGGAGGAGGCGCGCCCCAAGCTCAAGAAGCCGCCGCTGTATCAAGTGCTGTTGATCAACGACGACTACACGCCGATGGAGTTTGTAGTTGACCTCCTGCAACGCGTGTTCGGGCTTGACCGGACCAAGGCGACCCGCGTGATGCTTGAGGTGCATACCCGAGGTAAGGGGGTCTGCGGGGTCTATACCTATGAAATTGCCGAAACCAAGGTTGCCCAGGCGACCAGTTACGCCCGCCAACACCAGCATCCCCTGCTGTGCACCATGGAGGAGGCCTGATGCTTTCCAGTGAATTGGAAATTTGCCTCAACGATGCCTTCCAGAAGGCCCGCGAGCGTCGACACGAATACATGACTGTCGAGCACCTGCTGCTCGGCATCCTGGACACCGGCGGGGTGGCCAAGGTGCTGAAGGCCTGTGGCGCCGATCTGTCTGCGTTGCGGCGCGAACTGGAAAAGTATGTCGAGGACACCACCCCGGTCCTGCCTGAAGGTGACGACCGGGAGGTTCAGCCTACCCTTGGCTTCCAGCGGGTGTTGCAGCGAGCGGTGTTCCACGTCCAGTCCAGCGGCCGCAAGGAGGTTGGAGTCGTCAACATCCTGGTGGCCATATTCAGCGAGAAGCAATCCCACGCGGCGTTCCTCCTGGCCGGGCAGGACATCACGCGCCTCGACGTGGTCAACTTCATCAGCCACGGGCTGGATAAGCATGGTGATGCCCGCGGCGAGGGTCGGGCCGACTCTGCCGGCGAGGGCGGCAAGGAGGGAGACGGCGAGGCTGAGGCCAGCGCGCTTGACCGCTACTGCACCAACCTCAACCAGCTGGCCCGGGAGGGGCGCATCGATCCCCTGATCGGGCGCGCCCTGGAAGTGGAGCGGACCATCGAGATCCTATGTCGTCGGCGCAAGAACAATCCGCTCTACGTCGGCGAGGCCGGGGTGGGCAAGACCGCCATTGCCGAGGGTCTCGCGCGCATGATCGTCGAGGGCAAGGTGCCGCAGGTGCTGGCTGACTGCACCCTCTACTCGCTCGATATGGGCACCCTGATCGCCGGCACCAAATATCGGGGCGATTTCGAGAAGCGCCTCAAGGCGGTGATGGCCGAATTGCGGGACCAGCCCGGCGCTATCCTTTTCATAGACGAAATCCATACCGTGATAGGGGCGGGTGCAGCCTCTGGGGGTGTGATGGACGCCTCCAACCTGATCAAGCCGGCGCTGGCCAACGGGCAGCTGCGCTGCATCGGATCGACCACCTATCAGGAATATCGCGGCATCTTCGAGAAGGACCACGCCCTCGCCCGGCGTTTCCAGAAGATCGACGTGGTGGAACCCACCGTGTCCGAGACGGTGGAGATTCTGCGCGGGCTGCGGGAAAAATTCGAGCAGCACCACGGCATTGCCTACACCGATGAATCGCTGGTCGCGGCTGCCGAGCTGGCGGCCCGGCACATTGGCGATCGCCAACTCCCGGACAAGGCGATCGACGTGGTGGACGAGGCGGGCGCGGCCACTCGGTTGAAGCCCGCCGAGACGCGTCCCGAGAAGGTGGACGTCGGGCAGGTGGAGGCGGTCGTCGCCCGCATCGCGCGCATCCCCCCGGCCAATGTCTCGCTGTCGGATCGCGAGGTGCTGCGCAACCTCGATCGCACCCTCAAGCTGGTCATCTACGGCCAGGATCCCGCCATCGATGCGCTGTGTTCCGCCATACGCATGGCCCGCGCGGGCCTCGGTGCCGAGGCCAAGCCGGTGGGGTCCTTCCTGTTCGCCGGGCCGACCGGCGTCGGCAAGACCGAAGTCACCCGGCAGCTGGCCATGGCCCTTGGGGTTGAGTTCCTGCGCTTCGACATGTCCGAGTACATGGAGCGGCACACTGTCTCGCGCCTGATCGGCGCGCCGCCGGGCTATGTCGGCTTCGATCAGGGTGGGCTGCTGACCGAGGCGGTCAGCAAGCATCCGCACAGCGTGTTGCTGCTCGACGAGATCGAAAAGGCCCACCCCGACGTGTTCAACCTGCTGCTGCAGGTCATGGACCATGGCACGCTTACCGATAACAACGGGCGGAAGGCCGATTTCCGTCACGTGATCATCATCATGACCACCAACGCCGGGGCCTTCGAGATGAGTCGCCCCTGCATTGGTTTCGCGCCGCAGGACCACGCCAGTGACGGCATGGAGGCGATCCGCAGGATGTTCTCGCCCGAATTCCGCAATCGACTGGACGCGGTGATCCAGTTCCAGCCGCTGGAGCGGCGGATTATCGAGCGGGTCGTGGATAAGCTGCTGCTGGAAGTCGAGGCCCAGCTCGAGGCGAAGGGCGTAGCCCTGAGCGTCGACGACGAGGCGCGAGCCTGGCTCGGGATGCGCGGTTATGATCCGAAGATGGGCGCTCGCCCCATGGCGCGGGTCATCCAGGAGCACATCAAGCGACCGCTGGCTGAAGAGCTGCTGTTCGGCAAGCTAGCGGATGGTGGCAGCGTACGCGTCACGCTGGACGAGACGGGAGACTCCCTGAAGCTGCACTGCAAGCCGGCACGGGAGCCGGAGCTGATCACCCAGCAGTGAGGGGATCGATCAGCGCTCGCGGTAGACGATGCGACCCTTGGTGAGGTCGTAGGGCGTCATCTCGACGGTCACCTTGTCGCCGGTGAGGATGCGGATGTAGTTCTTGCGCATCTTTCCGGAGATGTGCGCAGTCACCACGTGACCGTTGGCCAGCTTGACCCGGAAAGTGGTGTTGGGGAGGGTATCAACCACCTCTCCGTCCATCTGGATTGCGTCTTCTTTGCTCATCCGATCCTGTTGGCGTCTTCAGCCGCGCGGATTCTGCACGACCCGGCCACTTATCGCAATCGGATTACCCACAGGCCAGCGCGAACCCTCCTCCCGGCACCATCTTTCCAGCAGCCCCTCGAAGGTCCTGCGAGGCACCATTTTGCTCCCCAGCGACTCCAGATGAGGGTTTTGCATCTGGCAGTCGATCAACTCGATGTGGTGCGTCTGACACAGCTCGACCAGCCCGGCGAGGGCAGCCTTCGAGGCGTCGGTTTGTCGGCTGAACATGGATTCCCCGAAGAAGACGCCACCCAGGCATACCCCATAGAGACCACCCACGAGTTCCCCCTCCTGCCATGCCTCCACCGAGTGGGCGTGGCCGAGCGCGTGCAGGGCCTGATAGGCGGACGTCATGGACCGGGTAATCCAGGTGCCGGGCTCGCGTCGGGGTACCGTGGCACAGGCCCGGACCACCTCGGAAAAGGCAGAATCGAGGCGCAGCTCGAAATCCGCGCGCCGGAGCCGTTTGCCCAGGCTGCGCGAACAGCGAAACTCGCCGGGAACCAGGATGGCGCGTGGGTCCGGACTCCACCACAGGATGGGCTGGCCACTGGCAAACCACGGGAAGATCCCGCGGCGATAAGCGGCCAGCAGCCACTCCGGGCGCAGCGAGCCTCCTGCGGCAAGGAGGCCGTTGGGCTCCTCCAGGGCCATCCCGGTCGGAGGCAGGGCCTCCGGACCGTCGTCTTCAGCGAGGATGCAGAGCCGATCCATCAACCAACAGGTCCGTGGCTGCAAGGTCGCGGCGGAAAGGCACGTGGTCGCCGGCGGCCTTCAGGTAACCCTCGATGTGTTGCCGCTCCCGCGCCAGGTAGGCGGCGACTGCCTGGGCGAAGGCCGGATGGGCCAGGCGGTGCATCGACCAGACCGGAACCGGTCGGAAACCCCGGGCGATCTTGTGTTCACCCTGGGTGCCTGGCTCAAAGCGCGACAGGCCTTCCCGAATGCAGTAGTCGACGCCCTGGTGATAGCAGGTCTCAAAATGCAGGCTGTGGTAGTTGCCGCTGGAACCCCAGTAGCGCCCGTAGAGGGTGTCTTCTCCGCGCAGGAAAATTGCCACCGCCACGGCCTCCCCATGGTGCATGGCCAGCTTCACCATCAATTGTCCTGGCAGTTCCCGGGCCAGTCGGCGGAAGAAGTCGAGCGTGAAATAAGGCGGGTTGCCGCGGGCGAAGAAGGTGGAGGCGTGCAGGGCATAGACCGTCTCCAAAGTGGTGCGATCGAGGTCACCGCCGTGCAGCTCCACCATCTGGATACCCTGCTCGCTGACCCGCCGGCGCTCACGGCGGGCTTTCTTGCGCTTGTCCGCACTGAATTCAGCCAGGAAGTCCTCGAACTCCCCATAGCCCCGGTTATGCCAGTGGAACTGGCAATCCAGCCTCGGCAGGAAGCCCTGCTCCTCGAGCCAGTCTCGCTGCCCGGGTTCCACGAACAAGCAGTGCACGGAACTGGCGCCCAGTTCCCGACGCAATGATTCCGCGCCCTCCAACAGTAGCTGGCCGATGCGCTCCTCGGGGGCGCCCGACTTGACCAGCAGTCTTGGGCCGGTGGCGGGCGTGAACGGGCTGGCCGCCACCAGCTTGGGGTAATAAGAGAGACCGTGCTCGGCATAGGCTCGAGCCCAGGCGAAGTCGAAGACAAACTCTCCCCAGGAGTGATCCTTCTCGTACAGCGGCATGGCACCGACGAGCGTGCCGGACTCCTCGAGCACCAGGTGCCTCGCCCGCCAGCCGGTTTCGGCCACGGCGGACCCGGAGGACTCCGCGGCGAGCAGGAACTCATGCCTGAGGAACGGGCGCCCGCCGAGGTTCAGCGCGTTCCACGCCGAGGCTTCGATCTCCGAAATGCTGTCGAGAACCTTGAGCCGCAATGGGCGGCCTCAGCCTGCGTCGTCCAGTTGCTCCAGATAGCGATCTGCATCCAGCGCCGCCATGCAACCCGTGCCGGCCGAGGTAATCGCCTGCCGATAGACGTGGTCTGCCACGTCGCCCGCAGCAAACACGCCCGCCACGCTGGTCTCGGTCGCAAAGCCGTGTAGCCCGGTCCGGACCTGGATGTAGCCCCCCTTCATCTCCAGTTGCCCCTCGAAGATGCCCGTGTTGGGGGTGTGCCCGACCGCGATGAACAAGCCCGGCACCTCGACCTCGCGCAGCGAACCGTCAGCGGTGCTCTTCAGGCGCACACCGGTCACGCCGGCGTCATTGCCCAGAACCTCGTCGACCTCATGATTCCACAGCAGGGTTACCTTGCCGGCCTCGGCCTGCGCGAACAGCCTGTCCTGGAGGATCTTCTCGGCCCGCAGGCGGTCACGCCGATGGACCAGGGTCACGTGCGAGGCAATATTCGCCAGATAGAGTGCTTCCTCGACCGCCGTGTTGCCACCGCCGACGATGGCCACCGGCTGGTCCCGGTAGAAAAATCCGTCGCAAGTGGCGCAGGCCGAGACGCCGCGGCCACGAAAAGCCGTTTCTGACTCCAGTCCCAGGTAGCGGGCCGAGGCGCCGGTGGCGATGATCAGGGCATCACAGGTGTAGGTCCCCGCATCGCCCGTGAGCCTGAACGGACGCTGGCCAAGCTCCACGGTGTGAATCTGGTCGAGTTCCATGGCCACCCCAAAGCGCTCGGCGTGGCGGCGCATGCGGTCCATCAGGTCCGGGCCGAGCAGACCCTCTACGTCGCCCGGCCAGTTGTCGACTTCGGTGGTGGTCATCAATTGACCACCCTGTTCGAGGCCGGTGATGAGCAGCGGCGAACGGTTGGCCCTGGCCGCGTAAATGGCGGCGGTGTAACCGGCCGGGCCGGAGCCGAGGATCGCGAGTCGGGTGTGTCGGGGCGTGCTCATGTATAGTCTCCGCAAAACAGCCGGACATCCTAGGGGAACGCGCACGATGAATAAAGTTCCCGGGCTTGAGATCGGTCGTTTGGTTAAGTAACCTTATAAATTCAAGAATTTGGGATTGTTTCCTCAACTTAACTGAGAGGTCTTGGTGGCGCGCGCCGAAGCCCAGACGAACCCGGAGAACACTCCGCTGGATCCCAGGACGCTGCGGGGCCTTCGTGAGGCCGTGGCCGTCGTTATCGGGGCCCTCGCCCTGGTCCTGCTGCTGGCGCTGGCCAGCTACGATCCCGCCGACCCGAGTTTCAGCTATACCGGGGATCCTGGGCAGGTCAGTAACCTGATCGGGCGGGGCGGCGCACTGATCGCCGACATCTTGTTCATGCTGTTCGGCCTGCCGGCTTTCCTCCTGCCGCTCGCCATGGGCTATGGGGTGATGCTGCTGGTTAGCCGACGGGACGCGCCGCTCGGTCGCGGCACCGGGCTGGCCATCCGCGTGGCCGGGATCGTCCTGGCCATGGCCTCCAGTTGCGGCTTGGCTACCTTGCACTGGGAGCCGGGTGTCCTGCAGTCCAGCGCCGGCGGTGTGCTGGGCATCCTGGTCGGGGAGTCGCTGGCCGGTGGTGTGTCCTTCCTGGGCGCCACGCTGATCCTGCTGGCCGTCTGGTTTGCCAGCGTCCAGCTTTTTTCGGGTGTGTCCTGGTTGACGGTGATGGACGCGATCGGGGCCAGCGTGATGGCGCTGCATGCTTGGGTGATGGGCCGCATCCACGCGGCGCGTGACCAGGCCCAGGGGCGTGAGGCGAGGGATCAGCGCGAGGCTACTGTCAAGGCCGGCAAACGCAAGTCATCGCAGCGGGTAGCGCCCCGGATCGAGCCACCCGCGCCGGCCGTGCCCGAAAAGAGTGAGCGCGTGGAGAAGGAACGGCAGGCCTCACTGTTCACCCGCTCCGCACCCGGCGAGTTGCCGGCCCTTGGCCTGCTGGACGACCCCGGCGCCCGCGAGGCGGGTTATTCGGAGGAAGCGCTGGAGGCCATGTCCCGCCTCGTCGAAATCAAGCTAAAGGATTTCGGGGTGGAGGTCGAGGTGGTCGCCGTCCAGCCGGGTCCGGTGGTCACGCGTTTCGAACTCAAGCCCGCGCCAGGCGTCAAGGTCAGCCAGATCAGCAACCTGTCCAAGGACCTTGCCCGTGCGCTCTCGGCGATCAGCGTGCGCGTGGTGGAGGTGATCCCCGGCAAGGCGGTGGTTGGCCTGGAGATTCCGAATGAAACTCGCGAGGTGGTGACCCTCGGCGAGATCGTGAAGTCCAAGGCATACGATGAACTGGGCTCGCCGTTGGCGCTGGCGCTGGGCAAGGACATCGGGGGTGCCCCGGTGGTGGCCGACCTGGCCCGCATGCCGCACTTGCTGATTGCCGGCACCACCGGCTCGGGCAAGTCGGTGGCGATCAACGCCATGGTGCTGTCGCTGCTCTACAAGGCCACGGCCGAGCAGGTGCGGCTGATCATGGTCGATCCCAAGATGCTCGAGTTGTCGGTGTATGAGGGCATACCGCACCTGCTGGCCCCGGTGGTCACCGACATGAAGCAGGCCGGTAACGCGCTGCGCTGGTGCGTCGCCGAAATGGAGCGCCGCTATCAACTGATGGCCGCGCTCGGTGTGCGCAACCTGGCCGGCATGAACCGCAAGATCCGCGATGCGGAGGAGGCGGGCAAGCCCCTGGTCGATCCGCTGGTGGAAAGCCTGTTCCGGCAGGGTAAGTACCAGGGTGACATTCCCGTGCTGAGCGAAGCGCCCTACATCGTGGTGGTCATCGACGAGCTTGCCGACCTCATGATGATCGTGGGCAAGA
Organism: Gammaproteobacteria bacterium; assembly: GCA_030831085.1. Classification (GTDB taxonomy): domain Bacteria; phylum Pseudomonadota; class Gammaproteobacteria; order Steroidobacterales; family Steroidobacteraceae; genus SG8-30. The sequence continues at coordinate 20,025 of JAURLT010000037.1, forward strand.
AGGTCGAGGAGTTGATTGCGCGCCTCGCCCAGAAGGCGCGTGCCTCGGGCATCCACCTGATCCTGGCTACCCAGCGCCCGTCGGTGGATGTCATCACCGGCCTGATCAAGGCCAATATCCCGACCCGGATCGCCTTTCAGGTCTCGGCCAAGGTTGACTCGCGCACGATCCTGGATCAGAGCGGCGCCGAGTCCCTGCTGGGACACGGCGACATGCTCTACATGCCGCCGGGTACCTCCGTGCCGACCCGGGTTCACGGTGCCTTCGTGTCCGACCAGGAAGTTCATCGGGTGGTGGATTCCCTGCGCCACGGATCCGCGCCGGTCTATCTGGACGAGGTGCTTTCCGGGCCCACGGGCCCCGTACCCGGACTGCCGGGCGAAGAGGGCGAGGGCGGCGGCGAGGGGGATCCCGAGCAGGACCCGCTCTACGATGAGGCCGTGAAGGTGGTGCTGGAAACCCGCAAGGCTTCGGTGTCTGGCGTGCAGCGTCGCCTCAAGATTGGCTACAACCGCGCCGCGCGGATGGTCGAAGCCATGGAGAGTGCCGGGCTGGTCGGGCCGCTGCAGCCCAATGGCAGTCGGGAAGTGCTCATCGACGCGCCGGCGGAGGACTGATGACGCTGCGCGGAGCGTGGATCGCCGCTCAGGCTGCTGTGCTGCTGTCCGTCTCCGGGACGGTATCGGGGCTGGACCTTGACCAACAGTTGGGCGCCATCAAGACGCTGCGTGGCGACTTTGTCCAGGAAGTGAGGGACTCACGAGGTGCACTAAAGGAGAGGGCCGAGGGCAGTTTTGCCCTGGCTCGTCCCGGTCGCTTTGATTGGCATTACCTGACTCCTGGTGAGCAGCGGCTGGTCAGTGATGGCACGACGGTGTGGTTGTACGACGTCGACCTCGAGCAGGTAACCCGGCGTCGACTGGGTGAGGCGCTCGGTGCAACGCCGCTTGCCTTGCTGGCTGGTACCGGCAAGGTGGATGAGACGCATCGGGTGGAGCAGCTGCCGACTCAGGCAGCGCTCGATTGGGTGCGCCTGGTACCTCGTGCCTCCGATGCGGAGTTCACGGAAGTGCTGATGGCTTTTCGTGGCCAGGTGCCCTCCGTGATGGAACTGCATGACCGGCTCGGGCAAAAGACGGTCATCACCCTGCTGCGTGTGGAACTCAACGCCAACATTCCCGAGGACACTTTCCAGTTCGAGCCCCCTGCGGGTGTCGACGTGATCGGGCTGGGTGGGCCCTGACCCTTGCTGGACCTTGCCAAGCCGCGGTGGTGGATCCTTGGCGCGGCGCTGATCGTCGCTCTGATTCTACTGGGCAGCCTGCTTCCGCGCTTGCCACTGGATGGCTTGAACGACAACGACAAGCTCAACCATGCTGCAGCGTATGCGGCCCTCATGTTCTGGATCGTGGGGATGCTGCGCCATTCCTGGTACGTAGTGGCGTGGGCGTTCGTTGTAACCCTCGGCGGCAGCGTGGAATTGATGCAAGCCTTGATGGGCCTCGGTCGATACGCTGATTGGCGCGACTTTCTCGCCAACCTGCTCGGTGCCAGCCTGATGCTGATGCTGGCCTGGGTGGGCATCGGCGGTTGGGCTGGTCGCGTCGAGCGTGCGCTGGGACTGACCGGGAACCGGTGATGGGCTCGCGTCAGGCCAGCCTTTTGCCCGGCTCAGCGACTCCCTGGCGACCCCTGGCCGACCGCATGCGTCCACGGACGCTCGCCGAGGTTGCTGGTCAGGCCCACCTGCTGGGTGAGGGCAGGCCGCTGGCCAGGCTGGGGCAGTCCGGTACGGCGCACTCCATGATCTTGTGGGGACCGCCAGGAACCGGGAAAACCACGCTGGCCAGACTGGTGGCCGCCAGTTGCGGCCTGCGCTTCGAGGCCTTGTCCGCAGTTCTATCTGGCGTCAAGGAAGTGCGCCAGGTCGTCGAGGCAGCAAGGGCTCAGCGTCAGGCCGACGGCCAGCCCACGGTGCTGTTCCTCGACGAGGTGCACCGGTTCAACAAGTCCCAACAGGACACCTTCCTGCCCTTCGTGGAGGACGGCACCCTGATCTTCATAGGCGCCACCACCGAAAATCCCTCCTTCGAGGTGAACTCGGCCTTGCTGTCGCGGGCGCGGGTCTACGTGCTGAAGTCCCTCTCTGCCGGGGAGATCACCGGTCTGCTTCAGCGCGCGCTAGAGGACACCGAGCGCGGGCTGGGCGGAGAGGCCTGGACGGTCGAGGAAGGCGTGCTGACGCTCCTGGCAGAGGCCGCAGACGGCGACGCTCGCCGTGCCCTGGGCTTGCTGGACATTGCGGCTGACCTCGCTCCGGTCGACAAGGACGGCCTGCGCCTGCTGACCCTGGAGGCGGTTCGGGAGGTGGCGAGCGGCGGCCTGCGCCGTTTCGACAAGCAGGGTGAGCAGTTCTACGATCAGATTTCGGCGCTGCACAAGTCGGTGCGAGGGAGTGATCCCGATGCTGCGCTCTACTGGCTGTGCCGGATGCTGGATGGGGGCTGCGATCCCACCTATCTCGCCCGGCGCATTGCCCGGATGGCCATCGAGGATATCGGCAATGCCGACCCCCGTGCACTGTCCCTCGCCATGGATGCCTGGCAGGCGCACGAACGCATGGGCAGTCCTGAAGCCGACCTGGCCCTAGGTCAGGCGGTCGTGTTCATGGCCTGCGCGGCCAAGAGCAATTCGGTCTACCAGGCGATGGCTGCGGCCCGCCAGGATGTTCGGCAACACGGGACGCTCGAGGTGCCCATGCACCTGCGCAACGCGCCGACCCGCCTGATGAAGGATCTGGGGTATGGCGAAGGCTATCGCTACGATCCCGCCGAACCGGGCGGCCTGGCCGAGGGGCAGACCTACTTTCCGGAGGCACTCGGGCAGCGCATCTACTATCATCCGGCGCCGCGCGGCCTGGAGATCCGGATTGGCGAGGCGCTGGAAAAAATCCGCTCAGCGCGCCGCGGGCCGGGGAAGGACTGATGATGACTTTGCAGAACCTGGCCGCCGTGGCTCTGGGCAGCGCGCTGGGTGGCGTGGCGCGCTACGGCGTGGGTGAACTGGCGATGGCCTGGTTGGGCCGCAGTTTCCCCTGGGGTACGCTGGGCGTGAATCTGCTGGGCAGCGTTGCGATCGGGATGGCTTGGGTGCTGTTGGCAGAGCGAACGGGCAATGCGGAGGCCTGGCGCTACTTCTGGATTCTGGGCGTGCTGGGTGGGTTCACGACCTTTTCCAGTTTTTCGCTGGAGACGCTGTGGCTGGCCGAGCAGCACGGTTTCCTGCGGGCCGGGTTCTATGTGGTGGCCAGCGTCACGTTGTGCGTGACGGGGGCCTGGACCGGCCTCGCCTGGGGCAGGTACTGGCTGGATTGACTGAGACGGGAGGCTGACGGGTGCTGGACATCAGGATGTTTCGCAACGACCTCGACGAGGTATGCGCTGGACTGCGCCGCCGGGGAATCGACCTCGATCGTGAATCCTTCCTGGATCTCGAGGCCCGCCGCAAGGCGCTGCAGGTGGAGTCGGACCGCCTGCGCAACGACCGCAACACACGCTCCAAGGCGATCGGCCAGGCCAAGGGGCGGGGCGAGGACATCGCCCCGTTGCTCGCCGAGGTTGAAAACCTCGGCGCCGAACTCAAGCGTGCAGAGGACGGCCTGTTGGCGGTGCAGGCGGAACTCGATGGCCTGCTGCTCGGGCTGCCCAACCTGCCGCATCCCTCGGTACCGGACGGGCTCGACGAATCCAATAACCAGGAGTTGCGCCGCTGGGGCGAGCCACCCGCGCTGGGCTTCGAGGCCGCTGATCACGTAAGCGTGGGTGAAACTTTAGGCGGGCTGGATTTCGGGACCGCCGGGCGTCTCTCCGGTGCGCGCTTCGCCGTGATGCGCGGTGGTATGGCGCGCCTGCATCGGGCGCTTGCGCAGTTCATGCTCGAGCTGCACACGGGCGAGCACGGCTACACCGAGGTCTACGTGCCCTACCTCGTGAACCGGCAGACTTTGACCGGTACCGGGCAGCTGCCCAAGTTCGAGGAAGACCTGTTCGCCGTCACGGGCGAGCGCGACCTGTATCTCATTCCGACGGCGGAGGTGCCGCTGACCAATCTGGTGGGGGATCGCATCGTAGAGGACTCCGAGCTGCCGCTGAAGTTGGTCGCCCACACGCCCTGTTTCCGCTCGGAGGCCGGATCCTATGGTCGGGATACCCGGGGCATGATCCGTCAGCACCAGTTCGACAAGGTGGAGTTGGTCCAGATCGTTCGCCCAGCAGACTCCCATGCCGCGCTGGAGGAGTTGACCGCGCACGCATGTGCGGTGCTGGAGCGGCTCGAGCTGCCCTATCGGGTGATGGCGCTGTGCGCCGGCGACATGGGCTTTTCGGCTGCGCGCTCCCACGATCTGGAGGTGTGGTTACCGTCGCAGGGGCGTTACCGGGAGATTTCCTCCTGCAGCAACTGCGAGGCCTTCCAGGCCCGTCGCATGCAGGCGCGCTGGCGCAATCCCGAGACCGGCAAGCCGGAATCGGTCCACACGCTCAATGGTTCCGGGGTGGCGGTGGGCCGCGCGCTGATCGCCGTGCTGGAGAACTACCAGCAAGCCGACGGCTCGGTGGTGATTCCCGACGTCCTGCGGCCGTACATGGGAGGCGTCGACCGGCTCAGGCCCGGGGCCTGAGCCGGTTTCGATCGTTTAGTCCTCGCCGGCAAACCCCAGCAGGTGCAGCAGACTGGTGAACAGGTTGAAGATGCTCACGTAGAGCGTCACGGTGGCGAGGATGTAGTTCGTCTCGCCCCCGTGGATGATCTCGCCGGTCTGATAGAGGATCAGCCCCGACATCAACAGGACAAACATCGCCGAGACCGCCAGCGACAGGCCGCTCAACTCGAAGAAGAAGGCAGCCAGACCCAGCAGGAAGGCGGCGATGATGCCCACGAACAGGAAGCCCCCCATGAACGAGAAGCGTCGGCCACTACGCACCGCATAGGCAGAGAGACCCACGAAGGTGATGGCGGTGATGGCGAATGCGTTCAGCACCACGTTGTGCCCGTTCGGGACGAACTGCAGGTAAGCGCTGATGATTGGGCCCAGGGTGTAGCCCATAAAGCCGGTCAAGGCGAAGACGAAAAACAGGCCGGTGGCGCTGTTGGCCGTCTTGTGCACGGCAAACAGCAGGCCGAAATAGCCGACCAGGGTGATCAGCATGCCCGGATGCGGCAGGTTGTAAGCCATGGCCAGGCCAGCCGTAATGGCGGAGAACCCCAGGGTGGCGGCCAGGAGCAGGTAGGTGTTCTTGAGTACGCGGTTGGCGAGCAGAGCGGAGGCCGGGACCTCAATGGGCTGGGCTCGAACCTGCGGCGTGCCTGAATAGCGATCCATGTGATGAGTGCTCCTTAATCAACGACTTATCGAATACTAAAACACGAAAATTTGTTCAGGTCAATTTGACCGTCTGCTATCCCTGCGGTTCCCATCGTCCCTTGCTAGACCGCCGTTCAGCCGTGACAATTCACCCGCGAAAACCCGCCGCGGAGAGGTGGCAGAGCGGTTGAATGCACCGGTCTTGAAAACCGGCGTCCCCTCACGGGGACCGTGGGTTCGAATCCCACCCTCTCCGCCAACCTTTTGCGCGTGTTACTGTACTTCGTGGAAGAATTGGACAGTTTTCCAATTTCAGCCATCCAATCAGGAGAGATGGACCATGAGCAAACAGTTATCGAAGGGGGCGGTGCTGGTGATCGCCGTGGCGGTTGCGGCTGCTGTCGTCTGGGCGGGCTTGTCTTCGGCGCCGTCAAGCGAGGAGGCGGCGGGCACCATCATGCAGGCGGAGCGCCACCAGGCTGAGTCCGCGCCAGCGGGTGCAGGGGCGAGCGAGGCCGATGCGGTGGCCACCGAGGGCCTGAGCGCTGAGCAGTTAGCCGAGCCAGACGCCGGTCAGGGCGATGCAGACCGGGCTCAGGCGAGCGAGGCGGCCAAGGCCTTGAACACAGGTAATAGGTAACAGTAGGTAACTAGCCCCGCCCTGATGAGTGACACCTAGTGCACCACCACCCAACCAGGAAAAATGGACCATGAGCAAACAGTTATCGAAGGGGGCAGTGCTGGTCATCGCCGTGGTGTTCACCGCTGCCGCCGTCTGGGCGGGCCTGTCTTCATCGCCATCGGGCGAGGAGGCGGAGGGCACCATCATGCAGGCACAGCGCCACCAGGCTGAGTCCGCGCCAGCTGTGGAAGCGGCGAGCGAG
>JAURLT010000038.1 GCA_030831085.1 Gammaproteobacteria bacterium
AATTTGGCGGAGATGTCCCACAGCGTGTCGCCTCGCTGGACGACATAACGCTCCGGCGCATCCGGCGCCACCGGGATCACATCGCGGTCGATGCCGCCCTGCTGCGCGCCTGCCCGGTCACCGCCGATCAGGAGCAGGACGGCGATCGCGGCGGGCGCGACCCACTTGAAGACATCATGGCGCGCCATCACTGAAGAACCTCGGTGCAACGATGTTGTGCCCATTTATAATGCAGACTCTAGCAGTATTGACGGCCAAGTTACACGAAATGCGGACCCTATCACCATGAGCCTTCTCACTATCCTCGAGTTTCCCGACCCGCGGTTGCGCACCGTGGCGGAACCGGTCGAGCAGGTGAATGACGAGGTCCGCCGGTTGGTCGACGACCTGTTCGAGACCATGTACGCGGCCAAGGGCATTGGCCTGGCGGCTACCCAGGTCGACGTGCATCGGCGGGTGCTGGTGGTGGACGTGTCCGAGGATCGCAGCGATCCGCAGGTCTTCATCAACCCCGAGATCCTCCACCGTGCCGAGCCCGGCCCCACCCAGGAGGGCTGTCTCTCGGTGCCGGGCATCTACGACGACGTCGAGCGTCCCACCCACATCCGGGTGCGGGCGCTGGGCCGTGACGGCCGCCAGTTCGAGCTCGAGGCCAAGGGGCTGATGGCTGTCTGCATCCAGCACGAGATGGATCACCTGCAGGGCAAGCTGTTCGTCGACTACCTGTCCGAGCTCAAGCGCCAGCGGATCCGCAAGCGCCTGGACAAGGAACGCAAGCTGCGCGCCTCCCGTCCGGCGCAGTCGGAGGCCGGCGTCCCGGTCATCTGAGCCTCCTCCCCGAGGCTTTGCCCATGCCTGGCCTGTCTATCGTCTTCGCCGGGACCCCGGACTTTGCGGTGCCTGCGCTGGAGGCAATCGCCGCTTCGCGGCACCGGGCCGTTACGGTCTATACCCAGCCTGATCGTCCGGCCGGCCGCGGCCTGAAGCTGTTGGCCTCACCGGTCAAGCGCCGGGCTGGCGAGCTGGGCATACCTGTCGCCCAGCCGGCCACGCTGCGCGACCCGGGAGCAGCCGGGGCGCTGGCGGCGCTGGCGCCGGACGTCCTGGTGGTGGTCGCCTACGGGCTCATCCTGCCCCAAGGCATCCTGGACGTGCCCCGGCTCGGCTGCCTGAACATCCACGCCTCCTTGCTGCCGCGCTGGCGTGGTGCCGCGCCCATCCAGCGCGCCATCCTGGCCGGTGATGTGGAGACGGGCGTGACCATCATGGGTATGGAGGCCGGGCTCGATACCGGCCCCATGCTGCTGCGGGAAGCCGAGCCAATCGGGCCGGAGGATTCCGCCGGGCGCCTGCATGACCGGCTCGCGCGGCGGGGCGCGAGGCTCATCGTGGCCGCCCTCGACCAGCTGGAGCGGGGTGAAGCGCACTTCACCCCACAGCCGGCGGAGGGCGTGACTTATGCAGCCAAGCTCGACAAGTCCGAGGCGATCCTCGACTGGTCGCTGCCGGCGCACGACTTGGCCCGCCGGGTGCGCGCCTTTGACCCGTGGCCCGTGGCGGAGACCACCCTGGAGGGGCGCCAGCTCAGGATCTGGGCCGCGCGACCTGTCGAGGCTTCCGCCGGCGACGCCCCGCCGGGGACCATCCTGCGGGCCGGGGAGGCCGGCATCGAGGTGGCCTGCGGCCAGGGCCTGCTGAGCCTGGATCGCGTGCAACTGGCGGGTGGCAAACCCCTGCCGGCGGGCGAGTTCGTCCGCGGCCGCTCCCTGACCGGGCGGGTGCTGGGGCGGGGCCCGTGAGCTCTGCCTCGATCCGCGCCGCGGCGGCCCGGGTGGTGGCCGCCGTCGCTACGGAGGGCCGCACACTGGAGGATGCATTCGCGCAGCTGGGTCTGCCTGCACCCGACCGCCCGGCGGTGCAGTCGCTGGCCTGGGGATGCGTGCGAGGGTATCTCCGCCTGCAGGCGCTTTTCGCCCTGATGGCCGACCGGCCGGGCCGGCGGGTCGACCCGGAGGTCATTTCGCTGGTCCTGCTCGGCTTGCATCAACTCGAGGAGGGGAGGACCCCTCCTCATGCCGCCGTGGCGGAAACCGTGGAGGCCGCCAGGCTCATGGGTCATGCCCGCGCGACCGGCTTCATCAATGCCCTCCTGAGGCGGTTCCAGCGCGAGAGGGCGACGCTGGTGGAGTCCTTGCCGGCGGGCCTCGCCACGCGACTGGGTTACCCGGCCTGGCTGGTCGAGCGCGTCGAGTCCGACTGGCCTGCCCGGGCGGAGTCCATTCTGGCGGCGGGCAACCAGCATCCGCCCATGTGGCTGCGGGTCAATCGACAGCGAATCGATCCGTGCGATTACGCCGCGCGCCTCGCCGCGGCGGGTCACGAGGCCTTGCCCTGGGCCAGCGCCCCGGAAGCGCTACGTCTCGTCCGTCCGGTCGATGTGGCGGAACTGCCGGGCTTTGCCGAGGGCGAGGTGTCGGTGCAGGACGCCGCTGCCCAGCTGGCCGCCCGGCTGCTGTCGCCGCCGATCGGGGCGCGGGTCCTGGACGCCTGTGCCGCGCCCGGGGGCAAGGCCTGTCACCTGCTGGAGCTGGCGGGGAACGGGATCGACCTGCTGGCTCTCGACATCGATCCGCAGCGGTGCCGCAGGGTGGAGGACAATTTCGCCAGACTGGGGCTGCAAGGCAGGGTTTCGGCCGGTGACCTGCTGAACCCGGGTGCGTGGTGGGATGGCCGGCACTTCGACAGCATCCTGCTCGACGTACCTTGCTCGGGCAGTGGGGTGATCCGCCGCCATCCCGACATCAAGCTGCTGCGTCGTCCCGGTGACCTGGAAGGTCTCGCGGCCCGTCAGCGGAACATGCTGCGCGCCGCGTGGTCCATGCTTCGGACCGGTGGCCGTCTGCTGTACGCGACCTGCTCGATGTTCCGGGTCGAGAACCAGGCCGTGCTGAGCGCATTCCTCGCCGCGACGCCCGATGCGGTCGAGTCGAGCGAATCTGCTAGGCTGCGTATTCCGGGGCAACTGCCCGCAGTGGCTGGCCCGGATCCAGGCTTCAACCTGCTGCCGGGCGAGGCAGACACCGACGGGTTTTATTACGCCTGCCTGGAGCGGCGGGCCTGAGGATCGGGGTACGTGCAACTCACCCTGCGCAGTTTGACACGATGGATCGTCCTGCCATGGCTCGCCGTGGCGGCGGTTGCTCACGCCCAGGCCGAGGAGCCGCGCTTTGGAATCCGCAACGCCTTCGTCGAGCCTCGCGGCGGCGTCTGGCAGCTCAACGCCATCCTCGAGCTCGGCCTGTCGCGGGCTGCGGAGAACGCCCTCGAGGAGGGCGTCCCCCTTACGCTGATCCTCGACACCGAGGTCAGCCGTGGGCGGCGCTTCCTGCCCGACGAGGACGTGGCGGAACTTCAGCAGCGCTGGCAGCTGGGCTATGACGGGCTGGCCCAGCGCTACGTGGTGGTCAACCAGAACAGCGGCGCGCAAGTGGCCTATACCTCCCTGGGTGAGGCGCTGGATGCGCTGGCCAGGATCCGCGAGTTGCCGCTGCTCGATGAGTCCCTGCTGCAGGCCGGCCGCCGTTACGAGGTCAGCCTGCGTGCCACCCTCGAGATCGGCGGATTGCCCGAGGCCGTGAAGGTCCTGCTGTTCTGGCGGGAGTGGAGTCGCGTGACCGACTGGTACACCTGGAGCGTCAGGCCGTGAACCGCCGAAGGCTTCCCCTCGTGGTGGGAGCCAGCGTGGTGCTGTGGGTGCTGATGCTGGCGCTGCTGGCGGTCGCGACCCGCAACTCCGAGGAGTTCGGCCGCCTGCAGCCCTGGATCCTGCTGGCCAACGCCGTCGCCGTGCTGGTGCTGACAGTACTGCTGATTGGCCGCTTCGTCGAACTCTTCCGCGAGCGGCGGCGGATGATCCCGGGTTCCCGCCTGCGCAGCCAGACGGTGCTGATCCTCAGTTCGCTGGCGCTCGCGCCTTTGCTGGTGCTGTTTGTCTTCTCGGTGCTCTTCCTCACCCGTGGCATTGACAGCTGGTTCCATCTCGAGGTCCGGCAGGGCCTCAGCGACGCCATGGGGCTTTCCCGGGCTGCGCTGGACCTGCGCATGACCGAATTTCTGACCCGCACGGAGCGCATTGCCGAGGACCTGGAATACCGCTCCGACGGCGAGCTGTATCGCTTGCTGGCCGACCATCGGCGACTGGCGGATGCCGACGACCTGGTCCTGTTCGGGCCCGGCGGACAGGTGCTGGCCAGCGCCTCGGCCGGGCCGCTGGAGGCCGGCCTGCCGACCATACCAGGGGAGATCCTGGCCGGTGCGCGCAGCGGCGAGCCTTTCATCAGCCTGGAACCGGCTGCAGCCGGCGGCTATGAAATCCGCTCGGCGGTCGCGCTCGGCACGCTCGATAGCCTGCAGACGCGGCGGGTGCTGATGGCGGTCTATCCCGTGCCGCAACGACTGGCCGACCTGGCCACTGCGGTCCAGTCCGCCTACCAGCAGTACGGCCGCCTCAGTTACCTGCGCGAACCGCTGAAGCTGAGTTTCGTCATGACCCTGTCGCTGGTCCTGTTGATGGCGCTGCTCGCCGCTGTTTATGGGGCGTTCTTCTTCACCGACCGCCTGGTGCAGCCCCTGCAGGACCTCATCGGCGCCACCCGGGCGGTGGCCAAGGGTGACTTCGAGACTCGTGTGGTGGGCACCTCGCGCGACGAAGTGGGGTACCTGGTGGCGTCCTTCAACGCCATGACCGCGAGGCTCGCCCGGGCACGGGCCGAGACCGAGTCCAGCCGGCAGGAGGTTGAGTCCGAGCGAGCCGGGCTCGCCGCCATCCTGGCCCGCCTGTCCACGGGCGTCGTGTCGCTCGAGGCCGACCTCACTCTGAGGCTGGCCAACCAGGCGGCCGGCGAAATCCTTGGGGCGGACCTCGCCGCCCATGTGGGTGAGAGCCTGGCGGGCATCGCCCCCGCCCATCCGCTCGTCGGCCAGTTCCTGGCCGCCATCAAGCCGCAGCTCGACGGCAGCGAGCGCGACTGGCGCGAGCAGTTCACCCTGCGCGGCGAGGGCACCCGCCGGGAACTGATCTGCGCCTGCACCATGCTGCCCGGTGAGGGTGACCTGCCCGGTGTCCGGGTACTGGTCTTCGATGACCTGACCCAGCTGCTGAAGGTGCAGCGCGAGGCAGCCTGGGGCGAGGTGGCCCGCCGTCTGGCGCATGAGATCAAGAATCCGCTCACGCCGATCCAGCTGTCGGCCGAAAGGGTCCGGCGCCGGCTGCTCGGCAACCTGCCGGAGCGCGATGCCGAAGTCCTGGAGCGGGCCACCCACACCATCGTGCAGCAGGTCGAGGCCATGAAACAGATGGTCAACGCCTTCAGTGAATATGCCCGGGCGCCGGCGATCGAGTTCGAGTCCTGCGACCTCAACGCCCTGGTCAGGGAGGCCGCTGATCTCTACCTCGCGCAGGATCCGCGGGTCGATATCCGGATCCCGCTCGATAGCCGCGGCGCCACCGTGCTGGCGGATGGCGGCCGCCTGCGGCAGGTGCTCAATAACCTGCTCACCAATTCGTTGGAGGCCCTCGAATCCACCGTCGAGCCCCGCATCGTGGTAGAAACGCATCATCTGCCGGGACCGCCGGGGGGTGGGTTCGTGGAATTGACGGTCAGGGACAATGGGCCGGGTTTCCAGCCGGAACTGATGGACCGGCTGTTCGACCCCTACGTCACCAGCAAGTCCAAGGGAACTGGGCTGGGTCTGGCGATCGTGCGCAAGATCGTCGAGGAGCATGGAGGCCGTATCGAGGCAGACAACGAAGGTGAAGGCGCCCGCATCCGGGTCTGGCTGCCGGTGGACGAAGCGGCGCGGGGCGCGGGCCTGCCACGCTCGGTTCGCAGGCAGGAGTCGAGGAGGGAATACGCATGACTTCAGCCACCATTCTCGTGGTCGATGACGAGGCGGATATCCGCGACACGCTGCGCGAAATCCTCTCCGATGAGGGTTACGAGGTGAGGGTCGCCGCCAACGCGGCCGAGGCGCGGACGGCACGGGCGGCCGAGGAGCCCGACCTGGTGCTGCTGGACGTATGGATGCCCGACACCGATGGCATTACCCTGCTGAAGGAATGGGCGGACGCCCACCAGCTTCGCTTCCCGGTGGTCATGCTCTCCGGCCACGGCACCGTCGAGACGGCCGTGGAGGCCACCCGTCTGGGTGCCGTGGATTTCGTGGAGAAGCCGCTGTCCCTGGCCAAGCTGCTGCGTACCGTCGAGAAGTCGCTGGAGGGCGGCCGCCGCAAGCGGCAGACCCAGCGCCTCTTGATTCCGCCACTGGTGGCGCCGGTGGGCAAGAGCCGCGTCATGAAACGGCTGCGGGAGCAGGTCCAGCAGGTCGCTGGCCACGATGCGCCGGTGCTGCTGCTCGGTGAAATTGGCACGGGACGCGAGGCCTTCGCCCGCTATCTCCACGGGCTCAGCCCGCGGTCCTCCGCGCCTTTCGTCGCGGTCACCTGCGCGAGCATCGAGGAAGACAACGCGGCCGAGAGGCTCCGCGGCAAGCAGGTGGGTGATCGGGTGATGCCCGGCTTGTACGACGAGGCTGACGGCGGGACCCTGCTGCTCAACGGTCTCGAGGACCTGCCGCCGGCCGCCCAGCGGGCCCTGCACGCCGATCTCGAAACCGGTGGCTACAGCCGGGTGGGCGGCACCGAACGGGTCCAATTCCGCATGCGTTTCGTTGCCACGGCCCTGCCGGGACCGGAGTTGGTCGAGTCAACGCGGGTCCGGCCCGACCTGTTCGGCAGCTTGAGCGTGATCACCCTCAGAGTGCCGGCCCTGCGCGAATATGCCGAGGACGTCCCGGACTTGTTGCGTTACTACGTGGACCGGCTGGTAGACGAGGAAGGCCTGGGTTTCCGCCGCTTCGGCATGGCGGCCCAGAACCGGCTGCGCAACTACCCATGGCCCGGCAACGTCCACGAGTTGCGCAACCTGGTTCAGCGCCTGCTCATTGTCGGTGGCCCCGAGGAAATCTCCCTCGAAGAGGTGGAGCGTGAGCTACTGGTCCAGCGTCCCGTCGAAGCGCCGCTGGTCAAGCAGGACCTGCTGGCCCTGCCGCTGCGGGAGGCGCGGGAGGCTTTCGAGCGCGCCTACCTCACCCAGCAGCTGACCCTGTGCAATGGCAAGGTCGGTGCCCTGGCCAAGCGGGTAGGCATGGAGCGCACGCACCTCTATCGCAAGCTGCGCTCGCTCGGCGTGGATTTCAGGCAGGTCGGGGACGACTGAGGCGCGGCGTCATTCGCCGACGCGCATCACCAGCACGTCCATGCCGGCCTCGGCGAGCCGCTCCCGGATGCGGTTGAGTTCGGTCAGGTCCTCGATCGGCCCGATGCGCACGCGGTGCCAGGTATTGTCATCCACCGAGACCTTCTGCACCGCTGACGCGATGCCCTGCAGGGCCAGCTGGGCGCGGACCCGGTCTGCCTCGGTGTAGTCACGATAGGAGCCTACCTGCAGGACGTATGCCCCTGACTGCTCGATCGGCCCGCGGGCCGGTGGCGCGGGTCCGTCCCCGGGGGGCTCCGGAATCACCACCTCGAAATCCGGCAGGCTGTCGTGATAACTGAAGTCGGGTGGCGCCTCGTCTTCCTCGGGCGGCTCGCGCTCCGGCGTCTGTTCCGGTTCCGGCCTGCTGTCCCGCTCGAGGTACAGCCAGGCGGCTATCGCCAGTCCCAGTCCCACCACCAGGCCCACGGCGATCCCGGTCCAGCCTGAGAAGCCCCTGCTGCTGCCTCCGGCCGTGCGCCTGCGCCTGCGCGTCACTACATGGACTCCGGCGCCGAGACGCCCAGCAGGCCCAGGCCCAGCGCGATGGTGCGGCGGGTGGCCTCGATGAGCGCCAGCCTGGCGTTGCGCAGCGCCGGATCGTCGACGATGAACTGCTCGGCGTTGTAGAGGGCGTGAAAGGCAGTGGCCAGCTCCCTGAGGTAGTGGACCAGCATGTGCGGCGCCCGCTGTGCGGCGGCTACCTCGATCACTTCCGGCCAGCGGGTCAGGGCTGCCAGCAGCGCCCGCTCCGGCGCGGTTTGCAGCCGGCTCAGAGCTGCGAGGCCGGCGGTCTGGTCCGGCTGCAAACCGCGGTCGGCCAGCTGACGGAACACGCTGGCCACCCGCGCATGGGCGTACTGCACGTAAAAGACCGGATTTTCGTTGCTGCGGGACTTGGCGAGTTCCAGGTCGAAATCGAGCGGCTGGTCGTGGCTGCGCATCAGGTAGAAAAAGCGGCAGGCATCGTTGCCTACTTCCTCGCGGAGCTGGCGCAGGGTGACGAACTGCGCCTCGCGCTTGCCCATCGGCACCTTTTCGCTGCCGCGGAACAGGCTCACGAACTGGATGAGGGTAACCTCCAGCGAATCACCAGGCTCGCCCATCGCCTCGAGCCCGGCACGCACCCGCGCGACGTAGCCGTGATGGTCGGCGCCGAGTACGTCCAGTAGCAGCCCGAAGCCGCGCTCCCGCTTGTCCAGGTGGTAGGCGATGTCGGAGGCAAAATAGGTGCCGACGCCGTTGTCCCTGACCACCACCCGGTCTTTCTCGTCACCGAAGGCAGTCGCCCGGAACCAGGTCGCGCCATCCTTGACGTAGAGATGGTCCTGGGCGCGCAGGCGCCCGAGCGCGCGCTCCACCGCGCCGCCGACGGTCAGTTCGCGCTCCGAATACCAGCGGTCGAATTCCACCCCGAAGGCCTGCAGGTCCTCGCGGATGTCGGCGAGCATCATCTCCAGCGCGATCCCCAGCACGCCCAGGTAACCGCTCTCGCCGACCAGCGCCTTCATGCGGGCGATCAGCGCGTCGATATGCTGCTCCTTGTCCCCGCCGTCGGTTTCGTCGGGCGGCAGTCCGGACATCACTTCCGCGGCGGGCCGACGGAGCGCCTCGCCGTTAAGCTCGACGAGGCGTGCTGCGATGGGGGCCACGTAATCCCCGCGATAGCCGTTGACTGGAAACGGTAGCGTTTCCCCGGCTGCCTGCAGATAACGAACCCAGGCGCTGACCGTGAGGATGTCCATCTGCCGGCCGGCATCGTTAACGTAGTATTCGCGCGCCACTTCATGGCCGGCGTAGGCGAGCAGGTTGGCCAGCGAAGCGCCGACCGCTGCCTGCCGGCCGTGACCGACGTGCAGCGGGCCGGTAGGATTCGCCGAGACGAACTCCACCAGCACGGGCGCCGAGTTGGAGCGGGGAATCCTGCCGTAGTCGCTGCCCGCGGCCAGCGCCTTGCCGATCTCCTCCTGGTAGGCCGCCGGGGCAAGGAAGAAATTGATGAACCCGGGGCCGGCGATCTCGACCCGCTCGATACCGGCATGCTCGGGCAGGGCCGCGACGATGGCAGCGGCCAGGTCGCGCGGCTTAAGGCCCAGGGGGCGCGCCAGTTGCATCGCCACGTTGCAGGCAAAGTCGCCGTGGGCCGGGTCCCGGGTGCGCTCGATGCCCGGCCGCGGCCTCTCGGTGCCCTCGGGCAGGGCCGGATCCATGGCTTCCAGCGCCCCGGTGACGAGTGTTTCAATCAGGTGTTTCACGGGCGCGAAAGTCTACCCGAACGGGCGCGGGCTGGCGCGTCAACCTCGGGCCGCGATCCGCGTTGTAAGGAGCGTAACCTGATGCCGAAGGAGGCAAAACGAATGAGACGACCAACCACTGCTGCCCTGGTGGGCTGCCTGTTCATCGTCGGCCCGGGCACTGCGCTGGCTCACCAGCACGGGAGTGATCACGGGGGCCGGGAAATGTCCGGGCGCATGCTGGAGCGGATAGACAAGAACAAGGATGGGTTGATCAGCCGCGAGGAGGTGGCCGGCATGCCCCGTATGGCGGAGCGCTTCGACCAGCTCGACGGCAACGGTGACGGCCTGCTCGACAAGGCGGAGCTCGGCGAGGTCCGGGATCGCGTGCGAGGCGAGCTGCGTGAGCGGGCCGAGGAGCGGTTCGAGGACACCGACGCCAACGGCGACGGCGCAATCGACCTGGCTGAGGCCCAGGCTGCGGCGCAGCGCAGGGCCACCGACATGTTCGAGAGGTTGGACGCCGACGGGGATGGCCGGCTGACGCGCGAAGAGATGAGCCGGCGTGCGCCTCCGCCTCCGCCCCGTCCGCCGCGCTGAGTCAGTCGAGTTCGATCGGGTCGACGTCCATCGACCAGCGCAGGCCGCCAGGCGTCTTGAGCTGGGCCAGCCGTTGCAGCCAGGCCGAGAGCATGCGCTGCAGGCTGGCCCGATGGACCGATTCGACCAGCAGCTGTCCGCGGTACCGCCCGGCCCGCTTTTCCATGGCGGCCGCGGCGGGACCGAGCACCCGCACGCCGGGTCCAAGGTCTTCGGTCAAGGACCGCGCGCGGTCGAGGAACCTGAATACCACCTCCCGCTGAGTGGCATCGGCCCGCAGCAGCGCGAGCCTGGCGAACGGCGGCCAGCCGGCCGCCTCCCGCTCCTTGAGCGCCGCGCGGGCGAAGGCCGTGTAGCCTTCCTGGACCAGGCTGACGAGCAAGGGGTTTTCCGGAAAGGCGGACTGGATCAGGACCTCGCCCCGGCGCTCGCCCCGGCCGGCGCGGCCGGCCACCTGGACGATCTGCTGGGCGAGGCGCTCGCTGGAGCGGAAGTCGACGCCGAATAGGCCCTGATCGGCATCGAGCACCACTACCAAAGTGACCCCCGGATAGTCATGTCCCTTGGTCAGCATCTGCGTACCCAGCAGGATGCGAGCCTCCCCACTGGCCACCCGGGCGAGGGCCTTCTCGAGCTCGCCACGCTTGCGGACCGAGTCGCGATCGATGCGTACCTGGGGTGCCGCTGGGAACAGCTGCGCCAGGGCGGCTTCTACCCGTTCCGTGCCCTGGCCGACCGGGCGCAGCTCGCCGCCGCACCCGCCGCAGGCAAAGGCCATGGGTTCGTTGGCGCCGCAATGGTGACAGGTCAGCATGGCGTCCTTGAGGTGGACGGTCATCCGGGCGTCGCAACGCCTGCAGGAGGCCATCCCGCCGCAGGTCGTACAGAACAGGGTCGGGGCGTAGCCACGCCGGTTGAGGTAGACGAGCACCTGGCCGCCCGCCTCCAGGTGGCGACCCATGGCGGCGACGGCGGGCTGTGACAGACCATCTCGGGCCGCATGACGCCGGAGGTCCACCACCGCGATGGCAGGCTTGACGGACTTGCCGGCACGTTCGGGCAACAGCAGCCGCTGGTAGCGTCCGGCAGCGACGTTGGCCAGGCTTTCCAGGGAAGGCGTGGCGGAGCCCAGTACCACCGGGACACCGGTCCGGCCTGCCCGGGCCACGGCGAGGTCGCGAGCTGAGTAGCGGAAACCTTCCTGCTGCTTGTAGGAGGCGTCGTGTTCCTCGTCGACAATGAGGATGCCCAGTTGCGGCAGTGGGGCGAATACCGCCGAGCGGGTGCCGATGATCACCGGGGCCGCGCCGCTGCGCGCTGCGCGCCAGGCGGCCAGTCGCTCGGTATCGGTCATGGAGGAATTCAGCGTCACCACTGGCACCGTCAGCCGCGCCCGGAAACGCTGGACCAGTTGCGGGGTCAGTCCGATTTCGGGCACCAGCACCAGCGCGCTGCGTTTTCGCGCCAGTACGCGCTCGATCAGTTGCAGATAGACCTCGGTCTTGCCGCTGCCGGTCACCCCATGCAGCAGCCAGGTCGCATAGCGCCCCAGTGACGCAGAGACCTGATCGCAGGCTTTTTGCTGGGCCGAGTTGAGGGGCGGTGGCGCGGTCTCGCCGGTGCCCGCCGCAGGGGGTGCAGCCGGAGCGAGGAAGGACTCCAGCCAGCCTTTCTGGTTGAGGCTGCGCAGGGTCGCCGTATACCCATCGCTGGCCAGCTGCCCAGCCTCCACCGGGCCGGCCCGCAGCAGTTCAAGCAGCGCCCGCTGCTTCTTGCCCTTGGGTCCGGCGGCGAGCGCCTCGACCCCGGCTGTCGACAGCTGCCAGTTGAGCATGTCCGCCGTCGCCGGCTGCCCGTCACGAATGCCGCTCGGCACAGTGGCCGAGAGGACCTGGCCCAGCGGATGGTGGTAGTAGCCTGCTGCCCAGCACAGCAGCTCGAATGTGACCTGATCCCAGAGTGGCTCGGGGTCGATGACCTCCGTGATGTGCTTGAGCGCGGAGGCCGGCAGGGCGCTGCTTTCCGCCGAGCCGACCACGAAGCCGACGGCGCGGGTCCTGCCGACCGGTACCCGCACCCGCAACCCGGGCTGGGGGACGCCCAGCATGCCTGCGGGCGGCAGGTAATCGAGGGCGAGGCGAAAGCGCGCCGGTAGCGCTACCTTGACGATCCACCCCTCGTACGGTTTTTCCATGACCCTGATGCCAGCGCGGGTCAACCCGTGCCGCTCCGTTGCGTTGTCTTCAGGTGACGACGAGCCTCGATTCCCTGGCGCCGGTATGCTCGCCCGAAGTCCCGGATAGTTTGGATACCCAAGTCGCAATGTTACGGACTCGAGCGCTGGAAATCTTCCTGGCCCGAATCGAGGCGCGGGCCTTCCGCATCGCCAGCATCGCCCTGTCCAACGAGGCTGATGCGCTGGATGCGGTGCAGGAGGCCATGATCAAGCTGGCCAGGCGCTACGCCAGTCGGCCGGAGGCTGACTGGGCGCCACTGTTCCACCGGATCCTGACCAATTCGATCCGGGACAGCCTGCGCAGGCGGCGGGTGCGCACTCGCTGGCTGATGCCGTTCAGGGCTGAGCGCGCCGAAGAGGCCGCGCCGGCCTGGCCTGAACCCGCGGATCCGGCGGGGGATCCGCTGGCCGGCCTGGAGGCCGAGGAGGCCTGGCGGATCCTGGCAGAGGGGCTGCGGTCCCTGCCCGATCGGCAGCGCGAGGCCTTCGTCCTGCGGGCGCTGGAGGGGTTCGATGTCGCCCAATGCGCCCAGGCCATGGGCTGTTCGGAGGGCAGCGTGAAGACTCATTATTTCCGCGCAGTGCATGCCCTGCGTGGCAGACTGGAGGAACGATGAACGACGAACTGCTGACCCGGAGGGCCCGCGAGGTCTACCTCGAATCTGCCTCGAGTCTCGATGCGGCGACGCGCACGGCGCTGGCGGTCTCCCGGCGTCGGGCGCTGGCCAGCAGCGGTGCGGGAAACCTGGGGCAAGGCGCCTGGTGGCCGTCAGGCGCGGTGGCTGCTGCCGTGATGCTGGCCGCCATGCTGTGGATCTCGCCGAGGCCCGGGACCGAGGCCTACCACGCGTCCCTGGATGAGGCTGGGCTGTCGGAACTGATGGCGCTGGGGCAGGAACTCGGCCTCGGCGACGAAGAGCCTGAACTCTACGCCTGGCTGGGCCAGCCCTAACCTGGGGTTCAGGTTGGGGACGGTGGCGTGAACCTCCCTGCGGTCGGGCGCCACGGCCGGTCGGCCGTCTTCCTGCTGGTATTGGTGCTGCTCCTGCTGAGTTGGCTGCTCGGCCGGGAGGCGGGGCCGCTCGGGCCTGCGGCGGAACCCGCCACGGCTGGATTCGTGGGCAGTGAGGGCTGCGCGGGCTGCCATGCCGGCGAGTATGCAGCGTGGCAATCCTCGCAGCATGCGGTTGCCATGCAACACGCGACGGCGGCCAGCGTGCTGGGCGACTTTGACGATGCCCGCTTCGAGTATGCGGGCGTGACCTCGACTTTCTTTCGACGCGATGGGCGTCACTTCATCCGCACCGACGGTCCCGACGGGCGCCTGACCGACTTCGCGGTCGAGTACACCTTCGGCGTGGAGCCGCTGCAGCAGTACCTGGTGGAACTGCCGGGTGGCAGGTTGCAGGCGCTCTCGCTCGCCTGGGACACCCGCCCGGCGGAGCAGGGCGGACAGCGCTGGTTCCATCTCTATCCCAGTGAGCAGGTTGATCACCGGGACGAGCTGCACTGGACGCGACGATCTCAGAACTGGAACTTCATGTGCGCCGACTGCCATTCGACCGCGGTGCGCAAGGCCTATGATCCTGCCACTGAGACCTATGCGACCGGTTATGCCGAAGTCTCCGCCGGGTGCGAGTCCTGCCACGGGCCGGGCTCCGCCCATCTGGCCTGGGCCGCAAAAGCTGGCGATGATCCGGCCAAGGGGCTGACCATCGCCTTGGATGAGCGACGTGGGGTGAGCTGGCGTCGCGATCCGGCCACCGGCCAGCCGGTGCGCAGCGAACCGCGAGCCTCCGATCGAGAGATCGAAGTCTGCGCGCAGTGTCATGCGCGCCGGGCGCAGGTCGCCGAGGGCTACCATGCTGGCCGGCCGTTCACCGACCACTACCTGCCCTCGCTGCTCGACCGCGAACTCTACTTCCCGGATGGCCAGCAGCAGGACGAGGTTTTCATCTGGGGCTCCTGGCTGCAAAGCCGCATGCACGGGGCCGGAGTGACCTGCAGTGACTGCCATGATCCCCATAGTCAGGCCCTGCTCGCACCCGGCAACGCGGTCTGCGCCCAGTGTCATTCGCCGGCCACCTACGATGCCGTGACCCATCATCGACATGCGCCGGGAGCGGCGGGTTCGCAATGCGTCGACTGCCACATGCCGGCGCGGACCTACATGGTGGTGGACCCGCGGCGTGATCATTCGATGCGCGTGCCCAGGCCGGACGAGAGCGTGCTCCATGGCACGCCCAATGCCTGCAACCACTGTCATGTCGATCAGGATGCGGACTGGGCTGCGGCCGCCGTGCGTGGCTGGCTGGGTCGGGACGCCCGCGGCAGCCACGCCTTCACCGCGATTTTTCAGCAGGCTGACCTTGGCGATGCCCGCGCCGCCGCGGGACTTGCCGATCTGGCGACCGACCAGAACCAGCCGGCCATCGTCAGGGCGTCAGCCATCGAGCGACTGGCGCGGCTTGGGGAGGCGGATCCACAGCTGGTACGCGAGGCGGCCCGTAGCAACGACCCGCTGCTGCGCCTGGCGGCAGTCCGGCTGGCCGACGCCTTGCCGGAGGGGGAACGGCCCGCCCTGTTGGCCGCGTTGCTCCGGGATGTGCGCCTGGCGGTACGCATCGAGGCGGCGCGTTCGCTCACTCCGGTGCAGGCTGGACTGAGCGGCGGCTATGCCGCGGACTGGCGCAGGGCCGAAGGTGAGTACCGGGCCAGCCTCGGCTACAACGCCGATCGCCCGGAAGCGGTGGTGGCGTTGGGTAGCCTGGAGACCTCGCTGGGCAGCTTTGCGCCTGCGCTCGAGGCCTTCGCTCGGGCGCGGCGCATGGAGCCGACTTATGTGCCGGCTTACCTGAATGCCGCTGAAGCCCTGCGCCTTCAGGCCCGCGACCAGGACGCGATAGGCATGCTCGCCGAGGGGCTCGGGGCAGTGCCCTCGAGCGGGCCCCTGTATCACAGCCTCGGCCTCGCGCAGGTCCGGCTTGGTCGACGCGAGGAGGCGATGGAATCCTTGCGCAAGGCAATGGAACTGGAGCCAGACGAGCCGCGGTTTACCTATGTCTATGCCGTGGCGCTGCATTCCACCGGCAGCCCACGACAGGCCATGCAGCTCTTGCGCTCCGCGCTCGAGCGTTGGCCCGGCCAGCGCGACATGGTCGAGGCACTGGCGGCCTTCGAGCGGGACGCTGGGGAGGCGGTCAGTTCGGGTCTTCGCTAGCGGCAAGCAGTGAGCGCAGGTGCTCCTGCCAGACTGCGGCGCGCGTATGGGTGCCGTGGCCGACCGTGTCCGGTCCGGCCTCGATGGTGACGGCCCGGGCCCCGGGAATGGCCTCCACGCCACGCTCCAGCAGGCCGAGTTCCGGCGGATTGATCAGGTCGTCGGCGAAGTTGATCGCCACCAGCGGCGCCTTGATGCGTGCCAGCAGGGGCGCGGGATCGTAATCGAAGGAGGCCTGCACCTGGTACAGCACGTCGTTGGCGTCGCTGCGCTGCACGAAAGTGTCGATATAGCGATCGAACAGCTCGTCGGCCTGCGCCAGGGTCGGCGCCTCCTGCTGGCGCCGGATGGAGTTGGAGGACATCAGGAACAGCATCGCGCCTGCGGTCCGCAGTCCTGCCGGTTGCTGTGCGTAATCGCCACTCTGCCAGCCGGGATCCCGGGTGATCGCCTCCATCAGCGTACGTCGCCAGGCGCGATTGCGGCCCGAGATCTGGGTGGGAAGGCTGGCGAGTGGCATCAGTGCGTCCATGAAATCGGGATGCAGCCCGCCCCACAGCCAGGTGTGCATGCCGCCCATCGACGTGCCCATGACGAGGCGAAGGTGCGTGACGCCCAGTCCCTCGACCAGCAAGCGACGCTGTGCCTCCACCATGTCGAGATAGCCGTAGCGGGGGAAGCGCCCGCGCAGGCCGTCGCTCGGCTTGCTGGAGCGCCCATGGCCGAGCGCGTCGGGCAGCACGATGTAGTAGCGGCTGGCGTCGAGCACGCCGCCTGAGCGGAACAGCTCACCGGCGAACTCGTCGCGCAGCAGCGAACTGCTGCTGCCGGTGGTGCCGTGCACGATCAACACCGCATTGTCGATCTGCCCATCCGCGCCCCGTCGCGGGGTGCCCACCGTGCGGTAGGCCAGGCGCAGCTCCGGGAGCACCTCACCGGACTGAAAGCGGAAATCGGTGAGCGTCAGCTCGCCCTCGACGGGTAGTGGGTGGTTTTCCGCGGTTGCTGGCAGCACGTGCGCGAGGCACATCAGCAAGGTGAGGAGCTGGGCACGCATGGGGCCTCCAGGGGCTATCGTTTACCCGGACTCCTATCCTAAGCCAGTACTCTCAAGCCAGCGCATCAAAGCGCCCGTTTCCATGGCGCCGGCCTGTTGCGCCACCGGCTGACCATTACGGAAGACGATCAGAGTGGGGATGCTGCGAATGCCGTAGCGGGCTGCCAGCGAGGGTGCCGCCTCGGTATCCACCTTGGCGAAGCGCAGGCGGGGTTCCATGCGACCGGCTGCCGCCGCGAAGTGCGGGGCCATCGCGCGGCACGGACCGCACCAGGCGGCCCAGAAGTCCACCACCACGGGCAGGCTGGACTTGCCCACGTGGGCGTCGAAAGCCGTCTCGTCGAGCTCGACGGGGTGGCCCTGAAAAAGTGCGGCCTTGCAGCGCGGGCAGCGCGGGCCTTCGCCGAGGCGCGCTTCGGCGACGCGGGTGAGTCCGTGGCAGTCCGGGCAGGCCAGGGTGAGGGTTGGTGGGGTCTGGGAAGTATTCATACGGCCTCCTGGTGTGGAGTTGGGAGCCGGGTCCGCCCAATTCAAGGCCGTCAGGCCACGAAGCCTTCCCAGCGGCGCATGTAACGCACCATGTCCGGGCCGGCACCCTCGTTACGCAGGTAGGCCTCGGTCACCGGCGTGGCGATGGCCGCGAAGTCCGGGTCCGCCCTCAGCCGGTTGGGAAAGTCGTGGTGCAGCACCGCGGCCCGGCCGATGAGCAGGAAATCGACCCCCGCCTCCAGACAGCGTCGGGCATCGGCACCAGACAGAATGCTTCCTGCGGCACCGAGGCGGACGTCGCCCCGGTCGAGCTCGGTGAACCAGGACAGCAGGCTGCGGCCCCGGTGTGCGGTGTCCTCGGGTTCCTTGCCCACGTCCCACAGCGACAGGTCGAGGAAGTCGATCAGTCCGCCAGCCAACAGGCGCGCGGCCAGCGCGCGGATCTCCGGGAACTCGAGTCCGAAGCGCTCCGGTGACAGCCTGACACCCACCACGAACTCCTCGCCGCAGGTACGGCGGATACCCTCGACCACCTCCATCAGCAGGCGCGCGCGTTTGTCCGGCGTCCCGCCATACTCGTCCTCGCGGCGGTTGATGACGGGACTCAGGAACTGGCTCAGCAGGTAACCATGGGCGCCGTGCACTTCCACTCCGTCGAAGCCCGCCTGCTGCGCCCGCTGGGCGGCCGTGATGAAATCGTCACGGACCTGAATCACCTCCGCGCCGGTCAGGGCCCGCGCCCCGCTCTCCGCATCGTCCGACGGACCCAGCGGCGGACCGCCGATGAGCTCGGCGGGCGCGCGTATGCCGGCGTGGTGCAGCTGGGTAAGCGCCACGCTGCCAGCGGCCTTGATGCCGGCCGCCAGCCTGGACAGCCCCGGCAGGTGCAGATCGGAGAAGTTACCGAGCTGACCCTTAAACCCCCGGCCCGCAGCCTGCACGTGGCAGGCGCAGGTCATGGTGGCGGCGAATCCGCCCTCGGCGCGCAGGGTCAGCCAGCGGTATTCATCTTCCGACAGGGTGCCGTCGTCGTTGCTCTGGGTATTGGTCAGCGGCGCCAATACCAGCCGGTTGGCCAGGATCTTGCCCCGCCGTCGCAGCGGAAGCGGCTCGAACAGGGGATCCACTCCCGCTCAGCCCTTCAGTGCCAGCAGCACCTCGTCCAGCATCTTCTTGGCGTCGCCGAACAGCATCCGGTTGTTGTCCTTGTAGAACAGCGGATTGTCGACGCCGGCATAGCCCGAGGCCATCGAGCGCTTCATGACGATGCTGGTTCGCGACTTCCACACCTCGAGCACCGGCATGCCGGCAATCGGGCTGGCCGGATCGTCCTGGGCAGCCGGGTTCACGATGTCGTTGGCGCCGATCACCATGGTGACGTCGGTGTCCGGGAAATCGTCGTTGATCTCGTCCATTTCCAGCACGATGTCGTAGGGCACCTTGGCCTCGGCCAGCAGCACGTTCATGTGGCCGGGCATGCGGCCGGCCACCGGGTGGATGCCGAAGCGGACGTTGATGCCCGACTCGCGCAGGACCTTGGTGATCTCGTAGACGGTGTGCTGGGCCTGCGCCACGGCCATGCCGTAGCCGGGCACGATGATCACGCTCTTGGACCCGCGCAGCAGTTCGGCAGTCTCTGCGGCACTGATCGGGGTGACCTCGCCGGCCGGGGCCTCGCCGGCTGCCGTGGGCGCCCCCCCTGCGGTGCCGAAGCCCCCTGCGATCACGCTCAGGAACTGCCGGTTCATGGCCCGGCACATGATGTAGGAGAGGATCGCGCCCGAGGAGCCGACCAGCGCGCCAGTGACGATCAGCAGGTCGTTGGAGAGCATGAAGCCGGTGGCCGCGGCGGCCCAACCTGAATAGCTGTTGAGCATCGAGACCACCACCGGCATGTCGGCGCCGCCGATCGCCATGACCATGTGGATGCCGAACAGCAGGGCGATGACGGTCATGATGATCAGGGGCGTCATGCCGGCCTCGACGCTGGCTGCGCCCACGAAGTCGGCGCCGAACCAGATCACCACCAGCAGGCCGGCGAGGTTCAGCCAGTGCCGGGCCGGCAGCAGCAGCGGCTTGCCGCCGATCTTGCCCGACAGCTTGCCGAAGGCGATGACCGACCCGGAGAAGGTCACGGCACCGATCAGGATGCCGAGGTAGATCTCGATCTCGTGGATCGCCTTCTCGGCGCCCTCGTAGGCCACTGAAGTATCGACGTAGGACGCGAAACCGACCAGGCAGGCGGCGAGTCCGACGAGGCTGTGCATCAGTGCGACCAGCTCCGGCATCTGGGTCATCTGCACCTTGCGCGCCGCGTAGAGGCCGACGGCGCCGCCCACGACCAGCGCACCGACAATCCAGGGGACGCCGGCGGGCGTGACCCGCGGACCCAGCACGGTGGCCAGCACCGCGATGGTCATGCCGATCATGCCGAACAGGTTGCCGCGGCGGGCGGTCTCGGGATGGGACAGGCCACCCAGGCTCAGGATGAAGAGGATGGCGGCACCGATGTAGGCCATGGTGGCGAGGCTTTGCGTCATGGTGGCGTCTCCCTTACTTCCGGAACATCGCCAGCATGCGCCGCGTCACCGCGAAGCCGCCGAACATGTTGACTGCAGTGAGCGCGAGTGCCGCGACCGCCAGCCAGCGAATCAGTTCATCGGGCCGGCTGCCGTCACCTCCCGGTGGAGCCACCTGGATCAGCGCGCCGACCGCAATGATCGATGAAATGGCGTTGGTGACGCTCATCAGTGGCGTGTGCAGCGAAGGCGTCACGTTCCAGACCACCATGTAACCCACGAAGCAGGCCAGCACGAAGACCGTGAAGTGAGCTAGGAAAGAGGCGGGGGCGTACAGTCCTACCAGGCCGAACAGCACCGCCCCGACCACAAACATTCCCGCCAGCGTCTTGCCGGAGGCCGGCTCGCTGGCGCCGTGGCCGTGGCCAGACTTTTTCGCAGGCGTGGCCGCTGCCGCGGGCTTGGGGGCCGGCGCGGGCGGCAGCTTGGGCGGCGGTGCAGGCCAGGTGATCTCGCCCTGGCGGACCACGGTCAGGCCGCGGATGGCGTCATCCTCGAAGTTGACGTCGATGACGCCGTCCTTGGCCTTGCACAGTTCTTCGGTCAGGCGCAGCAGGTTGGTTGAATAGAGCGTGGAGGCCTGCCTCGAGAGGCGGCTGGGCAGGTCCGTATAGCCGATGATCGTGACGCCGTGCCGAACCACGGCCTGGCCGGGCTCAGTCAACTCACAGTTGCCGCCCTGCTCGGCAGCCATGTCGACGATCACGCTGCCCGGCTTCATGCTGCGGACCATCTCGGCCGTGATCAGGCGCGGCGCCGGCTTGCCGGGAATCAGTGCCGTGGTGATGATGATGTCGGCTTCCCTGGCTTCCCGGGCGTACATTTCCCGCTGGGCCTGCTGGAAGCCCTCGCTCATCACCTTGGCGTAGCCGCCGCCTCCGGAGCCTTCCTCCTCGTAGTCCACCTTTACGAACTCGCCACCGAGTGAGGTGACCTGATCGGCAACTTCCGCTCGGGTGTCGTTGGCGCGGACGATGGCACCGAGGTTGGCCGCCGTACCGATGGCGGCAAGCCCCGCCACACCGGCGCCGGCGATGAACACCCTGGCCGGCGGGATCTTGCCGGCGGCCGTAACCTGGCCGTTGAAGAAGCGACCGAAGGCGTTGGCGGCCTCGATCACGGCGCGGTAACCGCTGATGCTCGCCGTCGAGGTGAGCGCGTCCATCTTCTGAGCCCGCGACAACTGCCTTGGAAGGGTGTCCATGGCCAGCACCGTGAGGCTGCGCCCGGCCAGTTGCTGCATGAGCTCCGGGTTCTGGGCCGGCCAGATGAAGCTGATGAGTGCCGAGCCTTCGCGCAGCAGTCCCAACTCGGTGGCATCCGGCGCCCGGACCTTGAACACCAGATCGGCGCCCGCGTAGAGACTGGTCGCATCCGGGGCGATGCTCGCGCCGGCGGCTCGGTAGGCCTCGTCACTGAAGCTCGCGGCTTCGCCGGCTCCGGACTCGACACATACGGCAAAGCCGAGCTTGGTGAGCTTTTCAACCACCTCCGGGACGGTTGCAACACGCTTCTCGCCGGCGAAGGTCTCGCGCGGCACCCCAATTGTCATGGCCATGCTGGATTCTCTCCCGGGAACACCTGACGGGGCAGGATCTGCCTTGCAAAACGCGTTGAAACATAACACAAGAAGGCCGTATTGTTAGCGTCGAGATGAGTACGCCATGCGGTGCCCGTATTGAGTCGGAGGAGCGCGGCCTGACCCAGCAGGTCCTGCGCATCGACGCGTCCGGCATGCCGGTGGAGTGGATTGATTACCGCGAGGCGGTTCGCCTGCACTGCCTTGGCCAGGTCTGTTACGCCTTTGGCAGTCCGCTCTACACCCTGCACGGCGGCACCAACGCCAGAAGCGGCCTGCAGACGGTGATCGAGGTGTCCTCGATGCTGGCCACCCTCGGTCAGTCCTCGAACCCCGGTACGCGCCGGCACGACTACGTGCCACCCCTCAACAACGAGACCTTGTTCAAGCGTGATGCGTGGCTGTGCATGTATTGCGGTGAGCGGTTTGCGACGCACGCGCTCTCGCGTGACCACATCCGTCCCCTGTCGCAGGGCGGTCGCGACAACTGGAACAACGTGGTGACGGCCTGTCGGCGCTGCAACAACCAGAAGGCCTGGCGCACGCCCGAGCAGGCCGGCATGCAGCTCCTCGCCGTGCCCTTCACGCCCACCTATGCCGAGTACATCTTCCTGAAGGGCCGGCGCGTGCTGGCCGACCAGATGGAATACCTGCAGGCGCATTTTCCCCGCTCGAGCCCGCTGCGCGACCGCATCCAGCGCTGGATGCAGTGAGCCGGCGGGGCGATGCTGCACCTCGTCGACGCCAGTTACTTCGTCTTCCGTGCCTATTACTCCGTCACGCCGGAAATGACCGACGCCGACGGCCAGCCGGTCAACGCCCTGTATGGTTTTGCGCGCTTCATGGGTGACCTGCTCGAGCGGGCCAGTCCCGGGCAGGTAGCCGTGGCTTTTGATGAGAGCCTTGCGAGCTCCTTCCGCAACGACATCTACCCTGCCTACAAGGCCAACCGCGAGCCGGCCCCAGAGGAGTTGAAACGGCAGTTCGCCTGGTGCCGCGAGTTCTGCCGCCTGATGGGCGTGGCCGAGTATGCGGATGGCTACTACGAGGCTGACGACATCATCGGGGCCATCGCCACGCGCATGCGGGTGGCGGGCCATCGCAGCGTGCTGGTCACGCGGGACAAGGACCTGGCACAGCTGGTGCGACAGGGTGACGAGTTCTGGGACTTCGCTGGCGACCGCCGCTACGGGTATGCGGATATCGCGGGGCAGTTCGGCGTTCTCCCTGAGCGGATGCCGGACTATCTGGCGCTAACCGGTGACAGCGTCGACAACATCCCTGGCGTGCCCGGCATTGGTCCAAAGACTGCCTCAGCCTTGCTCGATGCCTACGAATCACTCGATCATCTCTATGACAACCTGCATGCCCTGCCTGCATTGCCCATCCGCGGTGCCGCTCGTTTGCCCGAACGGCTGGTCGAGCACCGCGAGGCGGCCTATCTGGCGCGCCGCCTGACGCGGATCGCCTGCGACATGCCCCTCGAATTCTGCGAGTCGGACCTGCAGCGGCGCCGGCCGGACGTGGCCGGGCTTGCCGCACTGTACGAACGTTCGCGATTCGGGCCGATGCTGGCCCGTCAGGCAGAGCGTCTGGCCCAGCGTTTCGGGGCATGACTCCGCCGCCCGCCCTGGCGGGGGCACTCTCCGCGGCGCTCGGCTACGAGGTGGCTTCGGTGCCCGGCCCTGCCGTCCGCGGTGGGTGCATCAACCAATGCTGGTGCTGGCCGACCGCGCAGGGTCCGGTGTTCGTCAAGTTCGCAGCGGACCTGGCTGAGGATTTTGGTGCCGAGTGGCACGGCCTGGAGCTTCTGGCCAGCAGCGATACCGTTCGGGTGCCGCGCACGCTGGCCGTGGGCGCCTGCGAAGCCGGCCAGTTCCTGGTCCTGGAATGGATGGAGTTGCGGGAGCCCGGAGTCGCCGATGAGGTTCGGCTGGGAGAGTCCCTCGCCGCCCTGCACCGCTGTCGGGAGTCGCGCTTCGGCCTCGAGCGCGACAACCTGATCGGGACCACCGCGCAGCCCAACGGCTGGCTGGATGACTGGGTGACTTTCTTCAGGGAACGTCGGTTGCAGCATCAATTCGCGCTGGCGGCAGGCCAGGGTCATGGCGGGCGCCTGCAGGAGCGAGGCGAGCGCCTGCTCGAGGTCATGCACGTGTTTTTTTCCAGCTACCGGCCGGCGCCCTCACTCCTGCATGGTGACCTCTGGTCCGGCAACCGGGCGGTGGATGCCGCCGGAACGCCGGTGCTGTTCGATCCGGCCTGTTACTTCGGTGACCGCGAGGCAGACCTTGCCATGACGCGGCTCTTCGGCGGCTTCGGACCGGGCTTTTATGCGGCCTACGTCGCTGCCTGGCCGCTGGATGCGGCAGCGGGCACCCGGCGCGACCTCTACAACCTGTACCACGTGCTCAATCACCTGAGCCTGTTCGGTGGCAGCTACCGGGCCCAGGCGGAAGGCATGATCGACCGGCTGCTGGCGGCCGCCGGCCACTGAGCGATCAGCCGATCGCGCGGCGCGCCACGCCCAGCGAGAGGAATCCCGCGAAGCGGGGCGCGCCCGGCAGGTAGCACTGGCGGAGCGTTTCCACGGCCAGTCCGGCGCCGGCCAGCTCGGCCGGCGCGTCGCGATCCAGGTGGCAGCCGTCACCGATGACCCGCCAGGCCGGAGTCAGCCGACGCTGCCAGCGGGCCACGGCAGTATCCGGACTTAGTCCGTGTTCCAGGAACAGGACTTGGCCCCCGGGTTTCAAGACCCGGTGCAGCTCACTGAGGGCACGCCCCAGATCGGGGATGCTGCACAGGGTGAAGGTGCTCACCACGGTATCGAAGCGTGCGTCCTCGAAGGGCAGCGATTCTGCTGAAAGAGCCTGGTGTGCCACTGTCATGCCGGCCTCCGCCGCACGGCGGCTGGCGCGCGCCGTCAGGGCAGGGTTGCTGTCCACCGACGCGATCGAGCGACAGGTGAGGGGATAGTGGCTGCAGTTCAGTCCGGTGCCGATGCCGATTTCCAGCACCGAGCCGGTTGCAGGCGCCAGGGTTTCACGACGCAGCGGCTCGAGGCGCGGCTGGCGCATCGCCGCCTCGAGTATCCATGGAAACACCCACTGGCTGTACCAGCCCACACTCAGGACTCCTGTGCTAGGCCAATTTCCCTGACCAACATCGTAATTGATCAATGGTCGATGTCACCCCTCCGCATACGACAACCAAAATCGAACTGAATGAACCAAGTTCCGGGACGTTTTCGTATACAGCGGCGAGTGAAGCGCCGCACGCTGGCTCTACGACCATTTGATGATCTTCAAGGAACTGCTCGCATGCCGCTACTGCTGACCTGTCCGAGACGACCACATTGGTAATAGGGTAGGTCTTGGACCACATGTATGCCTGATTGCAAACCTGTCGGGCCCCCAGGGAGGTTGCAATACTGCTAATTGCGGCAAGTTCGACCAGACGACCCGTGCGAACCGAGGCAGCGTACGAATCCGCGCCCTCGGTTTCGACTGCGATGATTGGCACATCCGTCCACTTGTTGCGCCGCAATCCTTCCACGACTCCGCATAGCAACCCTCCACCACCCACCGAAAGCACAATGGCCCCCGGTTTGCCGCCGGAGGCAGCTATTTCATCAACCATGCTGGCATGGCCTTGCCAGACAACTGGATCGTCAAACGGGTGAATAAAGAAATCGGTGTGGTCGAGCATGGAGCGGGCCAGGGTATTCGCTTCCTGCCAGGAGGCGCCATGAACGACTACTTCTGCCCCTTCATTTTGTATCAATCGCTGCGCTCGGCTGGTGGTCGTTTGCGGGACGACCACCACAACCGGGATCGAAAGTAGACGGCCCGCATAGGCGGCTGCGATGCCAGCATTGCCGCCTGACGACGAAATGAAACGCTTGGCTCCCCGGCTGACAGCGTGCTGGCAAGCCAGTCCAATTCCGCGAAGCTTGAACGATCCCGTGGGCTGCACCGCCTCCAGTTTCAGCCAGACCTCTTTTGCTGATCGAAGAGTCAATGACCGCGAGACAACGAGCGGTGTTTCAATATGCAGGCGCGCCATATCGGCCATCGGCATTCCCCCTGTCCCGATGCTAGCCGGCCCGGGACCGGCGTCAAGTCTTGCCAAGCCATGTGCCAACCGCGATGCTGCGAGGATGACCGCCATCAAATTTCGTAACACCGAGCAGCGACTTTCGGCTGCAATCGCCGAGGCCCGCGCCAGCCTGCAGGGCGAGACCGTCACGCTGCGCGAACTGCTCGCGGCCGTGGGTGAGCAGGGGATTTTGGTCGCCTGCGCCCTGATGGCCTCGCCTTTCCTGTTGCCGGTCACCGTGCCGCTCATGAGCTGGATCTTTGGTATCCCGATGCTGCTGATCGGCACGGCCGTGGTGCTGAATCGCCTGCCCTGGATGCCGCCGAAAGTGGTGGATCGCGAATTGTCCGGCGATACCATCCGGCTGGTGATGGACAAGGTGGTGGGCTGGGCCGAGCGGGTGGAGCACCTGATCAAGCCTCGCTGGCTGTCCCTGTCGTCGACCTCGGTGATCAACGTCCTCAACGGCTTGCTGATCCTGCACAACGTCGTGCTGCTGATGGCCCCGCTGCCGCTGGTGCCTTTTGCCAACACCCTGCCGGCCATGGCCATCGTGCTGCTGGCGATCGGCATGGCCGAGCGCGACGGGCTGGTGATCGTCCTGGGTTACCTGATGACGCTCATCTCCACGCTGTACATTGGCGTGTTGATGGCACTGGTGATCCTGCTCGGGCTGAACTTCGACACGGCGCTCGAGACGCTGCGCGGCTGGTGGGGTTAGTCCGCCTCTTCCTCGACCAGCAGCGCCGTACCCTCCGGGGACACCACCATCAGGGCCCGCTCCGGGTCGAGCAGCCGCGGCAAGCGACGATCGGTAACGATGCCCCGCGCCTCCAGCGCATCCCGGACCTCCCCAAGGCCGGCAGCGCTGAAGCGCAGCAGCGGGCCCTCCAGTTGGCGGGTCTGCCAGAGTGCGAGGTTGAGGCTATCGCTGGTCAGTCCACGTCGCGGGCAGGGCGAGTCCGCTTCCTCCACGGCCACGAACCCGAGCCCTTCCCAGAAGGCCTGGGCGACGTCGAGGTCCCTGACCGGCAGCACGTACTCCTCGAACCAGCCGAGCGCGGAGACTTCACCGGCGGCGCGATCAGGTGGTGAGAAGGTCCTGGCCTCCAGCCAGGCGATCATCTGTCCATCCGGGTCCTCGAAGCCTGCCTCGTTGAAACGGTCGTCGCCGACCTTGCGGAAGGCCAGCTCTACGCCGCGCGCCTCCAGCTCGTCGAGCCGCGCCAGGAGTTCCGGTTGCACGAAGGTCACCGACGGGGAGGCGAACTCGAAGGCGTGCAGGCCCAGCGCCAGGCGGCCGTCGCTGACCGCGGCATAGGGATGCGTCCAGGTTTCCCCGACGCTGGCCTCGGTGAAACCCAGGCGCCGGTAGAAATCCAGCGACGCCAGCACGTCGGGGGCGTGCAGGCTGATTTCCAGGAAACGCGCGGTCATGGCTCAATATTAACCGGCTAGCTGTGCGAACATGGGCCCATGACACCCGCCATTCTGCTCGCGCTCGTGATGGCCCAGCCGGCGGACGACTGGCGTCAGCCGGACCCGCAGAACCTGCTTTACGTGGAACTGCCAGCTGGCCGGGTCGTCATCGAGCTGGCTCCGCGGTTCGCGCCTGCTCATGTGGTCAACCTGCGTAAGCTCGCCCGTGAAGGCTACTTTGACGGCACCCGGCTTTACCGATCGCAGGACAACTACGTCGTGCAGTGGGGTGGCAACGGCAAGCCGGCGCAGACTGCCGCCGCGGCGCTGCCGGCGGAGTTCGAGATCAGGGCCGGTGTGGAGCTGCCGTTCACCGGCCTGCCCGACGGCGACGTCTACGCTCCCGAAGTCGGGTTCGTGGACGGCTTTCCCGCTGCACGGGATCCCGCAGCAGGCGTCGCCTGGCTGGCCCACTGCTATGGCATGGTTGGCATCTCCCGCGACAACGATCCTGATACCGGCAGCGGCGCGGACCTGTACGTGGTGACGGGCCACTCGCCGCGCCATCTTGACCGCAACATCACGCTGGTGGGGCGGGTCCTGTCTGGCATGCCCCTGCTGTCGGCGCTGCCTCGCGGCACGGGGGCGCTTGGTTTCTACGAGGACGAGGCCCAGCATGTGACGATCCTCGCCACGCGGCTCGCGGCCGATATGCCGGGTCAGGACTGGACGGCGCTCGAACTGCTGCGGACCGACACCGCTGCCTTCAAGGCGCATGTCGAAGCGCGGCGCAACCGGCGCGAGCCGTGGTTCCATCGCCCGGCCGGCAAGGTCGGTCTCTGCAACGTGCCGCTGCCCGTGCGTCCGGTCAGCTGATCGCGGGACGACGCTCCAGCATCAGCCAGAGCCACGCGATGGCGGCGATGGCCAGCGTGAACAGGTACAGCGGTACCGGCGTATCGATGGGCAGCATGGCCAGGCTCTGGACCGAGACTGCCCCAACCACCTGCTGACCAAAACCCAGCAGGCTTGATGCGATGCCGGGCGTGCGCGGCGCCAGTGCCACGGCGCTGGCGGTGATGTTGGGCAGGATCAGACCCTGGCCGAAGCCGAGCACGCCCATGGGCAGGAACAGCGCCGCAGGTGTCCACCAGCCCGCCAGCACCAGCCCGGCGCCTGCAGCGGCCGAGACCAGTTGGATGCTTACGCCGATGCGGATCAGGCGCTCGAGGCCCAGCTTGGTGGCATAGCGCGTGGTCAGCCAGTTGCCCAGGAAATAGCCACCCGCAACGGCAAGGTACCAGGCCCCGTAAGTCGATGCGGGGTGGCCCATCTTCGCCATCACATAGGGAGCTACCGAGATGAAGCCCAGGAACAGCGCGTAGATGCAGGACGCCTGGGCAGCGAAATCGACGAACTTGCGCTGCCTGAGTAATGCCCCTGCGGAGTGGAGCAGGCTCGTGCCAGCGTCGCGATCGGCCGGGTTGCGGGTCTCCGGCAGGAGCCGCCAGGCAAAGGCCAGGGTCAGCAGGTTTACGCCCAGCAGCGCGGCGAACAGTGAATGCCAGCCGAAGGCCTCGGTGAGGATTCCCCCCACCAGGGGCGCGGTGGTCGGGCCGATGACCATGATCATGGTCAGGTAGGCCAGCATGCGCGCCATACGTTCGCGGCCGTAGACGTCGGCCAGCACCGCGCGAGCCACCACTACGCCTGCCGAGGAGCCGAGTGCCTGGACCACCCGACCGGCGAGCAGCACCTCGAGGCTCGGCGACAGCAGGCAGAGCAGGTTGCCGAGCGCAAACACCAACTGGCCTGCAAGCAGTACGGGGCGCCGTCCTATCCGGTCTGAAAGCGGCCCGAAGGCCAGCACGCCCACTGCGAAGGCCGCCAGCGACAGGCTGAGCGTGGCGTTGATTTCCGCCAGCGTGGCACCGAAGTGGGCCTGGATGGCCGGCAGGGCCGGCACGTACAGGTTCATGGTGACGGGCCCGGCCGCCGTGACGGCGGCCAGCAGCAGGATCAGCAGTCGGTCGGAGGGCAGTCCGCGGGCGGTCACTGCACTCCGCCGACGCACACGTACTTGAGCTCGGTGAAATCGAGGAGCCCGTACTTTGAGCCCTCGCGGCCGATGCCGGACTCCTTGATGCCGCCGAATGGCGCCACCTCGGTGGAGATCAGTCCCGTATTGACGCCGACCATGCCGTACTCCAGCCCTTCTGACACGCGCCAGGAGCGGGCCAGGTCGCGGGTGTAGAAATAGGCGGCCAGCCCGAACTCGGTGTCATTGGCCATGGCGAGCGCCTGTGCCTCGGTTTCAAACCGGAACAAGGGGGCAACCGGACCGAAGGTTTCCTCGCGCGCGACCTGCATGGAAGGGGTGACGTCCGCCAGCACGGTCGGCTGGTAAAAAGTGCCGCCCAGCGCGTGACGCTGGCCGCCCACCATGATGCGCGCGCCGCCAGCGAGCGCGTCGGCCACGTGGGATTCCACCTTGGCCAGCGCGGCTGCATCGATCAGGGGCCCCTGCTCGGCGCCGGGCGAGCGGCCCTCGCCGACCTTCAGCTTGCTGACGGTTTCCGCCAGCCGCGCGGCAAAGGCCTCGTAGATGCCGGACTGGACCAGGAACCGGTTCGCGCAGACGCAGGTCTGGCCGGTGTTGCGATACTTGCTGATCATCGCACCGGCCACCGCAGCGTCGAGATCGGCGTCGTCAAAGACGATGAAAGGCGCATTGCCGCCCAGTTCGAGGTGCACTTTTTTCATGGTGCCCGAGCACTGGCGCATCAGCAGCTTGCCGACCTCTGTCGAGCCGGTGAACGACAGCTTGCGCACCCGCGTGTCGGAGGTGAGTACCCCGCCGATCACCTCAGGCTGGCCGGTGACCACGTTGAAGACGCCTGCTGGCAGCCCTGCGCGACCTGCCAGTTCGGCAAGGGCGAGGGCGGTGAACGGGGTCTGCTCGGCAGGCTTGCAGACCACGGTGCAACCGGCGGCGATGGCCGGTGCCACCTTGCGGGTGACCATGGCCGCCGGAAAGTTCCAGGGCGTGATGGCCGCGACCACGCCGATGGGCTGGCGCAGCACCAGCAGCCGCTTGTCCGGCTGGTGGCCCGGGATGATGTCGCCGTAGACCCGTTTGGCCTCTTCGGCAAACCATTCGATAAAGGAGGCGGCATAGGCCACCTCGCCGCGCGCCTCGGCCAGCGGCTTGCCCTGCTCCAGGGTCATCATGAGGGCCAGGTCCTCGGCATGCTGGAGCATCAGCTCGAACCAGCGGCGCAGCACCTGGGCCCGATCCTTGGCGGTCCGGGCGGACCATGCGGGGAAGGCCGCCGCTGCGGCGGCAACCGCCGCGGCCGTGGCCTCGCCATCCAGGATCGGCACCTTGCCCAGCGTGCTGCCGTCGGCCGGATTGTGGACCTCGAAACCCAGGGTCGGGTCGCCCGTCCAGTGGCCGTCGACGTAGCACTGCTGGCGAAAAAGTCCCGGGTCGGTGAGTTTCATGCGCTGGCTCCTGTTTTCCTGCCCAGGTGGCGCCCGAGGAAGACCAGGCTTCGCGCCATGGCCAGTCGGGCACACCCTGCGTGGTAGTCGCGGCGGTCGGTGCAGTTGAACCCGTGACCGGCCGGGTAGTGGTGAATCTCTGCCTCTGGCAGCGCGGCACGCACTTCCTCGATGCGCTCCGGAGGGATGGCTGCATCCTCGTCGCCGTAGTGGAACTGCATGGGACACTTGGGCAGCAAGTCCATGTGCTGGTGGATGCGTGCCCCGTAGTAGGACACGGCCGCCACCAGCGGCAGCGCGCTGGCGGCGATCCAGGCGACCGTGCCGCCCCAGCAGTAGCCGATGGCCGCCACCTCCTGCGAGTCGCTGACCTGGGCGCCAGCCGCGGCCACGTCCTCGATCAGTTCCTCGCGATGGATCAGCCCCATCAATTCGCGACCGCGATCGACTTCTGCATAGTCCAGGAGGATTCCCCGTTCGACCCGGTCGAACAGGGCAGGCACCACGCAGTGGTAGCCGGCTGCCGCATAGCGATCGGCCATGTCCCGCAGGTGCGCGGTGACCCCGAACACCTCCTGCAGGATGATCAGCCCGCCCTTGGGGGTGCCCACCGGGAGTGATTCGTAGGCGTCGAGCACATGGTCGTCGGACGCGGTCAGCTGGATCAGGCCCATGGCCGCTATTCTGCTACATCTGGCCCGCGCGGATGACTCTCTGGTCGATGGCGCCGAACAGGCTGCGCCCGGCAGGGTCGCGCATACAGATACGCACCCGGTCGCCGAAGGACAGGAAAGGGGTGCGTGGTGCGCCCTCAGCGAGCGTCTCCAGCATGCGTACCTCAGCCAGGCAGCAGGAGCCCAGCGAGCGGTCGTAGTTCGACACCGTCCCCGAGCCGACGATGGTCCCTGCTCCGAGGTTGCGCGTCCTCGCCACATGGGCGATCAGCTGGCCGAAGTCGAAGGTCATGTCGACGCCGGCGTTCGGGTGACCCAGCCGCCGGTCGTTGACCTCGACCTCGAGCGGCAGGTGTACGCGGCCGCCGTCCCAGGCCGCCCCGAGCTCGTCCGGCGTGATGGCCACCGGCGAGAAGGCAGTGGCCGGCTTCGACTGGTAAAAGCCGAAACCCTTGGCCAGCTCACCCGGGATGAGGTTCCGGAGCGACCAGTCGTTGACCAGCATCAGGAGCCGGACATGGCCGCGGGCGTCCGCGGCGTCCGTGCCCATGGGCACGTCGTCGGTGACCACCGCCACTTCTGCCTCCAGGTCGATGCCCCAGGCCTCGTCGGCAAAGGGCGCGTCCTCGGTGGCACCCAGCAGGTGGTCGGATCCGCCCTGGTATACCAGCGGGTCGGTCCAGAACGACGCGGGCATCTCCGCGCCTCTTGCCTTGCGCACCAACTCCACATGGTTCACGTAGGCGCTGCCATCGACCCAGTGGTAGGCCCGCGGCAGCGGTGCCATTGCGTGTCGCGGATCGAAGGGGATCTCGCCCGGCACGCTGCCGGCTTCCAGCTGCCGAGCCTGGCCGCGCAGTTCGGCCTCTGCCAGACGCCAGTCGTCCAGAGCCTGTTGCAGGGTCGGCCAGGCCGGAGTCGCCGCTACGGCGCGGGTCAGGTCCCGGCTGACCACGTATAGGGACCCGTCCCGGGTGCCGTCCCTGAGCGTTGCGAGCTTCACTTCCCAGCGTCCTTCCAGCTGTCCACGTAGCCGGCCCATTCGACCGCCTCGGCTTCACTGCCGACATCGAGCGCGTCACGCGTGTCGATCATCACTGCGTACTCGTCAGTGCCCGGCTTGGTTTGCTGAAACATGCGGGTCAGCGCCTTCGGATGCGGTCCGTGGGTGAAACCAGAGGGGTGGAAAGTCAGCATGCCGGGATGAATGTTGTCGCGACTGAAGAAGTCGCCAGCGTGATAGAAGATGACTTCCTCGTAGTCGTCGTTATTGTGGAAGAACGGCACCTTCAAAGCGCCCGGGTCGGATTCGAAGGGTCGCGGCGCGAAGGTGCAGACCACGAAGCGCCCCGCCACGAAGGTCGTGTGCGCTGAGGGCGGCAGGTGATAGCGATGGCTCATCAGGGGACGCAGGTCGCGTACGTTGATCCGGCAGGCCGAAAGGTCGCCGTGCCAGCCGACGGCATCGAGGGGATTGAAGGGGAAGGTCGCCGTCGAGACCTGGTTACGTCGCTTGATCTGTACCTGCCAGGGCCGCTCGTCCTGCTGGGCGAGGAACGCTTCGTCGATGCGTGGCACGTCCAGCATGGCGGGGTCGAAGATCGCATGGCCGCCGACCAGGCCCTTGTCGGGCAGCGCATAAGAGGCGTTGGTGGCCTCGATCAGCAGCAGTTCTGCCTCACCGGTGCAATCAAGTCGCCACAGCGTGCCGCGTGGCAGGACGATGTAGTCACCGGCCTCGAAGTGCAGGTGGCCGAAATCGCAGAACAGTTCTCCCTCGCCGCGGTGCACGAACAGCAGTTCGTCGCCATCGGCATTGCGGGCCAGAGCCGGCATGGTGCCAGCCGTGCGCCAGTAGCGTAGCCGGCAGTGGGCGTTGTGGAGGATTTCCGCCGCCGCCCATGGCGAGGCCTGCACCGCTGAGTGGCGGCCCAGGTCAAAGGCCCGCGGTCGCAGCGGGCCCTCGAAGTCGCTCCAGCTGGTGGGCGGGTGGCGGTGGTGGAAAAACGCGGCCGGGCCGAAGAACCCCTCCTTGCTCATCTCGCGCTCGTAGGTACCGGGTGGCAGGTCGCAGTGGGCCTGCCGAGAGGCTGTGCCCTCGACCCTGGGAAAGCTGATCTGGCGCTTCATCCGGTCAATTTAGTTACAAATGAAACTATTGGCAAGGCCCGATGGCTTGCCTAGGCTCCCGCCCGTGCGTGAAACCGATCCCGTCCTGCTCAGCTCGCTGGAACGCCACCTGACTGCCGAGGTGCCGGGCTTCACCGGCCCCATGCGCGTGGAGCGCCTGCCGGGCGGTCAGTCGAACCCCACCTATACCATCCACACGCCGGGCCGGCGCTACGTGCTGCGCTGCAAGCCGACTGGGCAGCTACTCGGTTCCGCGCACGCGGTGGACCGGGAGTATCGCGTCCTGTCGGCCGTCCATGGGCGGCCCGGGGTCCCGGTCGCCGAACCGCTGCTGCTGTGCATGGATGACGCGGTATTCGGCAGCTGGTTCTACCTGATGGAGCACGTCGAGGGACGGATCTTCTGGGACGCCGCGTTGCCGGAGGTGGCCAGTGCCGACCGGCCGCGTTATTTCGAGGCACTGATCGACGCCCTCGCCGCTCTCCATCGGCTGGATCCGGTGGCCATCGGGCTGGGGGACTTCGGGCGCACCGGGGCCTATGTAGAGCGGCAGGTCCACCGCTGGAGCAGGCAGTACCTGGAGGACGAGGCAGCGGGCCGGGTCGAGGCTCTTGACCGCATGGTCGAATGGCTACCGGCGCACCTGCCGACGACAGACCAGACCAGCCTGGTCCATGGTGACTATCGCATCGACAACGTGATCTTCCACCCGACCGAGCCGCGCATCCTCGCCATACTGGACTGGGAGCTGTCCACGCTGGGCCATCCGCTGGCCGACCTCGCCTATCACCTGCTGATGTACCGCATGCCCACCCTGGCCGTGACCGGCTTGCTGGGCAAGGACCTGACAGCACTGAACATCCCCGACGAGACGACCCATGTTGCGCGCTATTGCCGCCAGGTCGGGCTGGACGCAGTCCCGGACCTCGAGTTTTACGTCGCCTTTAACCTGTTCCGCCTGGCCGCAATCCTGCACGGTATCCGCGGTCGCGCAGTGCGGGGCACCGCGGCCAGCGCCAAGGCCGATCGCTATGCGGCCATGGTCGAGCCAGTGGCCCAGCTGGCCTGGGACTGCGCCCGCAGGATCTCGGCGTGAGCGGGACAGAGAAGCTGACGGCACGTGCGCTGGTGGGTACCTGGCGGCTCGCCAGCTGGCGAGTCATCTACCCGGACGGGCGCATCACCCGGCCCTTCGGGATCCGCCCCCAGGGCCGGCTGCTCTACACGCCCGACGGCGGGATGTCGGCCACCGTGACGGCGGGTGGCCGGCAGCCTCTCGATCACCCCAACCCCCGCCTTGCCAGTGCCGAGCAGCGAGCCGCGCTGTTCGATTCCAGCTTCAGCTATGCAGGGCGCTATCGAGTGGTCGGGAATCGCGTCCGCCATGACCTCGTCGTGGCCCAGAATCCGGCCCTGCTCGGCACGCCCCAGCTGCGCGATGCGCGCCTGTCCGGGGGGCGCCTTGAACTGTCGGCCAGCGAATCCCTGCCGGAGGGCGGCCTCCGGCGGCATGTCCTGACCTGGGCCCGGCTGCGCTAGAATCCTCGCCCCTCCCTAGCGGTTTTATCCCACAGCATGTCACTCGACGTCGGGGTCTCGGCGCGTTTCGGGCGCGATGCGCGGACGATCCTTCGGCTGGGGGGGCCGCTGCTGGTCAACAACCTCGTGCTGGCCGGCATGGGCGTGGCCAATACCATGGCCGCCGGGCGGCTCGGCCCGGAACCGTTGGCGGGCGTGGCAGTCGGCGTTGCCTACTACCAGATCTTCTTCCTCGCCGGGCTGGGCGTGCTGCTCTCCATGCCGGCCCTGGTGGCCCATTCCTACGGCGCACGCCGGGACAGCGAGGTGGGTCACCGCTTCCGGCAGGGCCTGTGGCTGTCGCAGTTGCTCGCCTTGCCGTTGCTGGGTGCGCTGCTGCTGGTGGCGCCCGCCCTGGACTGGTTCGGCACGGATCCCAAGACCGTGCCGCATGCGCTCGACTACGTTTACACGCTCTGTTTTGGGCTGCCGGCCATGCTGGCCTTCCTGGTGCATCGTTACACCACGGAGGGCATCGGCTGGACCCGACCCATCATGTGGGTGGCGGGCCTGGGCCTGCTGGCCAACGTCATCGGCAACTGGGTGTTCACCCTGGGCAACCTGGGCGTGCCGAGCCTGGGAGCCAGGGGCTGCGGGTTGGCCACCGTGCTGGCGCAGTGGACCATGCTCATCGCCCTGCACGCCTACCAGCGCCGCCACCCAATCTATGCGCCCCTGCAGCTGTTCCGCCGTGAGGGCCCACGGCTGCGCTCGTTGCGAGAGATCCTCGCACTCGGCCTGCCGGTCGGTGGCAGCGTGGTGTCAGAAGGGGCCCTGTTTGCGGTGGCGGCCCTGATGGTCAGCAAGCTCGGTGCTGCGGTCGTGGCCGCCCATCAGGTGGCCCTGACCTGGGCCTCGCTGATGTTCATGGTGCCGCTCGCCCTGCACTCGGCCACCACGGTGCATGTCGGCCACCGCCTCGGCGCTGAAGACCTGCCGGGCGGGCGTTTTGCCGGTTGGTCCGGGGTCAGCCTCTGCGCCGCTTTCATGCTGCTGGCTGCGCTCCTGACCCTGCTCGGGCGGGGCCTGATACCCCTGATGTTCACTCCCGACACCGAGGTGGCGGGACTGGCCTC
>JAURLT010000039.1 GCA_030831085.1 Gammaproteobacteria bacterium
ACTGCAGCCAGGTCATGCGCGGGCTGGGCAATTCCAGCGTGAGGCTCTTGAGTTTGAGCGGCCGACGCCAGCGCAGGACCAGTCCCACGTAAATGGCATGCGAGACGACCAGGCTGGCACCGATGGCCTGTGCGGCCCCGGGGGTGAGGTTCAGCAGCGGAGCCGCCTCAGCCGACCACAGCAGCAGCGATACGCCGCATAACAGACCAAGGCCGGCGGCATAGGGCATGGCGGAAAGGACCACCACCTTGCCGATGTCGAGGGCCGGCAACCCGGCCGCCGCATAAAAGCGATAGCGGACCGCACCACCCGACAGGGCGCCAAAGCCAATGGCATGGCCCAGCGGATAGGCCACCAGCGAGGTCAGGAAGGGCCGCCAGGCGGGCATCGCCGAACCGAGGTAGCGAAGCATGGCTACTTCGTAGCCGGCCAAGATCCCGTAGGCCAGTGCCGAAAGGCCGATTGCAACAGAAAGCGCAATCCCGGAGGTAGCCTCGAACTGGCGGAGCACGGCTGTGGGATCGAGCGTGGAAAGGGTGCGGATCAGGACGACACCGGCGATCCCCACAATTGCCAGCGAAATTACCGCCGGGAGGAGCCTGCGCCAGGGCAATTTGACGAGCATGCTAGATTCTCTCCCATGGCGCTGCCCCAGCATACCCGGGCGCTTGCCGAGCGGCTGTTTCAGAGATACTGCGCCCGGCTCTGCGACCCGACATTCGACTCACAGGTACGGCTCGACTTTGAGCTGGAAGATGACGCGGTGCTGCTGTTCGAACTGCGCCCGGTGTTTGGCATGACCAGCATGCTGCGGCGCCTGCCCCTGGCTCGCTTCCGATACCGGGTTGAGCGGGGCGACTGGACCCTGCAGGCAGCCGATACCCATCGACCGGGCTGGCGGCGGGCGCCACTGGCGCGGCACAGGAGCCTGGCGCTGCTGCTGGCGCTGGTGGACGAGGATGTCCATGGCCTGTTCTGGGGCCGCGTGAATGGGGCCTCCCTGCGTTGGTGCAGCGCGCGCGGGCGTTGCG
This sequence comes from Gammaproteobacteria bacterium, assembly GCA_030831085.1. Classification (GTDB taxonomy): domain Bacteria; phylum Pseudomonadota; class Gammaproteobacteria; order Steroidobacterales; family Steroidobacteraceae; genus SG8-30. Next base: position 1,032 of record JAURLT010000039.1, read on the forward strand.
TGGGCTGCGACCGGCGCTATCGGGAGGCCCTTGGACAGCCCGCAGGAGAGCTCAGCCGGCGATGAAGGCGTGTACCGCAGCCACCACCTCCGGGTCCGACAGCAGGTTGCGATGCCCGAGGCCGCGCGTATAGAGCATCTGCGCCGGCGGCCAGGCGGCCTCCAGCAGCCGTGCATCGGCCACCGGAATAATTTCGTCATCCTCGTCGTGAACCACCATGATGGACGTCTCGGCAGGCGGCGTCAGCGCGACGGGGTCGAGCAGGGCCGCCGGGCGGCCGGCATGCGCGTCGAACCACTCGTCCAGCCGGTGCCGAGCCCGCTCCGGCAGGCCGAGCTGGTCGGCATACCACGCTATCAGGCGACTGGGCCGGGCTGGACTGCCGATCATCACCAGGCGCCGGACGCGCAGTCCCAGTTCCATGGCGATGGGCGCCGCGGCGCCCCCCAGCGAGTGCCCGATCAACGCGTGAACCTCGCCCAGGGCTGAACCGGCCTCCACGAGAGCATCAGCCAGCAACCGCGGCGTGGCCGCAGGCCCCCGGCTTCGTCCATGACCCGGCGCATCCAGGGCAACCACCCGAAAGCCGGCAGCCACCAGAGACTCGGCCAGGCGACCGAGCTGGGTCGGGCGGCCTCGCCAGCCATGCAGGCCGAGCACCACAGGACCGGCGCTGCCCCACTGCAGGGCATGCAGGTCGCCGGGTAGCACCACCTGCTCGGCGAGCGGTTGGGTGGGCTCGTGTTCCCAGGGTTGAGGAGGATTACGCCCGCGAGGGCGGGTCAGCAGACCGGCCGCCGCGCGGGCTGCCTGCCGCGGCGCGAGCCGGCCATACAGGCCGAAGCCCGCGCGCAGCAGGACAGGCGGAATCAAGGCGTCTCGGCGGCTTCGCCCTCGGTCCCTTCCGACATCATCTCTTCGGCCGCCGGCTCGGACTCAGCAGGGGCGCCCTCGCAGCCTTCCACGGCATCGATAAAGATAATGTTGCGGTCGCCATCCGCCTGGATATTGCGCTCGCAACGCCCCGTATCGGAACGGAGCGGGGCGCTGAACTCCCAGGTCCCGGTGTGCATCGGCAGGGTTTCCGCCGTGCCATTGCACATCGGTGCGCCGTTTTCGTCGGTCGGGCCCTCGGTGGGTACCTCGACCACCATCTGGCGGGCATTGGCGTACTTGTTGGCCTTTTCGTCCAACGCCTTGGGGACCATGCGCACCGGGATGGTCTCGCACTCACCGCCCATGGCGATGTTCTTGACCGAGATGGTGGCGCTGATCAGCGGCAGGTCGTCATTGGCGCTGCCTCCACAGCCGGCCACCACCAGCGCTACGCCCGCCAGGCCGATCAGGCGGGGACGGAAAGCCTCGAAAATCTTCATGTCAGGACTGCTCCCTTCTGCTTGTAATGACGCGAACCGGCGGCCGATTCAGCTACCGTTTCCCAGCCCGGTTTGTGCCAGCCCCGACGCCTGCCGTCAAGGCCTGCGGGCCGGCCAGCAGCGCTCCAGCTCCCAAAGGACGGGCGCGTAGCCCCGCCTGACCAGGAGCCCTGCCCCCATGGGACGAAACAGTCGCCCGAGGCGACGGCGATACCAATCGGCAGGCCGGAGGAAAACCCCACCGTCGCTGCGGCTCTTGTCAGCGTTGCGGCGCCAGTCCTCGAGGGTCAGGCAGGTCAGGTAGACAGCGCCGGCGCTCAGCCTTCCGAGGTTGGCAATGGCCCGTGCGGCTCGCCTATCGTCGAGGTACTGCAGGACGTCGTGGCAGATGATCAGGTCGAAGGGCGTCGGGCTGACGAAGTCCTCCAGCGTACCCTGGGTCCAGCCACGGCGACCGGCAAGGTATTCGCTGGGTTCCAGGCCCACGTAGCGCACCCCCGGAAAAAAGCCCTGAATCGGCCGGCGCATGTGGCCGAGGCCGCATCCGGCGTCCAGCACGTGCCGCACGCGAAATCCGAGGCTGGCGGTGTATGCGCAGGCCAGAGTGGCAATGCGG
>JAURLT010000040.1 GCA_030831085.1 Gammaproteobacteria bacterium
ATAGCGGGTGATCAGCGCCAGGGCGAGGTCCTTGGCGGTGACGCCCGGACCGGTGGTACCCGTCAGGGTCACTCGCAGCGACCGCGGCCGGCGCATGCGCAGCGTGCCCGTCGCCAGGGCGTGCTCGGCTTCGGTGGAGCCGATGCCCCAGGCCAGCGCGCCGAACGCGCCCTGGGTGCAGGTGTGGCTGTCGGGGCAGACCAGCGTGAGGCCGGGCAGGACGATGCCGAGTTCGGGTGAGATGACGTGGACGATTCCCTGGTCGGGATCATCCACGTCGAACAGGCGGATGCCCGCGTCCCGGGCTGCCGACCGCGTGGCGCTGATGAACGCCTCGCCGCCCGCCATGAGCGTGGCATCGCCCCGCCCCGGGCGGGTGTCCACGACGTGGTCCATGGTGCAGAAGGCCCGCCGCGGGTCGAGCACGGAGCGTCCTGCAGTCGCGAGGCTTTGTAGCGCGACCGCGCCGGTGCGCTCATGCAGCATGACCCGGTCGATGGCCAGCAAGGCCGTGCCACCGGGCAGTTCGCGGATCAGGTGCGAGGCCCAGAGCTTGTCCAGCAGGCTGAGTGGGGCAGCGGCGCTCATGAGGAGTATTGTAGTGGCTGGTGAGCCGGGGGTAAGGCCGTGATCGGAATGGGCTTCAAGTTGGCCTACACGGCGCTGGTACTGGTGGTGCTGGCGGTCTGGCTGCGCAACTACGGCTGGCGCAACCTGCTGTGGTTCTCCGACATCGCGCTGATCGGCGCGGTGCCCGCGCTATGGCTCGATCATGCTCCCACGGCCAGCATCCTGACCACTGCAGTGCTGGTGCCGGAGCTGATGTGGAACCTCGACTTCCTGCTGCGCCTGATCCTGAGGAGGCGCATCCTGGGCTTGACCGAATACATGTTTGACGCGCAGCGCCCGCGAGTGCTCAGGCTCCTGTCCTTGTTCCACGTGCCCCTGCCGGCGGTACTCTTGTGGATGGTCTATCACTACGGCTACGACGTCAGTTGGGGGCTGCCCGGCGCCGTGCTGCTGCTGGCGCTGGCGCTGCCCGCCAGTCGGTGGTTTTCCAGCGAGGAGGCCAACATCAATTGGACCTGGCACCTGCCCTTCACCAGCCGCCGGTGGCCGGCCGCGATCCACCTGCCGCTGTTGTTCGTGGCCATGGTGACCCTGTTCTGCCTGCCCACCGACTGGGCGCTGCAACGCTGGTTCGAGGTGGCGCCGTGACGGCTCGCTCGAGCGGTGGGGCTATTCCAGGCCCTCGACGACTCGCCCGTCGGCATACAGCGTGAGCGACTGGCCCTGCTGGGCCGTGGTGGTGAACCAGCCGTCCGCAAAGCGCACCGCCACCTCGTAGTCGCCACCCCAGGGCGCCCCGATGAGGAGGTCGTAATCGCCCTGGGCGCGCAGTCCCGAGCCCGACTCGATCACGCGGGTAATGACCCTGCCCGGTGCGCCTGCCGGGGTGATCCTGACCATCCTGCCCTGCTGGTTGCGCTCGCCCCCGGCGCCGAGCACGCGCAGGCGGATGGAGTTGAACAGCGGCAGGCCGGCCCGGAGTACCCGGTACTGGTCCCACTGCGTGACCAACTCGGGCACCCGGCTGCCGTCGAGGTCGGCGCAGGCCATGAGGCCGTTGGCTGCCACCAGGTCGTCGGTGCCCTCCTCCAGTTCACGGGGTACGTCGGTGGCGACGAACTGGCCGTTGGCGTTGATATAAATACGCGGCGTGCCGGTGCCGGTGACGACGTCGTTGCTCGCCAGGGCGATGTCGGGAAAGGCATCACTGTTGAGGTCGCAAACGGCGAGGCCTGAGCCCGTCGTGCCGGGGTCGCCATCGATCTCGGTCTCTGCGCCGAACACACCGTTGGTGTTCAACTGCACGCGTGTGACTGAGGCATCGCGGCGGATGAGATCGAGGTCCCCATCAAGGTCGAGATCGGCCAGCGCGAGGCCCTGGTCAGCCACCACCGTGAGCGCGGCAGCAGCGCTGCCGTCGGTGAAGCTGCCATCGCCGTTGTTGAGCATGAGTCGCGAACCGAACAGCAGGTCGACGTCGCCATCGGCGTCGAAATCGATTGCCTGGCCGCCGGCAGGGACGTAACCAGCACCCGCCGGGTTAGTCAGCAGGCCGGCCGCGGCCGCGCCGTCCACCAGCCCGCTGCCGGTGTTGAGCAACAGCCAGTTGCGCCCGCCGTCACCGGCGCTGGAGTCGTGGGGGACGAACAGGTCGACATCACCGTCATCGTCGAAATCAGCTGCGAGGATCGTGCCGGCCTGGCCGCCGATGTCGAGCGAACCGACTCCGGCATCGGCCTGGAAAACGTTATCGCCCTGGTTGAGATGCAGGATGGCGCGTGAGCTGGCATCAGTGGCCGCCGACTGGGTGGCGGTGAACAGATCCGGGAGCCCGTCCGCATCGAGGTCGGCAAAGCGGGAGTCGCCGTTGATGCGGCCTGCGGCGAACAGTTCGGAGAGCCCGGCGGTGGCTGAATCGAGAGCCTCGAAGCTGCCATTGCAGGCGCCCTCCGCAGCGGGCAGGTCGAGGCAGTCGTCCGCGTTGGCATCGGCCAGTGCGGGGGAGAGCGCTGGCAAGTCGAAGCTGCCCACCAGCAGGCTCGGGCTGATCGCCACCGGACCGCCCAGGCCGAAGCGCGGGCCGTTCATGGCGATCACCTTGTAGTAGCTGGCGCCGGCGATGTTGGTTCGCGTGAACGGCGAGCCCGTTGCCTCCAGAAAAGCCGCCCCCGGCCGCCGCCCGATCAGGGCGTCGGCGGAAGTGGCGTAGTACACCCGGTAGCCGGTGGCATCGGCCACCTCGTCGAAATACACCCGGTGATCCGGCCCGTCGATGACCACCGTGGCCCATTCGAGGGCAGGCGGTATGAGGCCTGGCTCGGCCGAGACGACCACGCTGCCCGGACCCTCGCCCCCCTTGCCCTTGGCATAGATCTGGTAGCGATGCAGCTGGCCATTGGTCAGGCCGGTGTGCAGGAACGTGGTGTCAGTGAGCCCATCGATGCGGTTGGGGAACCCCGTCTCCCCCGCGCCGGAGTTTTCCCAGCGGATCGTGTAGGACTTCGCCTCTGGCACCGCGTTCCAGGTCAGGGTGACTTCACCGGGTCCGGGCTCGGCCGTGGGCCGCGAGGGAGCCTGATGGATGCCGGCAGAACCTCCAGAGCAGGCTGCGAGCAGTAGGCTGGCGAGCAGTGGCAGGGCGGCGTGCAGGGGCTTGGCGGTGCGCATTCGCGTCGGTTCCTTGTCGGCTCAACGGCTAAGCCTCACATGATAACCGTCCGGGGCGGGAACTGCCGGCCCGCTACCCGGTCGATTGCGTGGGCAAGCCAACCGGTATAGGTTCGGGCCATGAGGCTCAAGCAGCAGCTCGACGAATTGATGCCCGGCTGGGAGCGCTGGTACCCCAGTGTGTTCGACGCGGCCGAGGACCTGGGCCTGATCCGGGCGCGGGTCTGCCCCCCTTCCAGCCTGCTGCTGAGCAACCGCCACGCCCGCATTCAGGGGGAGGCCCTGCAGTCCTTCCGTGAGCGCTGGACCATCGATTTCGACCCGGAGGTCGACCAGGAAGACGAGGCAGAAGCGCCGCAGCGGAGCAAGCGGCGATGAGCGAGGCACCGCGCGGAATGTCGATGATCGTGACCAAGGGCACCCTCGACTGGGCCTATCCCCCTTTCGTGCTGGCCACGACCGCCGCTGCCATGGGCTACTCCGTGTCGATGTTCTTTACCTTCTACGGACTGCCCCTGCTGCTGCGCAAGCTGGACCTGCAGGTCTCGCCGCTCGGCAATCCGGCGATGAAGCTGCCGGTGGCCGGCACCCACCTCGGCATGCCCAACCTGCTCGCCATGCTGCCCTTCGCTGATGCGGGCGCCACGGCGATGATGCAGGCCATGATGCGCAAACAGGGCGTTGCCTCGATCGAGGAATTGCGGGAGGCGGCGGTCGAGTCGGGCGTGCGCCTGATCGGCTGCCAGATGACCATGGACCTGTTCGGCTACGGCGTCGGGGACATGATCGAGGGCGTGGAGGTCGGCGGCGCGGCCACCTACATCGAGGCGGCTGGCGAGAGCCGCATCAACCTGTTCATCTGAAGGCCGTGAACCCGCCTGACCAGACCCTCGATGCCCGCGGACTCAAGTGCCCGCTACCCATCCTCCGGGCCCGCAAGATGCTGAATGCGATGCAGCCCGGCCAGCGCCTCGAGGTGCTGGCCACCGACTCGGGCAGCGTGCGGGATTTCCAGGCCTTCTGTCGGGCTACCGGCGATGTGTTGCTGGAGCACACGGCAGAGGGTGCCGTGTTCCGTTTCCTGCTCAGCAAGGCCGGCTGAACCGGCCAGCGTTCAGGCCAGGGTGTGAAAC
>JAURLT010000041.1 GCA_030831085.1 Gammaproteobacteria bacterium
CAGGCGGTCGCTGCCGTCGGTGGACGCGTCGTCGGAGACAATTACCTCGACCTCGCCCGGGTAGTCCTGCCGTAGCAGGCTCTGCAGCGCACCCATCACGAAACCTGCCGCATCGCAGGACAGCAGGATGGCGGTGATTTTCAGCAGGCGGCCTCCGTCTGGCGGATTTGAGCGGACAATGGTCCAACCGATAGACTCCCGCTTTCCGAGGCGGCTTGCAACGGAGCGGCGCAACTTGACGACTTTGGCACAAATTGAGGCGATGGACGCGGCGGACGCCCTGGCGGGGTTTCGCGCGCACTTTCACCTGCCGGCGGGACTGGTCTACCTCGACGGCAACTCCCTCGGTCCGCTGCCGATTCGGGCCCAGGCAAGGATCGCCCAGGTTACCGCACGGGAATGGGGCGATGGGCTGATCAACTCGTGGGAAACCGCTGGCTGGATCGATGCGCCTGCCCGTATCGGTGACAAGATTGCGCGCCTGATCGGCGCTGGCAAGGGCGAGGTGCTGGTTGCCGACTCGACCTCAATCAATCTGTTCAAGTGCCTGGCCGCGGCGCTGGCGATGCAGCCCGGACGAACCGTGATGCTCTCGGAATCAGGCAACTTTCCCACCGACCTCTACATGATGCAGGGCCTGGCAGGATTGACCGGCGCCCGCTGTGAGGTGGTTCAACCGGATCGACTGCTGGCCAGCCTCGATGCGTCAGTCGCGGTGCTGACGCTCACTCATGTGAACTACCGAAGCGCGGCCATTCATGACCTGGCCGCCATCACCCGCGCCGCCCACGACGCCGGCGCCCTGGTGGCCTGGGACCTCAGCCACAGCGTCGGCGCGGTCCCCGTGGACCTCGAGTCAGCAGGCGTCGACTTCGCGGTCGGCTGCGGGTACAAGTTCCTGAACGGCGGACCAGGCGCACCGGCCTTCATCTACGTGGCGCGCCGTCACCAGGCGGCAGCCCCGTCCGTGCTGTCCGGCTGGCTGGGACACCGCGAGCCCTTTGCCTTTGACGAGACCTACCAGCCGGACCCCGGCATCGGGCGCTTCCGCTGCGGAACGCCACCCATCCTCTCCCTGTTGGCCCTCGAGGAAGGCGTGGATCTCCTGCTGGAGGCCGATCAGGCGGCACTGCGAGGAAAGCAGTCGGCGCTAAGCCGGTTGCTCATCGAACTGATCGGGAGCCACTGCGAGGGCATGGGCTTCACGCTGGCCAGCCCCCACGAAGACGAACTGCGCGGTGGCCATGTTTCGATACGTCACGCGCACGGTTTCGCCATCATGCAGGCACTCAAGGCGCGGGGCGTGATCGGTGATTTTCGCGGGCCCGATATCCTGCGCTTCGGCATCGCGCCCCTGTACCTGCGTTTCGGAGACATTTACGAGGCGGTCACGCGACTGGTCAGGGTGATGCGGGAAGAGGCGTGGCGGCGTCCGGAATTCAACCGCCGGGCCAGCGTGACCTGATCAGGCTTCCTCGGGGCCCAGCGGTGCGGGAACCTCCATCCACACCTCGTCACCTACCTTTAACTCTCCGCCTTCGATCACCCGCGCAGTGATGCCGCCATGGCCGCGCATCGCGTTGAATGCCCCAGGACCGAGCGCTTGCTCCATGCGTGAGCAGGGCGCGCAGATACCCGTGCCTTCCAGCAGCAACACACCCACGCGAAACCGCGCGTGCCGCAGGGCGTAGAGGTTGATGCCCGAGACCAGCAGGTTGCGACGGAGCAGGGCGGGATCAATGGCCTGGCCCAGCAACTTCTGCATGACCTCGACGTGCTCTGCCTGGATCAGCGTGACCTGACGTTTGCTGGCTTCACTACCACGGAAGCGATCGCCGGCAAGGCCCTTGCCAGGCGCTGCCTCGACCGCTGTGACGATCCGGGTCGGGGCATCACGCGCCGTGCGCAGGCCAATCCACTCCAGCCGGCCTCGTTGCGGGAGGGTGGCCAACAGCTGCTGCATCATGCCGACACCCCCAACGAGGGGCCAAGCAACGCGATCCCCAGCGTAGCCACCACCACCAGCGTCAACCAGCGACGCAGGTCGAGGTACTGCCTCGGCAGAACATCCGGCCCGAGTACCCGATGTTCATAAAGCCAGAAGCCGCCGAATACTGCGGTTTGTATGGCAAGGGCCTGCTCACCAGGCAGCAACAAGGTGGCCCATCCCAGCAGGGAAGGCAGCACCGCGATAGTCAGCATGCCCACGACACGCCCTTGCGGGGCGCGCATCGCAAGGCCCCAGTGCACGCCGCCCAGGAAGGACAGGATGATGGCCCCGTAGCCGAGCAACAGCCGCTGGGCCAGGTGACGCTCAGCAGGATCTTCAAGCAACAGGCTCAGCAGGGCACAGCCCACAAAAGGCAGCCAACCAGCGTGACCAAGCCTTGTCATCACCGACCAGGGCATCTTCTAGTCCTCACTAATGGGGCAATTATCGCTGCCTTCCTTCCATGTTGGACAGGCAGATCATCAGGGGTATGATGAAGACATCATAAGAACAGGACAACCAACATGGGTCACTCACTCATTTGCTCGACCAGTATGCTGCTGCTCTCGCTCAGTACCGGGCTCTCATTTGCCGCACCCGTCGCAGTCACCGACGGCACGCGCCGGGCCCAGGCGCCCGAAGTCACCGTCGGCGGCGACGGCTCCATCCACGTCATCTGGCTCGACAAGGGCGTGGTCGGCACCGCTGACCGCAAGGGCAGCGACCGGAGCGGTGGCCATAGCCATCAATCCTGGACCGACCTGATGTACGCACGCTCGGATGATGGAGGTCGGAGCTTCAGCCAACCGGTTCGCGTCAATCGCGAGGAAGGCGAAGTATGGGGCTTTTCGGTCGCCAAGCCGCAAGTCGGCGTCGGTCAGGGTGGGGTGATCCATGTCGCCTACCCGGCGAACTCGATCTCGTCCGTGACGGGCAAGGCCGTCGCCTCCTCCTTGTACGTGCGTTCGCTGGACGGCGGCAAGACCTTCTCGGAACCCCTGCAATTAAACGCCGACGTCCCGGGAGACCTGTCTGACCTGGTACACGGCGGCCTTGCCCAGGCGCAGGTGTTCGGGACCATGACCGTTTCAACGGCAGGTGACGTCTACGCCTTCTGGCTGGACACCCGCGACATGACCCCGGAGCGCATGCTGTCCTCGACCTACCTGCGTGCCTCGCACGACAACGGCGCCACCTTCGGGTCAGAGCGACTCCTCTACCAGGCGGATGCCTGCCCCTGCTGTCAGCTGACTGCCCTGGCGGATGGCAGCGACAGGGTCGTACTCGGCAGCAGGATGGTGGGTGAGGACAACCTCCGCTCACCGACGGTATCGATCTCGATGGACGCCGGCGATTCATTCAGCGCCAGGGTCGCAGCCCAGGGCACGCCGTGGAAGATGAACGGCTGCCCGCTCAAGCCAACGGCACTGGCGGCCAGCGGCAACTTCCTCCACACGCTGGTCCACAACGGAGCCGAGGATCCGCCGGGCCTCTTGTACTCGCGTTCCACTGATGGTGGGCAGAATTTCGAGGCGGCGATTCGCATGCATCCCGAGGCGGCTGTCAGCGACAGCCCTTCCCTGGCTGCTTCCGGGCAGACGCTTCATGCGTTCTGGCACGCCAAGCTGGATGGACCGCGCCGGATTTTCACCCGCAGTTCCACCGACAATGGCGCCAACTGGGGTCCGGTCCTGGAGCTTGATGCGCCCGAGGGCACGGGCAGTTATCCGGAGGCCGCAGCGCTGCCTGGTGGCGGGGCGGTGGTGGTCTGGCAGCAGGGTGAGCAGATCCTGGCCGCCGTGGTGGGTGGCCAGTGACGGTACTACGCATCGCCGCCCTGGGTCTCGCACTCCTCGGGGCCGGCTCCCTGTCCGGCGTTGCCGATGCGGCCGGCCAGATCCGGCTGGCCACGGCCGAAGAGTTCTCCGCTTCGCTCGGGAAGCTGCGCGGTAAGCCGGTGGTCCTCAACCTGTGGGGCACCTGGTGCGCGCCGTGCCTGAAGGAAATTCCCGACCTCATGCAGCTGCAACGTGAGTTCGCCGACCGTGGAGTCGAATTGGTGGCGGTTGCCATGGACGACCCCGCCGATCTCGCCATGGTGGACGGCTTCCGCAAACGATTCTTCCCCGAATTCGACAGCTACATCAGGAACGAACCCGACATGGACACGCTGGTCAGCGTGGTGGATCCCGCGTGGAACGAGTTGCTGCCGACCACCTATCTCATCGGCAAGGACGGCAAGGTGGTCAAGCGCGTCCAGGGCAAGAAATCGATCGAGGATTTCCGGAGCGAGATCAGGGCCCTGCTGCGCTGAACGCGGCGGGCCTGCTGGACACCAGACCGGCTGGCACCAGCGCCAGGACCACTTCCTCATGCAGCAGCGCCCGGGCGGCCTCGATGTCCGGGGCAAAGTGCCGGTCATGATCGTAGAAAGGCACCTTGTCCCTGAGACGTGCGTGCAGGGCCTCGAGCCGCGGTGATGAACGCAGGGGGCGACGGAAATCAATGCCCTGCCCCGCCGCAAGCAACTCGATGGCCAGCACGGTCCGCGTGTTCTCGGCCATGGTCAATAGGCGCCGCGCAGCAAAAGTGGCCATGCTGACGTGGTCCTCCTGATTGGCCGAGGTCGGCAGGCTGTCCACCGAGGCCGGATGGGCCAATGACTTGTTCTCGCTGGCCACGGCTGCAGCGGTGACCTGGGCCAGCATGAACCCGGAGTTCAAGCCACCCTCTTCTACCAGGAAGGGGGGTAACTGGCTGAGCGAGGCGTCGATCAGCATCGCAATGCGCCGCTCCGACAACGCACCGATCTCCGCGATGGCGAGCGCGAGGTTATCGGCCGCGAAGGCAACCGGCTCGGCGTGAAAATTGCCGCCTGAAAGGACCTCGCCCTCCGGCCCCAGCACCAGTGGATTGTCCGAGACGCCGTTGGCTTCCACCCGCAGGACCTCCGCTGCATGCCGCAACTGCTGCAGGCAGGCCCCTGCCACCTGCGGCTGGCAGCGCAGCGAGTAGGGATCCTGGATCCGGTCACAGTCTGCGTGGGATCGCCCGATCTGGCTGTGCTCGAGCACGTTCCTGAAGGCCGCCGCGACGTCGGCCTGGGCCGCGTGGCCACGCACCGCCTGGATGCGGGCATCGAACGGTGCACGACTGCCAAGCGCCGCATCCACGCAGAGCGCCCCAGTCAGCAGGGACGCCAGCAGCAGGTCCTCGGCCGCGAACAACCCCTGCAGGGCCAGGGCCGTGGAAACCTGGGTGCCATTGAGCAGGGCAAGCCCCTCCTTGGGACCGAGCACGATGGGCGCGACGCCCGCCCGTGCCAAGGCGACGGCAGCAGGCATGCGCTCGCCGAGGTAATGCACCTCGCCCTCTCCGATCAGCGCAAGGGAGAGGTGGGCCAGCGGCGCAAGGTCGCCCGAAGCGCCCACCGAGCCCTGCGAGGGCACGCGCGGCAAAATGCCGGCATTGAACAATTGCAGCAGGCGCTCCACTACCACGGGTCGAACCCCGGAGTAACCGCGCGCAAGGCTCGCCGCCTTGAGCGCCATGGTGAGACGCACGGTCGAATCAGCGAGCGGTTCGCCCACTCCCGCCGCATGCGAACGCACGATGTAAAGCTGCAGGGTGGCCAACTCGTCGGACCCGATGCGGGTATGGGCCAGCCTGCCAAACCCGGTGTTGATGCCGTAAAGCGACTCGCCGCGATCCAGCCTCTCGCGCACGGCCCTGAGGGAAGCCTCAACCGGCCGCTCCCAGCCTGCCTCGAGTGTCAACGGCGCAGAACCATGCGATACGGCCCGCAACTGGGCGAGGTCGATGTGGCCGGGTGAGAGGACCATTGGTTTGGGCTTCAATCGAGTGATGGCAGGTCGAGACCCTGCTCCCTCGCGCAGGCCATGGCAGTTTCGTAACCGGCATCCGCATGACGCATCACCCCGGTCGCCGGATCGTTACGCAGCACCCGGGCGATTCGCGAGGCCGCCGCCTCGGTTCCATCACAGACGATTACCACCCCTGCATGCTGGGAGTAGCCCATGCCGACCCCGCCCCCGTGATGGATGGACACCCAGGTGGCCCCTCCTGCGGTGTTGAGCAGGGCATTCAGCAGCGGCCAGTCGGACACGGCATCCGAGCCGTCGAGCATGGACTCGGTCTCGCGGTTTGGGCTGGCCACCGAGCCGGAATCCAGGTGGTCGCGACCAATCACGACGGGTGCCTCGAGTTCACCACTCGCCACCATCTCGTTGAAGGCCAGCCCGAGCCGGGCCCGATCGCGCAGCCCTACCCAGCAGATCCGCGCAGGCAACCCCTGGAAATGGATGCGCTCGCGAGCCATGTCTAGCCAGCGATGCAGGTGGGGATCGTCGGGGATGAGTTCCTTCACCTTCACGTCGGTACGGTGGATATCTTCGGGATTGCCGGAGAGCGCCACCCAGCGGAAGGGCCCGATACCCTCGCAGAACAATGGGCGGATGTAGGCCGGCACGAAGCCCGGGAACTCGAAGGCACGCTCCAGCCCCTCATCGAAAGCGACCTGCCGGATATTGTTGCCATAGTCGAACACCACGCTGCCGGCCGCCTGCAGGTCGAGCATCGCCTGCACGTGGACGCGCATGGAGCGTCGGGCGGCCGCCTCGACCCGTTCCGGGTGCGCGAGCCGCTCTGCAGCAGCTTGTTCGAGGCTCCATCCCGCGGGCAGGTAACCGTTGCGGGGATCGTGGGCCGACGTCTGGTCCGTCACCGCATCCGGCCGGCAGCCACGTCGAACCAGTTCCGGATAGACCTCCGCCGCGTTACCCAGCAGGCCCACGGACACCGGGCGCGCCTGTAGCCTCGCCTCCTCGATCAGGGTCAGGGCCTCTTCGAGGGTGGCCGCCTCACGATCGAGGTATCCAGTATCCAGACGGAAGCGAATCCGCGACGGGTCGCACTCCACCGCGAGCATGGAAAATCCTGCCATCGTCGCCGCCAGCGGCTGAGCCCCGCCCATGCCACCGAGTCCCGCGGTCAGGATCCAGCGACCGGAGGCCTGTCCGCCAAAGTGCTTGCGCGCACAGGCACCGAAAGTCTCATAGGTGCCCTGCACGATGCCCTGCGACCCGATGTAGATCCAGGACCCGGCGGTCATCTGGCCGTACATCATGAGTCCGCGACGGTCGAGTTCGTGAAAATGCGCCCAGGTGGCCCAGTGCGGCACGAGGTTGGAGTTTGCAATCAGCACGCGGGGCGCATCGGGATGGGTGGTGAACACCCCTACAGGCTTGCCCGACTGGATCAGCAGCGATTCATCCTCACGCAAGCGCCTGAGGGTGGCCAGGATGCGATCAAAGGCAGGCCAGTTGCGCGCGGCCTTGCCGATACCACCATAGACGACAAGTTGATCCGGATGCTCGGCCACCTCGGGGTCGAGGTTGTTCTGGATCATGCGGAAGGCCGCCTCGATTTGCCAGTTGCGGCAGTGCAGCTGCCGGCCGCGCGGTGCGCTGACCTTGCGCATCCCCGAGACAGCAGGTTCGGGTGATGAGTCCATCTGGCGAGGATAAACTGTCTGCGCCATGGAAGCGAAGCCATCCGGACACCGCAACCTGCTGCTGACCGGGGCGAGGCTGGTCACCTGCGAGGACCTGCCAGCCGCAGCGCGGGCAATCCCTGACTCGGCACTGGCCATCCAGGCGGGCAGGATCGCCTGGGTGGGTCGCTCTGACGCCGTGCCGCCACGGTTTGTCGGACTCGAGCGGGTGGATGCAGAGGGCGCCCTGGTGACGCCCGGCCTCATCGACTGCCACACCCACCTGGTCTTTGCCGGCGATCGCAGCAGCGAACTCCAGCGACGGCTGGCCGGTGAAAGCTACACCTCGATCGCTGCGGGCGGCGGCGGGATCCTCTCCACGGTTGCAGCGACGCGCGCCGCCGGTGAATCCAGGCTGCTCGAACTGGCCACACTCCGAGCGCGGACGCTGATGGCCGAGGGGGTCACCACCATCGAAATCAAGTCCGGCTACGGGCTCGATCTCGACAGCGAGATGCAGATACTCCGGGTCGCACGCCGCCTGCCCGAGCTGCTGGGCATTGGCGTACACACCACGCTGCTGGCTGCCCATGCAGTGCCTGCCGAATTTTTCGGCCGGACCGACGACTACCTCGACTACGTTCGTGAGCGGGTCCTGCCGGCCGCAGTGGAGGC
>JAURLT010000042.1 GCA_030831085.1 Gammaproteobacteria bacterium
CGGTGAAGGCCCAGAAACTGCCGGGCGTAGCCAGCCCGCTAAGAATGGCCGGTGCCGCGGAAGTCGTCGCGGCCACCGGCGCGAACCCGGGCTCCATCGGTCCGGTCGGACTGAGCTGCCCCGTGTACGTCGACCACGCGGCGCTGGCGGTGGCGGACTTCGCCTGCGGGGCCAATGCCGATGGCTACCACCTGGTCGGCGTCAACTGGGACCGCGACCTGCCCGTGCCCCCGGCGGCAGACCTGCGCAACGTGGTGGCCGGCGATCCCAGTCCCAGTGGCAAGGGCCAGTTGCGGATCGCCCGTGGCATCGAGGTGGGTCACATCTTCCAGCTCGGCCGCAAGTACAGCGAGGCCCTGGGCGCCGAGGTGCTGGACGAGGACGGCAAGCCGGTCGCCCTGTACATGGGCTGCTACGGAATCGGCGTGACCCGGGTGGTGGCAGCGGCCATCGAACAGAACCACGACGAGCGCGGCATCATCTGGCCAGAGCCGATCGCACCCTTCAAGGTCGTGGTGATCCCGCTCAACTGGAACAAGTCACCGCGGGTCCAGGCAGCGGCCACCCGGCTCTACGAGGATCTGCTGGCAGCCGGCGTGGAGGCGCTGCTCGACGACCGCGACGCGCGGCCCGGCGTCAAGTTTGCTGACGCAGAGTTGATCGGGATCCCGCACCGGGTGGTGGTGGCAGAGCGCGGACTGGATGCCGGTTGCCTCGAGTATCGTCACCGACGCGCGGAGTCCAACGAGGACTTGCCCCTGGAGGGCGCCTGCCAGGCCCTGCTGGCGCGCCTCTCGGCGTGAGGAGCATCCTGCGCTGGTGCCTGCTGGTCGCCAGCCTGGCGGCGGCGGGGGCTGCCCAGGCCTCTGCACAGCGGGATCCGGCACTGCGCGCGGTGATCGCGGCCGCCATCCAGGCGAAACCTTGCTTCGACGACCAGTTCGACGAAGCGGTCTGGATGGCCCTGATGCAGCCGCGAGTGGAACGTCGACTAAGGCAGCGACCCCACGACCTGCGGCTCGGTGATGACCTCGCCGAGGCGGCCAGGCAGATCGTCACGGCCGTGCATTGCGAAGCCAGCAAGCACTCCAGCCTGCGCGACCGCCCGCACCTGGTGCTCGCCGTGATCGACGTCGAGAGCGCCTTCAATCCGTTTGCCGTCTCGCACGCCGGAGCGGTCGGACTGATGCAGGTCATGCCGTTCTGGCCCAGCCAGTTGGGACTCCAGAGGCCTGACCTGATCGACGTGGAACTCAACATCAGGATGGGCACCAGCATCCTGGCCTATTACCTCGACAAGGAATCCGGCGACTACCGGCGCGGCCTCGCCCGGTACAACGGCAGCCTGGGCCGGCGCCAGTATCCGGATCGGGTGCTCAACCGGCTGGAACGGTACTGGGGTCGCTGAGGGTCAGCGCAGGCGGGCGGTTTCGAGCGCCATGATGGCCTGTTGGCGGGCCTCGACGGCCGCGGTCTGGGCCTCGCGGTACATGGACCGCTGCAGCATCTGCAGCGCCTCGGCCATGGCGGACTGGGCCCGGCCGAGCTCCTCGGGAGCGCGCTCCCTGGCCCCCGCGGCCTCGGCCGCCTGGATGGCCTGCCGCGCATCGCTCATTTCCTGGACTGGAACGGGTGCGCAAGCCACCAGTAGGCAGCCCAGCAGACCGGCGAGCAGGCCGGATTTCAGCATGCGTGACATGTCGAGTGGACCGCGCTGCACGCCATCAACCTAGCAAGCGTCGCGAGAGCCCGTCAAGACCGGCAACCCCATGAAAAACCGCCGAATTCGTCGCGCCGACGCACACTCCTGCTGCGAACCCCTCGACAAACCCGCTCCGATTACGTGGAATCAGCGCCATGATCAGAATTCTCGTGTTGTTTTATTCGCGCAACGGCTCGACCTCGCAACTGGCCAGACAAGTCGCCCGCGGCGTGGACGCCGTGCCCGGTGCCGAGGCCATCCTGCGCACGGTGCCGCCAGTGGCGGCGGTCACCGAGGTCGCCGCCCCGCCCGTGCCTGCCAGCGGTTGCCCCTACCTCGAACTGGAAGAACTGGAAACCTGCGACGGCCTGCTGCTGGGCAGTCCGGTGCGCTTCGGCAACATGGCCGCACCACTCAAGGCCGTGCTCGACTCCACCTCCGGGCTATGGCTCTCCGGCGCCCTGTCCGGCAAGCCTGCCGGTGTGTTCACCTCGGGCGCGTCACCGCACGGTGGGCAGGAAAGCACGTTGTTGTCGATGATGCTGCCCCTTCTCCATCACGGGATGCTGATCGTCGGGCTGCCCTTCACCGAAGGGTTGTTGACCCGCACCCAAAGCGGAGGTACCCCCTATGGAGCCAGTCACCTGGCCCGCGAAACGATTGATGGGCGCCTGACCGACGAGGAGAGTCAGCTGGCCTTTCGGCAGGGAGAGCGGGTGGCCGAGGTGGCTGTAGCGCTGGCCGCGGGGCGGCGCCAGGCATGAGCCCCGCCCTGCTGTCGAGGGCGACCTGGCTGTTGGCGATCATGACCAACCTCGGCTGGCACCTGACAGATGAGCCGACGGCCGCCGAGGGCCTCCTGCTGGCGGTGACGGTCGGTGCCATGCTGCTACCCTTGCCGGGGCTCTGGGCGCTCAGGCGGCGCACGCTTGGCTGGGCGCCGCTGACGCTGTCGCCCGCGCTGACAATCGCCCTGACCGAACTGATTGCCAACCCGGAAGAGCGCTGGGTCGCCGCAGCTGCTGCGTTCAGTTGCTTCCTGGCCCTGGCTGGGGTCGTGGCGGCGCTGCGGCGAGCGCCCCGTCCGGATCATGCCCCAGGATCTGGCGAACCAGGGGCACGGTGACCTTGCGCTGACCGGCTAGCGCACCGCGGTCGATCGCATCGAGCAGCTCGCACAGGCTGGCGAACGACCTTGGCCCGTGTCGCAGCAGGTAGGCCAGCGGCTCCTGCGCCAGTTCCAGGCCCAGTTCCCGGGACCGTGCGAGCAGCGCCTCTGCGTGCAACTCCTCCGGCAACGGACGCAGGACGTGCAGGGTCGCGGCATTGAGTCGGGAGCGCAGATCGGGAAGCCGCCATGGAATCAGGGTGGGTGCTTCGACCGCGGCCACCACCAACCGCCCCCCCGACTCCTGCAGCTCGTTGTAGGCAACGAACAGCGCGCGCTCCCAGTCCGGTTGCCCGGCCACCGCATCGAGGTCATCCAGCAGCAGCGCATCCAGGTCCTCGGCGCCCTCCAGCATCCCGCTGGCGAAGCGGTCGCGCTCCGCCAGCGGCAGGTAGAGTGCCCTGCCACCGGCCGAGCCGACCGCCGCACAAGTCGCCTGCAGCAGGTGGGTCTTGCCCGCGCCAGAGGGTCCGCAGATCCACAGCGGCGGCTCTCGCACCGCACGCCCGAGCGCCTGCAGGGCGCCGACGGCCGCCTGGTTAGGGCCATCCAGAAAGGTGGAAAAACGGGCCGAGACCCGCAGGCTGATGCCCAGCGGCAGCTGCCTCACTCGGCGGGACCCGAACTCGCAGCGCCCCGGTCGCGGGCCACTGCAGCCGCCCGGCGCGCATAGGTTATGACGTAGTCGTAGCCACTGGCCACGGTGGTGATGAAGACAACCCCGGTTGCCGCGGAAACCAACCAGTCGGGCACGCCGCCCACGGCCTCGCCGGCGACCACCACCACCACGTAGGCGATCTGGCAGACCGTATTCAGCTTGCTGATCGCAGTGGGTCGGCCGTTGAGTGGGCCGAACCGCAGACGAAAAATGGCCGCCCCGGCACCGATCACCAGGTCACGCAGCACCACCGTTGCGGCCAGCCAGCCCGGCGCCAGATCAAGCACCGCGAGGCTCAGGTACACCGCCACCAGCAGCAGTTTGTCGGCCAGCGGATCGAGGAACTTGCCGAGTTCGCTGGTCCAGCCAAAGCGTTTGGCCAGCAGGCCGTCCAGCCCGTCAGAGAGGGCTGCCACGATGAACAGCACCAGCGTCCAGCCGTAGCGGCCCTCCGCCAAGGTCCACAGGATCGGTGCCACCAGCAGGATCCGCAGCACGCAGATGAGGTTGGGTAGGCTGGAGAAGTTCACGGCCGCAGGACGAAGTGATTGATGCCCCGTTCAGGCACCTGACCGAGTCCGCTGCCCGGCAGTTGGGCCCTGAGGCGCGCGAGCCCGCCCCGCACCGAGACCACCAGGACCACCGAGTCGGGATCGGCCTGGCGCAGTTCCACCCGATCGACGCCGGCCATGGCGCCGAGCAACTCGAGCAGGCGGGCGTGCCTGGCGGCCGTGGTAACGCCGATGACGCTGATCTCGACCTGCTCCCGCGCGCCGGCCGCCACGGAGGCGAGGCGCGAGGCCAGCAGGTCGGCAAACTGTTCCGGGCCGGCGCCCAGGTCGCCATCGAAGGCGCCCGACCCGAACTCGCCTCGATAAGTCCACCGGTAGCTGCCGCTGGACCAGTCGTCACCCTCGGGCCGACCGATCAGGACGGCATCGGCTCCCCGCGCATCGGCAAAGCCCCACAGCGTATCGAGGTCCCCGGCCCACGCGGCTTCCGCCGCAGTCTCCCCGGAATCCCCCCACAGCGCAGACGGCCAGACCAGCGGCAAGCCGCGTTCGTCCGCGACGCGTTGCGCTGCCTCCTTGATGGCCAAGCCGGTGTCGTCACCCACCAGGGCGAGGGTCCCCGCACGGGTCGGGGCCAGCACCCAGGCCATCGTCAAAGGTCGCTCCCCGCCCCAGTAGGGCAGTCCCGCCTGATCGATCGCGGACTCGACCGCGCCCTGATCGTAACGAACCAGCAACCGCCTGCGATCGATGCGCCGGTAGGACATCACGCTACGCGCGGGTTGTTCGAACAACACCGCCAGGGCCGGATCCTCGGCGTTGGATCTCGAGCCGGTGATGCGGGTAATCACCCGCCGCAGACCGGCCGCGAAGGCCTCCTCGTCCGCCAATGGCGCGTCCAACTCCACCTCGAACAGGTCGACTGGCACCGCCAGGGCCGTGGACGACAGGCAGGCCACGACCAGGCCCAGGACCAGCGGTCGAAGGGCGGCGGGCAGCGCAGGTAAAAAATTAGACAGGGATGGCATGCGCAAGCAGGGGCGTCGCTGTAATGAACGGCTACAATACTACCCGACATTTTCGTCGCTGACCGGACAGGGCTCCATGACCGAGCGCACCCCCCTTACCTACCGAGACGCCGGCGTGGACATCGAGGCGGGCGATGCTCTGGTGGAGCGGATCAAGCCTGCGGTCCGACGCACTCAGCGTCCCGAGGTGCTCGGCGGCCTCGGAGGATTCGGCGCCCTGTTCGAGTTGCCGCCCGGGCGCTGGCGGCACCCGGTACTGGTCTCGGGAACCGACGGGGTGGGTACCAAGCTGCGGTTGGCCATCGATACCGGGCGCCACGACGGGGTGGGCATCGACCTGGTCGCCATGTGCGTCAACGACGTGCTGGTGCAGGGGGCCGAACCCCTGTTCTTCCTCGACTACTACGCCACCGGCAAGCTGGAGCTGGCCGTCGCCGAACGGGTGATCGCCGGCATCGCCGAGGGCTGCCACCAGGCCGGCTGTGCCCTGGTCGGGGGCGAGACCGCGGAAATGCCGGGCATGTACGCGGGGGGCGACTACGACCTGGCCGGATTCTGCGTCGGCATCGTGGAAAAGGACCGCTTGCTGGACGGCAGCCGCACCCGCGCAGGCGACGTGGTGATTGGGCTGGCCTCCTCCGGACCGCACTCCAACGGCTATTCGCTCATCCGCGTGCTGCTGGAGCGCACGGGCGCGGATGAGGGTACCGAAGTCGGTGGCCGCTCCGTGCTCGACCAGTTGCTGACTCCGACCCGCATCTACGTGAAATCGGTGCTCGACCTGATGAGCCAGTTGGACGTCCACGGGGTCTGCCACGTCACCGGCGGCGGTCTGGTCGGCAACCTGCCGCGGGTCCTGCCGGCAGGGCTCGAGGCTCACATCGACGGCGCCCATCTTGGTCAGGGCCCGCTATGGCAATGGATCCAGCAGGCCGGCCACATCACCCAAACGGAGATGCTTAGCACTTTCAACTGCGGGATCGGCCTGACCCTGCAGGTGGCCGCTGCGGACGCCGACGCCGCGCTCCGGCGGCTCGCCGAACTCGGGGAATCGGCCAAGGTGATTGGCGAGATCCGGCAGGGCAATCGCGAGGTCGTGGTGTCCTGATGGGTGAGCCGCTGCGGCTGGCGGTGCTGGTCTCCGGCAAGGGCAGCAACCTTGTCGCTATCGTCGGGGCCGCTGAACGGGGAGACCTGCAGGCCACGGTGGTGGTAGTGATCAGCGATCGCCCGGAGGCCGGGGCGATCCCGTGGGCGCAGTCCAAGGGAATTTGCACCGAGATCTTGCCCCCCCAGGGACTCGACCGACCCGCCTACGCCGAGCGCCTCCAGCAACTGCTGGATCGTCATCGGCCCGACCTCATCGTGCTGGCCGGTTTTATGCGCATCCTGGATGCGGGCTTCACCGAGCGCTGGTCCGGCCGCGTTCTGAACATCCACCCGTCGCTGCTGCCGGCCCTCACCGGACTGCACACCCACCGGCGTGCCCTCGAGGCCGGCCTCGACCACCACGGCTGTACGGTGCATTTCGTCACCGGGGAACTCGACGGGGGGCCGCCGGTCATCCAGGCAAGCCTCGCCGTGCAGCCCGGCGAGGACGAGGCCAGCCTTTCAGCGCGCGTTCAGGCGCTCGAGCACAGGATCTTCCCCGAGGCCATCGGCTGGTTTGCGGAGGGCAGGCTGGAAATGAAGGCAGGCAGTGCCTGGCTCGACGGGCAGCGCCTGGAAAGTCCGGTAATGCGGGAGGAGTCATGATCGAAAGACTGGTACTGGCGACGCTCGCGGCCCTGGTCGCACTGCCCGGGCAGGCGGAGCTGGCGCCCTTCGTCGCCGCCTACGAAGTCAAGTACGCAAACTTCGAGGCCGGACGGAGCACCCTTCGTTTGACCCCGGCCGAGACTCCAGGGCAGTGGCGCATGGAGTCGACGGCGGATGCCACCGGGCTGGCCCGCCTGGTCGCCGGCGGCACCCTCATCCAGGTCTCCACGATCGAAGTCCGGGGTGAACAGGTGCGACCCGTCCGCTTCAGCTTCGATGACGGCATGTCGCGCGTCGATGAGGATATCGACCTGGCCTTCGACTGGGCCGGCAAGCGGGTGCGGGGCGAGGCCAAAGGCGAGCCGGTAGACCTGGAACTGGTAGCGGACCTGCAGGACATGGTCTCGGTCCAGCTGCGGGTGATGCTGGCCCTGCAGGCGGGCAAAATGCCGACTACCCTGCCACTGATCGACAGCAACAAGATCAAGACCTATCGCTACACCGAGGTGCGGCGCGAGCGGCTGAAAACCGCCGCGGGCGAATTCGAAACGGTGGTCTACGAGAGCACCCGCGAGGGCAGCGACCGGGTGACGCGCAGCTGGCTGGCCCCGCAACTCGGCTATCTGACCGTGCAGATGGAGCAGGAGCGGCGGGGGCGGCGATTGCTCTCGATGTACCTGCAGCGCTACCAGCCCGACCCCTGATCAGGTTCGCGGCAGGGTCACCCCCGTCTGCCCCTGATACTTGCCACCGCGGTCGCGGTAGGACGTCCCGCAGACCTCGTCTGACTCGAAGAACAGCATCTGGGCTACGCCCTCGTTGGCGTAGATCTTGGCGGGCAGCGGGGTGGTATTCGAGAACTCCAGGGTGACGTGACCCTCCCACTCCGGTTCAAGCGGCGTGACGTTGACGATAATCCCGCAGCGGGCGTAAGTGCTCTTGCCGAGGCACACCACCATCACGTTGCGGGGGATACGGAAATATTCCACCGTGCGGGCCAGCGCGAACGAGTTGGGCGGAATGATGCACACGTCCGCCTGCTGATCCACGAAGTTGTTGAGGTCAAACTGCTTGGGATCGACGATGGTGGAGTTGATGTTGGTGAATACCTTGAATTCGCTGGCGCACCGTACATCGTAGCCGTAGCTGGACGTACCGTAGGAGACGATACGCCGCCCCTCCACCTCGCGAACCTGCCCGGCCTCAAACGGCTCGATCATGCCGGTTGATTCGGCCATTCGCCTGATCCAACGGTCGGACTTGATGCTCATTCGTCATCTCCCACGGTGATCTTCGGGAAGGCTCCCGGCTGCGCCACATGGCGCGCGGCCAGTTGTGCTACGGCAGCGAGCGCTGCGTGTCGATAGCCGCGGGCCAGGTCTGAGTCCGGCAAGGCCAGCACCACGGGTTGGCCCTCGTCGGACCCGGCCCGCACCCGCGCATCCAGCGGCAACTCAGCGAGCAGGGGTGCCGAGTAGCGCTCGGCCACCCGTCGACCACCGTCGCTTCCGAACAACGCCTCGCGGTGTCCGCAGGCGGGACAGGCGTGGAAGCTCATGTTCTCGATCACGCCCAAGACGGGTACCTCGACCTTGCGGAACATCTGCAGCCCACGGCGGGCATCCAGCAGTGACATCTCCTGAGGAGTGGTGACGATGACCGCCCCTGACAGGGGCACCCGCTGCGAGAGGGTAAGCTGGATATCGCCCGTGCCCGGCGGCATGTCCACCAACAGGTAATCCAGTTCGCCCCACTGGGTGTCGCCTAGCAGCTGGACCAGAGCCTGGGTAGCCATGGGCCCCCGCCAGGCCATGGGCTGATCCTCGCCAACCAGTAGCCCGATGGACATCATGGCCAGCCCACCGCGTGCCACGGGCAGAACCTTCCCCGGATCACCGCCCTGCGGCCGCTGACCCGCCAGACCGAGCAGCAACGGCTGACTGGGCCCGTAGATGTCGGCGTCGAGCAGCCCTACCCGCGCGCCCTCGGCCACCAGCGCCAGGGCCAGGTTGACGGCCACCGTGGATTTGCCCACGCCACCCTTACCCGAGGCCACGGCGATCACGTTGGCCACCCCCGGCAGCGGCGCCACGCGGTGACCGCCCTGGGCCTGCACCTGCCAGCCAAACTGGATCTGGCCGGGCGACCGACAACCCGACTCCGCCAGGTGCTGGCGCAAACGGGGCTCCAGCAGGTGTCGGTGCCGCTCTACCGGGAACCCCAGCCGAACGGACAGGTCGTAGCCACCCGGAACATCCAGAGGCCGCACCACGGCGCCAAGCTCGCCCAGGGTCAGCCCCGTGAGCGGCTCCGTAGCGGCGAGCACCGCATTTATGAGAACTGGTTCGTCGCCGGTGGACACCCTAACCTCCATTGTGGGGGCGGGATTGTACTTAAAGCCCGCCAACACTTGCGTCTGCCGGAGGGGTTGTGTGGCATAATCAGCAAGTTACGAATCTTTTGGGAGGCTTCTGTTAAGTTTTCGGTGCCCGCTCAGCCGGGTTCCGCGGAATACACGCCTGCTATGGGATTATTTTCGAGGTTTCGGGTCGACCGTCTGGTGGCTGACGTCCAGGACGCCGGCGACTTGTCGTCGCCTGCAGCTCGGCGTGCGTTGGAGAACCTGCGCAAGTGCGGAGAGGCGGCCATCCAGCCGATCGTTGACGCCCTGGCGGTGACCGACAAGGCCGAGACCGACGCCTTCGTGGCGGTCCTGCGGGATCTCACCAACGAAAAGACCTTC
>JAURLT010000043.1 GCA_030831085.1 Gammaproteobacteria bacterium
GATCGTGGGCATCGGCGATTCGCCCGAGTTCGTCTACGCGATCGGGCCCGGCGAGCTGTTGCCCGATTACCGGCGCCACGCGCTGGGCTGGATGGAGCATGCGGAACTGGCCGCGCTGGCGGGACTGACCGGGGCCTTCAACGAGGTCAGCCTGTCCCTGCATCCGGCCGGCGATCCCGCGGCGCTGGAGGCGGCAGTGATCGACGAGCTCGATCGACTGCTGGCGCCCTACGGCGGCGCCGGGGCCTATGGCCGTGACGAGCAGCTCTCACATCGCTTCATCGAGAACGAGTTCGACGAGCTCCGGGTGCATGCCACGGTAGTACCGCTGATCTTCCTCGGCGCGGCGGCCTTCCTCCTGCACCTGGTGCTGACCCGGCGAGTCCGACGCGAGCGGGAGATCATCGGCATGCTGAAAGCTTTCGGCTTCGGCAACCGGACAATTGCCCTGCACTACCTGTCGCTGGGCCTCGCGATTTACGCCGCGGGGGCCCTCGCCGGCCTCGCCGGCGGCGTCTGGCTGGGGCAGATGCTGGCGGGCCTGTACCTGGACTTCTTCCGCTTCCCGGACTTCGGCTTCACGCTCGACCCGTTGCGCACGCTGCTCGGCCTCGCCATCGCCGGCGCCGCAGTGGCCACGGGCACCCTCACCGGCCTCGTCGAAGCCATGCGTCTGCCGCCGGCCGAGGCGATGCGCCCCCCCACGCCACCCCTGTATCGCCGCCGCCTGCGCTGGCCGGAGGCATTGCGCCGCCACGTGGGAGTGCCGGAGCGCATGATCCTGCGCCATCTCGCCCGCGCGCCCCTGCGCTCGGCCCTCTCGGTGCTCGGTCTGGCCATCGCCTGCGGTCTGGTCACCTTTTCCGGATTCCAGCAGGACGCGATCGGCTTCCTGACCTCCTTTCACTTCGAGCGACAGAACCGCGCCGACCTCACCGTCACCTTCGTGGAGCCGCGCAGTGGCCGGGTCGCCCAGGAGCTGGCCCGCCAGCCCGGAGTGCTCGCGGTCCAGGGCCATCGCACGGTCCCGGTGCGTCTGGTCCACGGGCACGCCAGTTACCGCACGGCGCTCGAAGCCTGGGACAGCACACCGACGCTGAGGCGCCTGCTCGACCAGGCGGGCACCGAGGTTCCGCTGCCAGATAGTGGCCTGCTGCTGTCGCTGCAGCTTGGCGACATGCTGGGACTCGCCGTCGGCGACACGCTGCGCGTCGAACTGCTGGAGGGACGTCGCCAAAGCTTCAGCCTCCCCGTTGTCGGTTTGCTCGAGGACTTCGTCGGCGTCGGCGCCTACCTGCCGCTCGACCTGCTGCACCGCCAGCTGGACGAGCAGGATGCGCTGAGCGGCGCCTGGCTGGCGGTGGCAGCCGGCCAGCGAGAGCAGCTGGTCGAGGATCTCTCGCAATTCCCAGGAGTGGCCGCCGTCACGGTGAACGCCCGTCGCAGCGAAGCCTTCAACGAAACCTTCGGCCGCTCGCTCCTGATCGTGGCATCCGTGTTCCTGGCCGTAGCGGGCACCCTTGCCTTTGCCATGATCTTCAATGCCGCACGCACGCTGTTCGACGAGCGGCGCAGGGAACTGGCCACCCTGCGCGTCATCGGCCTCACGCGGGGCGAGACGGGTTACCTGCTGGCGGCCGAGCTGCTCCTGCTGGCACTGCTGGCGCTGCCCATCGGACTGCTGCTGGGTTACCTGCTCGCTGACCTGCTGGCTACGGCGATGCGCTCGGAGCTGTTCCGCCTGCCGGTGATCCTCGAGCGCGAGAGTTACGCGCGCGGCGCCATCCTGCTGCTTGCCGCCACCGCGGTGTCCGTGGGATGGTCGCTGCGCGACTTGTGGAAACTGGACGTGAAGGAGGCCCTCTCGGCGAGGGACTGAAACCATGCTGAAGAAACGTATCGTGACCTTGGGACTGGTCGGCATGGCGCTGGCCGCGATCATCCTGTGGGCGCTGCGCGATCCGGCGGTGGAGGTCGAAATCGGCACTGTCGGCTTGGGACCGCTCAGCGTCACCCTTAATCAGGAAGGCCGCACCCACGTCGAGGACCGCTACCTGGTGTCCGCACCCGTCGCTGGCCTGGCTCGTCGCATCGACCTGCGACCCGGCGCCACCCTCGAGCCGGGCCAGCCCATCGCGGTGCTAGAGCCGCTGGCCGCCTCGGCGCTCGACCCGCGCTCGCTGGCCGAAGCCCGGGCCGAACTCGCCCGGAGCGAGGCGGAGGTGCGCTCGGCCCGCGCCGAGAACGAGGCGGCGAACGCCGCAAGCATGCGCGCCAAACAGAGGGATGAACGTCTGTCGGAGGCCCTGGCATCCGGTGCGGTCAGCCGCGATGAGGCCGATGCTGTGGCCCTGGAGCGGCGCGCGGCAGAGGCTGCGGCACGGGCCGCCAGCTATCGAGTGGAACTGGCCGAGGCGGGACGTCGCGCAGCACGCGCGCGCGTCGAGGTGGCCGGCGGCACGCGCAGCGAGCAAGAGGCGATCACCCTGACCTCCCCTATCGAGGCCTGCGTACTAAAGGTGGAGCATGAGAGCGAGGGCGTGGTGCAGGCCGGTACGCCCCTGCTGGAGCTCGGCTGTCGCGAGTCCATGGAAATCCACGCCGACGTCCTCTCGGCTGATGCCGTCAGCCTGAACCCAGGCCAGCAGGCCACTATCGAGGACTGGGGCGGCGAGGGCAGCCTGTCCGCACGGATCCTCCTGATCGAGCCGCAGGCCTTCACCGAGGTCTCCGCCCTCGGCGTGGAGGA
>JAURLT010000044.1 GCA_030831085.1 Gammaproteobacteria bacterium
CAATAAAAAAAGCGTTTGCCTTGACCTCAAGTCGGAGGCGGGCCGCGAGGCTTTCCGCAGGCTGGCGGCGACCTCGAACGTCGTCCTGAACAACCTGCGCGGCGACCAACCCGCCAAGCTGGGACTCACCTATCAGGCCCTGGCCGACTGCAACCCGCGACTGGTCTGCGCCCACCTGTCTGCCTACGGCCGGGGCAACGAGCGCGAGGGTTGGCCCGGCTACGACTACCTGATGCAGGCCGAAGCCGGTTTCCTTGACGTGACCGGCGAACCTGGCTCGCCGCCGGCACGCATGGGGCTTTCCATCGTCGACTACATGACCGGCATCACCACGGCGCTGGCCATCACTTCGGCGCTGCTGGGAGTCGCCCGCGACGGCCGGGGGCGGGACATCGACGTCAGCCTGTTCGACGTCGCACTGCATCAGCTCACCTACCCTGGCGCCTGGTACCTCAACACGGGCCTGCGCACCAGCCGTTTGCCGCGCAGTTCACACCCGTCCGCGACGCCGGTGCAGCTGTTCCCAACGCGTGATGGCTGGATCTTCATCATGTGCATGACCGAGAAGTTCTGGCGCAACCTGGTCGCGGCCATCGGCCGGGAGGACCTGGCGCAGGATCCCCGCTTCGCGACCATCGTCGAGCGCAAGAATCACCGCGATGAGTTGACCGCCACGCTCGACGAGGTGTTTGGCCAGGACACCACCGAGGCCTGGCTGGGCAAGCTCAGGCACCTCCTGCCGGCCGCACCGGTCTTCACACTGCCCCAGGCCCTCGACAACCCCTTTGCTCACGCCATCGGCATGGTGCGCCCCATCGAGCACCCGGACCAGCCGGGATTCCGGGGGCTGTCCAACCCCATCCGCCTGGACGGCGAGCGGCTGCCCAAGCGGCGGGCGCCCGCACTGGGCGAGCACACCGACTCCTTGCTCCGGGAACTGGGCTATGGCGAAACGGACATTGCCCGGCTGCGGGCGGAGGGCGTGACATGAAACTGGAAGGCGTCAAGGTGATCGATCTGTCGGTGTTCCTGCCGGGACCGCACCTCACCATGATGATGGCCGATCACGGCGCCACCGTGATCAAGGTGGAGCCACCTGGAGAGGGCGATCCAGGGCGCCACATAGGCCTCAGCCAGGGGGGGCACACCACCTTCTTCCGCAATGCCAACCGCGGCAAGCAGAGCGTGGTACTCAATCTCAAGGAGGCGGCCGACCGCGAGCGCCTGCTCGAGCTGTGCGACGAGGCGGATGTGTTCGTGGAAGCCTTCCGCCCCGGCGTGATGAAGCGACTGGGCATTGATTATGAGACCGTCGCGCGCCGTAATCCGCGCATCATCTACGCCTCGATCTCGGCTTTCGGACAGGCTGGCCCCGAGCGCGACCTGCCCGCTCACGACCTGGCGGTGGAGGCATTGTCCGGCACCCTCAGCGTAAACCTCGGCCAGGACGGCGCGCCGGCCAATCCCTCGATTCCCGCAGCCGACATGGCCGCCTCACTCATGGCCTTATCCGGGATCCTGATGGCCCTTTACCGCAGGGAGCAGACCGGTCGCGGTGACTTCCTGGACATCTCCATGCAGGACTCACTCATGGCCTGGCTGCCCAACGTCCTGGGGCCGGTGTTCGTCGAGAAGCGCGCACCCGTTCCCGCGCATGAGCGAACCTGGGGAGGTGCAGCCTTCTATCGAATCTACCGCACCCGGGATGGCCGTCACGTGGCGCTCGGCGCACAGGAGCTGAAGTTCGTCCGCAACCTGCTGGGCGAATTCGGTCGACTTGAACTGGCCGAGCTGGCCGAACGCGGCCCCGGGCCGCATCAGCTGCCGCTGGTCGAGTTCCTGCAGTCGAAATTCTCGGAGCGGACCCAGCAGGAGTGGATTGAGTGGTTCCGGGGCAAGGACATCGGCTTCGCCCCGGTACGCAACCTGCGCGAGGCCTTCGATGCCCCCCATGTCCGCGAGCGCGGCATGTTACTGCTTGATACCGACGGCATCGAACATATCGGGGTGCCGATCAAGTTCCGGGACGAACCCGCAAGGCCGAATCTGCACGTGCCCGCCCTCGATGAGCACAGTGAGGTTCTCGGCAAGGGCTAACCGCCTCAGTGATGGTGGCCGCCCGGGCCATGTACGTGGCCGTGGGCGAGTTCTTCCTCAGTAGCCTCGCGAACGTTCGAGATCTCGACGTCGAAGTGCAGCGTCACGCCGGCCAGCGGGTGATTGGCATCAATGGTGACCACGTCGGTGGCGACGTCGGTCACCACGACCGAGCGACTGCCTTCCGGGCCCTGCGCCTGGAAGCGCATCCCGGGCTCGACGTTCTCCACGCCCTTGAAGGCGCTGCGCGGCACGACTTGCACCAGGCGCTCGTCGCGCACTCCGTAACCCTGCTCAGGGTCGATGCTGACCTGCAGCTTGTCGCCCTCGACCTTGCCCTCGAGGGCTGTCTCCAGCCCCGGAATGATGTTCCCGTGACCATGCAGATAGGCCAGCGGATCACCGCCGCTGGATGAGTCCAGCACGGTGCCATCCTCACGGGTCAGGGTGTAATGGATCGAAACGACCTTCTGGTGACCGATTTTCATGGGGGCTCCCGCGGCAAGAAGCCGACATGGTACGCCCCCTGAGGGGCTGGCGCACCCCGGGCGGCGCGCCAGCGCTGATTCAGAACTTCCAGGACAGGTCGAGCTTGGCGGTCAGCCCTACCGTCTGCTCGAGGATGGTCACGCCCTGCTGCTGGATCTCGATGTTTGAATCCAGCAGGTTCTGCAGGCGCAGCTTAAGGCTCAGGCGTTCGGTGGGATACCAGGACCAGATCAGGTCCAGGGAGTCGAAGGGCTGCTCATAGGCATCGTCCGCCCCGTCGCGCCCGGCAAAGTAAATCCGCTCACCGTAGACGCTGTAGGCCAGCGATACGCTGTGCTCACCGCCCGGGGAGTCGTAACCCAGTTGCAGGTTGGCAACGTATTCAGAGTGCTGGGTCATGCGCCGGGTGTTGTTGGTGAGGTTGAGCGCAGAGCCGCCGATGACGATCTCGGAATCACTCAGCGTCAGGTTGCCGGACAGGAAGAACCCCTCGCTCCAGCCGTTGCCGCTTAGGAAGCCGAGGTCCATGAGGCCCTCGATTTCCAGGCCCTGCACTTCCGCTGAGTCAGCGTTGATGAAGGTCAGCGACACGTTGTCATCCGACCCCGAGGCCTCGACGGATTCGATCGGGTTGGCAATGTCTTTGTAGAACAGGGATACGGTCAGGTTATTGCCGTTGCCGAAGTACCACTCCCCTCGCAGGTCGAAATTACTGATGTCTGCATTGACGAGCGCAGGATTGCCCCGCACGCGCGCTTCGGTGAGCGGGTCGATGTAGGTGGATCCCGAGATCTCCCGCAGGTCCGGACGGGCCACGGTCTCACTCCAGCCGAACCTCAGCTGGAATTCCTCGGCCCAGAAATCCGGCTTGATCCACGTGAGGGCCACAGCGGGATAAATGTCATCCTCAGCCGTGGCCAGGGTTTCGAGGCCCCCGGGCGGGACCAGGATCTTGCCGATGGCCGGATCGAACTGATACTGGTCGATGGGCACAGAAATCCGCTCGAAATCCTCCCAGCGCGCACCGGCAGTGACCCGCCAGGTGTCATTCCACAGGACATCCACCTTGCCCCAGCCTGCGGTGATGGTCTCCGCCGCCAGGTAGCTCTCGGTGCCGATACCACCGAGGGTCAGCTGGAAGCCGTTGTCCGGGTCGAGGAGGTTGCCATCCGTGAAGACTCCGCCTGGTGTGCCCGACAGGGCACTGCCGGCGATGGTCGTGCCGAGACCGAGCTGAGTCTGCAGGTAGCTGCGTGCCTTCTGGTAGTAGTCGTAGCCGCCGGAGAGCTCCAGCAGGTACCTTTCACCCTCGATCGGCAACATCAGCGCGGAGCCGTAACTTTCCGCCTGATCGTCCAGATCCGTAAAGCGATAGTCGGCCGCACTGAGCGATGGGCGGATGGAGGTGGCCAGCAAGGCACCCGTCGATGGATCGACGGCATCGATGGCCGAGAACTGGACCTCGGTGGGCAGGTCGGTGGTCGCCGTGGCGTCCGAGTAGTACCAATCGAAGCGCAGGTCCTCGAGGAAGCCGAACCCGCCGAGCGCCAGCGAATCCAGCAGGCCGAGGGTCTCACTGCCCAGGCGATGGGAACCACGCAGCTGCAGGATTTCCAGGTCGCGTTCCTCGAAGCGGATCCGGTAATTGCGCAGCTGCTGGCCGGCCGCCGCCTGGAAGTTGAAGTTGTTGCCAATGCTCAGCGAGGCTTCGTCCTCGGTGTTGCGCAAATAGATGGCCGTGGCCTCGACGCGGTGCTCCTCTGCCCAGTCGAGCCCCAAACCGACCGAGCCCGTCATCACCACCTGATTGGTGGTCCGCTCGGTCCGGAAGGTGTTCAGCTCCGGCTCCAGCACGCCGCGCACGATGCGCTCGCGGTTACGCCACTGGTTCTTGTAGTCGCCTAAAGCCAAGACCCCAAAGCGCCATTGCTCGTCGCTGCCGAAATACCAGCTGTTGCCGGCGGAAAACTCTACCGAGGTATCCGGCGACAGGCTCTTGCCCTGCAGGTCGAGGTCGCGATACAGGCTGGTCGCCAGCTGCCGATTGATCAACTCTGCCTCAGCAAAGCTGTGGAACTCACCGTCCCTGAGCAGCGCCTGGTAAATGGACGCCGGGCTGATGTTGCCCTGATAGTCGCCGATGGCCGCCAGCAGCTCGGCAGGCAGGGCCCGGGTGCCGTCGTCGGTACCCCAGGTATCGTCATCACCACCCCGATAACTGAAGCCGTTATTGGAACTCTCGGAGTTCCAGCCGGATCCCACCTGCAGGTTGAACACTGGCCCCTCCGGGATGCCGCGGGTGCGCACATCGACGTTACCGCCACCGAAGGCCGCCGGACGATCCGGCGTATACCCCTTCTGGATGGAAATGGTCTCGACGATCTCGGCTGGAAACAGGTCCAGAGGTATGACATTGCGCGTCAGGTCCGGTGAAGGCACATAGGCGCCGTTCAGCGTGGTGCTGGAATAGCGCTCGCCGAGCCCCCGGATGTAAACGTACTGGTCGCCTACCAGCGTCACCCCGGGCAGTCGGCGCAGGGCCAGCGACACGGTGCTGTCGCCAACCCTGCTGATCTGCTCGCTGCTGACGATGTCGGCCACCACCTCGGCTTCGATACGTTCCTGCAGGACGTCGGTGGCCACCGAGCGCTGGCGCCCCACCACCACGATTTCCTCGAGCTGGCTCGAGGCGGCCGCGATTTCTCCTGACGTCCCCTCTTCCTGGGCGGCCGCCGGCGCCGCATGCAGCGCTCCAGCGGCCAGACCGAACAAGGCGACACGGATTGCTTGGGTGAGCGGCTGAGTAATCACGGCGGCCAACTCAGGGTGCGAACCATAGGGGCTGGTCGGCGTTGGCCGCACGCAGGCCAAAGGCCCAGGGCGAGGTCCAGTCGCTTCCCGCCTGCACCGCGCCGAGGCCGGTACCGGCACGCAGGGTGGTCCCTGCCTCGTTCACGATGTTGCTTGCCGTGGCATAGCCGCCTGCAACCAGCACGGAGACGTTGGCGTTGTCGGAGTCGGCGATGGCGAAGTTGCCGCTGTTGAAGCTGTAGTTGGCCCCGCTGGCGCTAGGGTTGGCCCCAAACCACCATTCGGTGGCCGGATCACCGTTGGGCAGGGTCATCTTGAGCAGTTCCTCGCAGGCATTGACGGTGTTGACGACCGCGAAGGCGGTGCCGGCCACCGCAGCCGCGAGCGAGCCCGAACCCGACACGTCGAAGCACTCATTTGAGGTCCGTCCATTGACCAGGTTGCCGTAGCCGCCGTAGATGATGCTGTCCTCCAGCACCAGACGTCCGCCCTGGCGGATATTCAGGCCCTCTGAGTCGCCGTGGGTGCCGGCATCGTTGTTTGAGAGGATGCAGGTCATGTTGCGGATGGTCGGCTCGGAGACTGGCGTCAGGGTGTCGGAGACGCCCGCGGCCGTACGGCCCGAGCCCACGTTGTCGCCCTCGACGCAGCCGTTGCCGTCGGTCTGCCAGTGGATGATCAGCGCATTCTCGATGGTGCCGACGTAGCCGTCGGAGTAGTCGAGGGAGTCGTCACGGGCATACAGGACCACCACGTTGTTCACGTTGACCGCGCCACCAAAGAACTCGAGACCGTCGTCGTAGGTGCTGTAGACCTGAAGGTTTTCTACGGTAGTCCCGGAGCCGACGGCATTGAAGGTGATGCCGTTCAACTCGTCGCCAGGCGCCACCTCGAAGCCGCTGTGCTTGACGATCACGTAGCGCAGCACGCCGGAGTTGTCGGCGTTGTCGCTGCCGCCGTAGTTGGACGGCTGACCCTCGGAGACCACGTGGCACTGGTTGTTGGCCCGCTCGGCATCGCTGCAGTTGTTGGTGATGCCGTTGCCGTTGATGACCATGCCACCCCACTGCTGCACGTCGTTGGCCCCGGCCGTGCCGGAGATCGCATCCGTGAAGGAAGTGAAGGTGATCGGCGCCGTGGGCGAGCCGTTGGCGATGATCTGTGAGCCGCGGTTGACCAAGACATAGTCCGCCGCGTCCTGGAAGACCAGCGTATTCCCTGCCGCGATGGTGAGCTTGGGGCCGGTACCGCTGGCTGGGGCAGCGCCAGAAGTGACGTTCTGTCCAACGAACAGGCTGTCCTGGAAAATGTGCTTGCCGGAGATGAAGGGGATGGTCAGGTCCACCAGCAGCGGATTGGCCGCGCCCACGAAAGTCGAGTCATAGACGCAATTGGTGCCGTCGAAGTTGCCACGACGGACCTCGTTGGAGTTCTGGGGCGTGTAGGCCGCACAGGGGTTGGTGCCGCCGCCGCCAGAGTTGTTGGTGCTGTTGTCGACCGAGTTGTCGACGGTGGATACGTTGAGGTTGACACCGCCGCCCTCGCAGGCGGCGAGGCCGGCGACCGCGATCCCGACCAGCATCAGTCGATTCAGGTTCATGTTTACCATCTCCAGTAAGGCTGCCGTTTATCCGGGATCGGCATGTTCCGCGGCGGGCGTTGCGGTCAGGTGACCGGCAGGTTGCAGTTATTTGACAGCCTCGTACCCGCGCGCCGGTTAAACTGTGGGAATTCCACCCGGTGCGGGTGGTCTCAAGGTGCGTACTCACAGCCACGGAGGAAACCGATGCGCTCTTTTATCCTCGGCATCCTGACGTTCTGCGTCCTGCTCTCCGGCCCCGCCCGGGCAGAGGATTCGGAATCACTGTTGATCGACAAGTCCCTGATCGTGCTGGAGGAATTACAGGCCATGCCGGACCTGGCGGCTCCTGACTGGCTGCTGCAGCGGGCCGAGGGGATCGCCATCCTGCCGGAGGTCATCAAGGCTGGAGCCATCGTCGGCGGCCGGGGAGGCAGCGGGGTGCTGCTGGTCAGGCGTCAGGACGGAAGCTGGAGCAACCCGCTGTTCATTGGCCTCGGGGCGGCCAGCTTCGGCTGGCAGTTCGGCGTCCAGGCTGCCGATGTCATCCTGGTGTTCACCACCCGTCGCAGTGTCGAGGGCATCACGGACGGCAAACTGACCCTTGGCGCCGATGCCGCAGCGGTCGCGGGCCCCGTGGGTCGGTCGGCGACGGCGGCCACCAACGTCACGCTGGACGCCGAGGTGTACAGCTATTCACGTGCCAAGGGCCTGTTCGCCGGCCTTTCGCTGGAAGGCAGCGTGATCGCCATCCGCGACGGCGCCAACGAACGCTTCTACGGCCGGGACGGCGTCATTCCCTCGGACATCATCGCCCCAACCGCGCCCCTCGCGCCGAGCCCGGCGCCCGCCCTGATGGAGGCCGTCTCGCGCCTCTCTGGTACCTCGAGCGAGCCACAGATGGCCCCGCCCGCGGGCGAAACGGAAACCCCACCCGCTGTTGAACCCACTCCTTCGGAAGGCGCCCAGAGCTTCCCGATGGAAGATCCCGCGCCGGGCGCAGAGCCGGGCTGAGGCTGCTGGCATGAAAGTGGGATTCATTGGCCTCGGCACCATGGGTCAGCCCATGGCGCGCCGGGTCGCCCGGGCTGGGCACGAGGTGATTGCCTGGAACCGGACTCGTGCCCGCGCCGAGGCCCTGGCCGCCGACATGGTGGTGGCGGTGGGCAGTGCCGCAGAGGCCAGCCAGTGCGAAGTGCTGGTCTCCATGCTCAGCGACGACGAATCCATCGAAGCCATCCTGTGGGAGAACGGGCGGCTGGTCTCGGCAGGCGTACCGGGACTGGTCCACGTCTGCATGGCTTCGATCAGTGACCGTCTCGCCCGCAGGCTGGCCAGCGAGCACGCGGCACTGGGGCAGGGTTACCTGTCTGCACCGGTCTTCGGTCCACCGGAGTCGGCCCAATCGGGCCGACTGCTGATCGCCGCTGCCGGCGCCCGACCACACTTCGAACGGGTACGCCCCCTGCTGGAAGCCATGGGCCGGGCTGTGTATTTGTCGGAGGCTGCGCCTGCAGCCAACGTGGCCAAGTCAGCCGGCAGTTTTCTCATGGCCTCGGTTGTGGAAAGCCTGCGCGACGCGACGGCGCTGGTGAACGCGGCGGGCGTCGACCCTCGCGAGTTCACTGGTATCGTCACCCAAGCCTTGTTCCCAACCCCGGTCTACCAGTACCTCGGGGGCATGCTGGCGAATCGCGAGGCCCTGCATGGCGCACGGGTACCGAACCCCTTCCTGAAGGCGGCCGAGCAGTGCAGCGCGAGTGCCGCCGAACTGGGCGTGGCGGTGCCCATGATCGACCACGTCAGCCGGCGCTGAACTCCAGCCCCAGGCCCACCGGGCAACTCACGCCGGTACCGCCCAGTCCGCAGTAGCCACCGGGGTTCTTGCCCAGGTACTGCTGATGATAGTCCTCGGCGTAGTAAAACGGCGGGGCCGAGCCCACCTCGGTCGTGATGGTTCCACGCCCGGCCTCGCGCAAGGCGCGTTGATAGGCACTGCGAGAGGCTTCGGCAGCCTGCAACTGGCCCTGATCCTGGCAGTAGATCACCGAGCGGTACTGGGTGCCGATGTCGTTGCCCTGCCGCATCCCCTGCGTCGGGTCGTGAGATTCCCAGAAGACCTTGAGGAGCGCCGGGTAGGTGATCCGGGTCGGATCGAAGACCACCAGCACCACTTCGGCATGCCCGGTCAAACCCGAGCACACCTCCTCGTAGGTCGGGTTGGGCGTATAGCCCCCGGCATATCCCACCGCAGTGGAGAGCACGCCGGGCTGCTGCCAGAAGCGCCGTTCTGCTCCCCAGAAGCAACCAAGGCCAAACACCGCCAATTGGGCCCCGACCGGAAAGGGCGGCTTGAGGGATGCCCCGTTCACAAAATGCCGATCGGTGAGCGGCATCGCCTCGCTGCGCCCGGGCAGGGTGGCGGCGGGATCCGGAAGCTGGGTCATGCGCATCACAAAGCTCCTCGACGGATAAATTGCTGTGGCTGGCCTAGGGCGTCCGCAGGCCGCCAAGGTTCAGGTGCAACGAACTGCGGCCTGCCTCGTCGATCCCAATCGCCAGATAAAAAGGACCGAGCGGCGTATCGAGCCCCACAAAACCGGCCGCATTGACCAGCAGGTCTCCCACATCCACGTCACGCCGTCGATTCCAGGCGTTGCCCGCCTCGAGCGAGACGCCAAGGTAGGCCGGCAACTGGAGGAAGCCCGGACCGCCGCGCCCGATCTGGCGGAAATAGAGCCCGCGCAGCATCAGATAGTTCCTGCCGGTCAAAGAATCCTGGGCCAGGCCGGACAGGTTGAACAGCCCGCCGAGGCGGAACAGGTCCTGGACACCGGAGGGGTCATCATCGGGCTGGATGCCTGCGCTAACCCAGCCCAGCAGCGCATTGCGACCCCGGCTCCCCGCCAGCATGGCATCCAGGGTTTGCCGGTTGAAGTCGCTGCCGTTGCCGAGGGCGTCCACCCCGCGCCACCAACCCAACGAGAGCGACTGTCCAGAGCGCGGGAAATAAGGGGAGTCGCGGGTATCCAGGTCGAGTTCCATGCCAAGCAGGCCCCGCTCGAAGCCCTGCCTGCGCGCCGAACCCTCCGGAACCTCGCCGGTACGGAGGATCGCGCTGCCGGTGGAGCGCAAAGCTGCCAGGCGCAGGTCTCCCAGTGCACCCAGCTCCCGACCCAGGGCAACGCCCGCCGCCGATTCGCGCAAGCGGTACTCCGCGACACGGCGCCCCCCCAGCACCTGGTCGAAGCTGCTGCGATCGGTACCCGCGCGCGCGGCGACAAACCAGGCAGAGCCCGCGGCAAACGGCTGGTGCCATTCGGTGCCGATCACGGCGCGCTCGCCCATCTGCAGGTCGATGAGCAGTTCGCCGCCGGCAGGATTGAGCTGGGTGAACATCAGGCGCGTACCCGCGCTGTAGCTGCTGCCGCCCTCGAAGTCGTCCTGCAGTTCCAGCCCGAAGCGCAGGTAGTTGGGCCCCCAGGACTTGGGCCGCGCGGTGACCTCCAGCCCGATGGCCTCATCTTCCTCGACCAGCCAGTAGTCGACGCCCTCATACAGGCCGGTCCCGTAGAGCCGACGGACGCCGGCCTCGACCGCAACCGGATCCAGCGGCTGACCCACGAGGCCGCCCATGGCCCGCTTGATGCGGGCCGCGGCCAGCGGCTGGTAGTCCGCACCCCGCACAAAGGCGAGCCTCGGCATGACCGCCTCCCCCGCAGCAGGAGACGGTGCCGCCTGCTGCCGGGTCCAGCCCGCCAGCCTCTCGCCTTGTGCGTCGGTCGCCTCCCTGCCGCGCGCCACGAACTGACGGACCCGGGTGAAATCAAGCGAGGTCAGGGATCCAAGAGCCGGCTCGATCAGCAGGTCGGCTTCGGTAAGGGTCGCACGCTGCCGGTCGATGCCCTGCTGCAGGACCACCGCCAGCATCTGGTTGGTCACCGCCAGCGCCGAATCGAGCGATTCACGCGGCAAGGGCCGCGAGCCCACGTCGACCACGATCAGGCGATCCACGCCCATCGTTCGGGCTACGTCCACCGGCAGGTTGTTGACCAGGCCACCGTCGACCAACAAGCGCCCGTCGCGCTCGACCGGCGCAAACAAGCCCGGCGCCGACAGGCTGGCGCGCATGGCAGTGACCAGGTCGCCACCGTCCAGCACCACCTGCACCCCGGTCTCGATATCGGTGGCGATGGCCCGGTAAGGAATGGGCAGGTGATCGAAGTCGCCGTCCACGTCTCGCCCCAGGGTGGCACGCCTCAGCACCTGGGTGAGACGCTGACCCTGCAGCAGGCCGCGCGGCACGCTGAAGCCGTCGCCACCAAAGCCGACTGGCAAGCTGACCAGGAAATCTCGATCAAGCTGTTTCTGGCGCGGCACAAGGTCGCCCCGGGGCGGCGCGTCCCGGAAGGCCTGGCGCCAGTCCAGTCCCTCCACCAGGCGCTGGATCTCCTCGGCCGTCATGCCGGAGGCGTAGAGTCCGCCGATCACGGCCCCCATGCTGGTGCCCACGATGGCATCGATCCGGACCCCAGCCCGTTCAAGCTCGAGCAGCACGCCAACGTGCGCCAGGCCGCGGGCCCCGCCTCCCGACAGGACCAGGCCGGTGCGCACGGTAGTTGCATCCGACGAAGCAAACGCAAATGGGGCCAGCAAGCCGGCAAGCAATACTGGCAGCAGACGGCGGAGCAACATGCCATGAGCCTAGCACGCGGCGCCCGCGCACCGGAGGCTGGAACGAGCCGGAGGGGTCACCCATAATCCAAGTCATGCGCCACGTCCTGACCTGTACTCTCGGCCTCTTCCTGTGCTGGGCAGATGCCACTTCAACCCTCGCCTGGGCTTCTTCATCAGAAAGCGTCGACCTGGAGGCAGTGACCGTCACGGCCCTGCGCCGGCCGCAGGCGCTGCTCACCCAGGCGGGCAGCATCGCGCGGATCGATGCCCGGGAAATCGGCGAACTCGCCGCCACCCATCACTCGGAACTGATGAACCGCATGCCGGGGGTGTTGATCCAGCGAGGCAGCGGCCAGGAATCGCTCACGGCCCTGCGCTCACCAGTGCTCACCGGCGCCGGCTCCTGCGGTGCGTTCCTGTTCCTGGAGGACGGCCTGCCGATGAGGCCGGTGGGCTTCTGCAACGTCAACGAACTGTTCGAGGTCAATTCCGAACAGGCCGCGGCGGTCGAGATCATCCGCGGTCCGGGCAGCGCACTCTATGGCTCCAACGCCGTGCATGGCATCGTCAACGTGATCAATCCCGCGCCCGCGGAACTGCCTCCGCTGGCGCTGGGCCTGGAGGTGGGCTCGGATGACTACTTCCGCGCCCGACTGGCCGCCAGCGCGCCTGTGGCGCTCGGGGAAGTGGGCCTGGTCATGCACGGCACCCATGATGGCGGCTGGCGCAACGACTCGGGCTTCGAGGAGGGCAAGCTGGCAGCTTCCTGGGCGTTCGACACGACGGGCGGCAGCTGGCTGCTGCGTCTCAACGCGACCCGCCTCGACCAGGAAACCGCCGGTTTCATCCAGGGCCAGGACAGTTATCGGGATCCAGCCATCGCCCGCTCCAATGCCAATCCAGAGGCCTATCGGCAGGCGAGCAGCCTACGGGCCACGGCCACCTATCAGCGCGAGCTTCGCGACGGAGACCAGCTAGACCTCCGGATCGCGCTGCGCAGCTCCCGCATGGACTTCCTGCAGCACTTCCTGCTGGGTAAACCACTGGAGGAAAACGGTCAGGACAGCCTGGCGGTGTTTGCATCCCGAAGTCGCGAACTCGACCGCCTGCGCCTGGTGGTGGGCGTGGATACGGAACTGGCCAACGGAACGCTGCGCCAATCGCAGGACGGCCCGACCACGGGCGGCCCGCCGGCGGCCAACGCCGCCCGGCCCGCCGGCCGTCACTACGACTACGTGGTCGACTCGCGACTGCTGGCCGCCTACGCGCAAGCGGAATGGGCGCTCAGCGACGCGGTAAACCTCACCGCCGGCCTGCGCTGGGAAGGCCTGGCCTACGATTACGACAACCGCATGATCGACGGCAACACCGACGAGTTCGGTACGCCCTGCCCGGGCAGCGGCTGCCTGTATTCGCGACCTGCGGACCGCAGCGACAGCTTCTCGAACCTTGGCCCGCGGCTGGGACTCAGCTGGCAGGTGTCCGAGACTACGGCCCTGTGGGCCGGCGCCTCGCGGGGCTATCGTCCACCAGAGGCCACGGAGCTGTATCGCCTGCAGCGCGGCCAGCAGGTCGCCGACCTCAACTCCGAGTTCATCGAGGGTCTCGAGGCAGGCATCCGTTACCGAGATGAGCGTCTGCGTCTGGAGTTGACTGCCTACCAGATGCGCAAGGACGACATCATCCTGCGCGATGCACAGGGCTTCAACATCACCGGCGGGCGCACCTCTCACGAGGGCATCGAATACGGACTCGGCTGGTCGCCGGGCGAACGCTGGAGCCTGGCGGCCAGCGGCACCCTGGCCCGCCATCGCTATGAGTTCACGGGTGGTATCGAGCAGGGTGAGCAGGT
Organism: Gammaproteobacteria bacterium; assembly: GCA_030831085.1. Taxonomy (GTDB): domain Bacteria; phylum Pseudomonadota; class Gammaproteobacteria; order Steroidobacterales; family Steroidobacteraceae; genus SG8-30. The sequence goes on from JAURLT010000044.1 coordinate 13,506, forward strand.
CACCCGCGGCGATGACGTCGACACGGCGCCCCGGCAGCTGCACACGCTACGCCTCGGCTATGCCGGTAAAACCTTGCGAGGCGAGTTGGAATGGCTGGTCGTAGGCGACTACTGGACCAACGCGGCCAACACCAACCGCTACCCGGGACACGAGGTGGCCAACCTGCGCCTCCACTGGCAGCAAGTCGGCCCCTTCAGGCTGTCATTTAGGGTGACCAACCTGTTCGATCGCGCCTACGCCGACCGCGCTGATTTCGCCTTCGGCAACGCGCGTTACTTCCCGGGCCGGGGCCGGGCCGCCTTCCTCGAAATCGGCTGGCAAGCCGGGGAGTCCTCGCCATGAAGTCCACCGCCTTCCTGCTGACGGCCCTGATCGGTGTCGCGCTCGCGCTGCAAGTGGGTTTCAACGCCGTCGTGCGAACCTACGTCGGCAGCGCAGTCGGCGCAGCCCTGATCAACTTCATCATAGGCACCACGGTCCTGGCGCTCGCGCTTTTGGTGCTCCGCCTGCCCATTCCCAGCATGGGCCAGCTGGCCGCAATTCCCGGTTGGGCACTGCTGGCCGGGGTCGCCGGAGCTGCCTACGTGGCGGGGTCCGCCCTGTTCGGGCCGCTCATAGGCGGAGCCGCCTTCGTGGCCCTGATCATCGCGGGGCAAATGGTGGGGGCACTCGCCCTGGATCACTTCGGCGCGCTGGGTTTCCAGGCGCGGCCGGTGACGGCCCTCAGGCTCGCTGGCGCCGCGCTGGTGGTGATCGGCGTGGTGCTGCTTTCACGCGACTGACCGCCGGCACCTGCTGCGTGATGCAGTGGATGTTGCCGCCGCCGAGCAGGATTTCCCGCGCCGGCACCGCGACGATCTCCCGCTCCGGAAAGATGCGCTTGAGGATCCTTCTCGCCTGGGCGTCACGGCCTGGATCAAGCAGCGGCATGATCACCCTGCGGTTCGGCAGGTAGAAATTGACGTAGCTGGCTGCCAACCGGTCACCGGCTCGGCGAGGGTGGGTACCGTGGCTCGTCTCAATGCCGGCCGCCTCAGCCTCGCCCAGATACAGGGGACCAGGCTGCGGCAGCTTGTGCACCTTCAGCGGTCGACCGCGTGCGTCACGCGCGGCGCGCAACCTGGCCAGCGCATCCCGGCTGATCGCGTACTGCGGATCCTGCGGATCGTCGGTCCAGGTCAGCACCACCTCACCAGGACGAGCGAAACAGCATAAATTGTCGACGTGCCCGTCGGTCTCGTCGTTGTAGACGCCGGCGCCCAGCCAGATCACCCTGTCCACGCCGAGGTATTCACTGAGCAGCTGCTCGATATCGGCCCTGCCCAGTTGCGGATTACGGTTGGGGTTGAGCAGGCATTCCTCGGTGGTCAGGGCAGTGCCCTGCCCATCCACGTGGATGGCGCCGCCCTCGAGGATGAACGGTGCACGATAACGCTCCGCCTGCTCGATCTCGAGGATCTTGCCTGCCACCTGCTCGTCCTTGTCCCAGGGGGCGTACAAGCCACCCTGCAGGCCACCCCAGGCATTGAACTGCCAGTCGACCCCGCGCCGACGGCCACGACCATCGATGACGAAAGTCGGCCCGGTGTCCCGACACCAGGCATCGTCGGTCGACAGTTCCACGACGCGGACCTCGGCGGGTAGCAGGGCACGCGCCTCGGCATACTGCGCGGCGCCCACCCCCACGCTGACCAGCTCGACCGCGGCGATGGCCCGCGCCACCTCCACGAAGGCTGCCTGGGCCGGTACGGCCCGCTCGCGCCAGTTGTCCGGCCGCTGCGGCCACAGCATCCAGGTCCCTGAATGCCGGGCGAACTCCGCGGGCATGCGGAAGCCGTCGCGACGCGGGGTGGACTCCAGGGTCCTAGCCACAGGATGTCCTCAGCAGCGCTCGATGACGGTAGCGATACCCTGGCCCAGGCCGATGCACATGGTGGCCAGGCCCAACTCGACGTCACGCCGCTCCATGCCGTGCAGCAAGGTGGTCAGGATCCTGGCCCCGGAGCAGCCCAGCGGATGGCCCAAGGCGATGGCGCCGCCGTGGACGTTGACCTTGTCTTCCATGACTTCCAGCAACTCCAGGTCCTTGAGCACCGGCAGCGACTGCGCGGCAAAGGCCTCGTTGAGCTCGACCAGGCCCAAGTCACCGACGGAGACACCAGCGCGCGTCAGGGCCTTGCGGGACGCAGGCACCGGGCCGTAACCCATGATCGCGGGATCGCAGCCGGCCAGCGCCATGCCACGGATGCGTGCGCGCGGCTTGAGGCCGAGCGACTCGGCACGCTCACGGCTGGTCACCAGCATCGCCGCCGCGCCGTCGGAAATGGCCGACGAGGAGCCCGCAGTGACCGTGCCGCTGCGGGGATCGAAGGCCGGAGGCAGCGCGGCCAGCGCCTCCAGCGTCGTGTCGGGACGGATGACCTCGTCCACGTCGCACAGCCGGGGAGCGCCATCTGCATCGTGGCCCACCACGCCGACGATCTCGCGGGCGAAGTGGCCATCCTGGGTAGCTGCCCAGGCCCGCTGGTGCGAGCGCAGTGCAAAGCGATCTTGCTGTTCGCGGCTGATGTCATGCAGACGCGCCAGCATCTCCGCGGTCACGCCCATCAGGTTGGAGGCCTTGGCGTAATGCAGCGACGAGGCCGGATTGAGGTCGATGCCATGGGTCATGGCCACATGTCCCATGTGTTCCACGCCACCCACCAGGTAGAGGTCTCCCTGCCCGGTCGCGATCTGGGCCGCCGCGGCATGCAGCGCCTGCATCGAGGAGCCACAGAGCCGGTTGACGGTCTGGCCAGGCACCTCATGCGGCAGGCCGGCCAGCAGCACCACGTTGCGACCGATGTTCATGCCCTGTTCCAGGGTCTGGTTAACGCAGCCCCAGATCACGTCGTCGATGGTGGCGGGGTCGAGCGCCTGGTTGCGACCGAGCAGCGCGGTGACCAGGCTGGCCGACAGCGCCTCAGCGCGCACGTTGCGGAACATGCCGCCCTTCGAGCGGCCCATGGCGGTCCGCACGGCATCCACGATGACTACGTCCCTTGGATCCTGGTTCATGCGCTTACCCTTGCCTGGTGTAGAAACCGCGACCGGCTGCAGCCATCTCGCGCAGCAGCTTCGGCGGCTCGTAGAGCTTGCCCTGGCCGCTCAGGCCATCGGCAAGGTCGATGAAGGCCTGCGGACCGGTCTGGTCGAAGTAGCGACAGGCGCCACCGCGGAACGGCGGGAAACCGATGCCGAACAGCAGGCCGATGTCGGCCTCGAAGGGTGAGGCCACGATGCCCTCCTCCAGGCAGCGCGCCACCTCATTGACCAGCGGCACCATGCACCGTGCCACCACCTGTTCGGGGGTGAAGTCCGCCGCGGTGCCCACCACCGGCGCCAGCAACTCGCGCACCGCCGGGTCCGCGCTCTTCTTCGGCTTGCCCTTGCGATCAGGCGTGTAGGCGTAATACCCGAACCCGCTCTTCTGGCCCAGTCGGCCAGCCTCGACCATCACCTCGGTGGCCGTGCGGTAATCCGGCTGCATGCGATCGGGAAAGCCGCGCGCCATGACGCCGGCGGCGTGGACCGCGGTGTCCATGCCCACCACATCCATCAGGTAAGCCGGACCCATGGGCCACCCGAAGCGCTCCATGACCTTGTCGACCATGACGAAGTCGGCGCCGTCGCGCAGCAGGCCGTGGAAGCCCGCGAAGTAGGGGAACAGCACCCGGTTGACGAAGAACCCCGGGCAGTCGTTGACCACGATCGGTGTCTTGCCCATGCGCTGGGCCATGGCCACGGTGGCCGCCACCGCCGCCTCGGCCGACTTCGGCCCGCGGATCACCTCGACCAGCGGCATCATGTGCACGGGGTTGAAAAAATGCATGCCAACGAAGCGCTCGGGCCGCGCCAGCCCCTCGGCCAGCCCGCCAATGGAAATGGTCGAGGTGTTGGAGGCAATGATGGTGTCCGCGCCGACCAGTTTTTCCACCTCGGCAAACACCGCCCGCTTCACCTCGGCCTTCTCGACCACGGCTTCGATCACCAGGTCGACACCATCCAACTCACCGTACTGCAGCGTGGGCCGGATACTCGCCAGCGTCGCCGTCATCTCCACGGGCGACATCCGACCTTTCTCCACCTGCCGGGCGAGCAGCTTGCCGGCCTCGCCCATGCCCAGCGCCAGGGCCTCGTCACGGATGTCCTTCATGACCACCGGCGTGCCGCGCGCGGCGGCCTGGTAGGCAATGCCGCCACCCATGATGCCGGCGCCGAGCACGGCCACCCGCTTGATCTCGCGCGTCGCCCGACGACTCCAGCCGGAAGCGGACTTCTTCACCACCTGGTCCGCCAGGAACACGCCGATCATGGCCTCTGCCTGCGGCGTCTTGGCCGCCTTGGCGAAATACTTGGCTTCGATGTCGAGCGCGGGATCGCGCTCTAGACCAGCCGAGGCCTGCAGGTTCTTGATCGCTAGCGTCGGCGCGGGATAGTTGGGACCCGCCTTGGCGCCAATCACCGCCATGGCGGTGGTGAAGGCCATCATCTGCTCGGGCCCGTTGAGCTTGAGCGTGCCCTGGCGGTCGACCCGCCGGGCGCGCCAGTCGAGCCGGCCGGAGATCGCCTCGCCCAGGGTGGCAAGCGCAGCCTCCCGCAAGCGCGCTGGCGCCACCACTCCGTCCACGGCTCCGTCCTTGAGGGCCGCCTCGGCCTTGCGCTCCTGCCCGGTTGCAATCCACTCGGCCGCGTTGTCGAGCCCGATCAGCCGCGACAGGCGAACCGTGCCGCCGAAGCCCGGGAACAGGCCCAGCTTGACTTCGGGCAGGCCGACCCGCGCCTCGGTGGACATCACGCGATAATCACAGGCGAGCGCCAGCTCGAAACCGCCGCCGAGACACATGCCGTTGATCGCCACCACGATCGGCACCGGCAGGTCCTCGAACTTGCAGATCATGCGATTGACATCGCGCACCTGGCGGGCGACGGCTGCTTCCTCCTGGGCGAACATCTCGCCGAATTCCATGATGTCGGCGCCCACGATGAAGACCGCCTTGCCAGAGGTGACCAGCAGCCCCCTGAGGCCAGCCTCGGCAGCCAGCACGCCGACCGCCCGCTCCATTTCCTGGAGGGTGGCCGCATTGAGCTTGTTGACGGATTCGTCGCCGAGGTCGAAGCGCATCTCAACGATGCCATCGCCGAGTTCGTGCAGGGTGATGGCCTTGCCAGTAAATGTCATGCAAGGGCTCCTTGGGGGACATTTTGCGTGAACCGGAACACTATCACACTCGCCGCCACCGGCCATGCACCAGCAGGAAAGCCGCGGGAAGCACCACGAGGGTCAGGAGCGTCGCGCTGACCATGCCGCCGACCATGGGGGCGGCAATCCTCCGCATTACTTCAGAGCCCGTGCCATCCCCCCACAGGATGGGCAGCAGGCCGATGATGATGGTCAAAACCGTCATCAGCTTGGGCCGGAGCCTCAACAGGGCGCCTTCGACGATGGCCTCGCGCAGCGCCGCAGCATCCAGAGCGGTGCCGTTCGTGGCAGCGAGTCGGCGTTCGACCGCCTGCCTGAGGTACAGCAGCATGACCACACCGGTCTCGGCGGCCACGCCGGCCAGGGCTATAAGACCCACCGCAACCGCGACGCTCATCCGGTAATCGAGCCAATGGAGCAGCCAGACCGCGCCCACCAGCGCGAAGGGCAAGGAGGCCAGCAGCAGGACCACCTCCCCCCACTGGCGAAAATTGAGATACAGCAAGACGACGATGATCAGCAGGGTCAGCGGCACCACCACCTGCAGGCGCTCCTTGGCCCGCTGCCAGTATTCGTACTGGCCCGACCAGCCGATGCTGTACCCGGGCGGCAGGCTGACCGCCTCGGCAACCCGCGCGCGCGCCTGCTCGACCAGCGAGCCGAGATCGCGCCCACCGAGATCGAGGTAGACCCAGCCTGCGGGTCGCGCGTTCTCGCTGCGGATCATGGCCGGCCCCGAGGTGATCTGGATATCGGCTACGTCGCCGAGCGTCAGTTGCGCCCCGTTGGGAGCCTGAAGCGGCAGGCGCGAGAGCGCCTCGGCTGAATCCCGCCAGGCCTGCGGGTAGCGCAACTGGATCGGATAGCGCTCGAGGCCCTCTACTGTATACCCAAGGTTGGCACCCCCGACCGCGGTCGACACCACCTCCAACAGGTCCGCGACGTTGAGTCCGAAGCGGGCAGCATCGGCCCGCCGGATGTCGATGTCGAGGTAGCGGCCCTGCGTCAGTTGCTCTGCATAGACGGAAGTCAGTCCGGGCAGGCCCGTGAGGGCCGCCTCGACCTCGCGACCGATACGCTCGATCACGGTGAGGTCGGGGCCCTGGATGCGGATGCCGATGGGCGTCTTCACGCCGGTGGCCAACATGTCGATGCGGGTCCGGATGGGCGGCAGCCAGGCATTGGCGAGGCCAGGAACCTGTACCACGCGATCCAGCTCCTCCTTGAGGCGCTCCGGGGTCATGCCCGGACGCCACTGGTCGCGTGGCTTCAGGCGTATCGTGGTCTCCAGCATCTCGAAGGGCGCCGGATCGGTGGCCGTCTCCGCTCGACCCGCCTTGCCGAACACCCGTTCGACCTCGGGCACCGAGCGGATCAGGCGATCGCTTTGCTGCAGCAGGGCGCGCACGGCGTCAGCGGAGATACCCTGCGGCGCGCTGGGCATGTAGAGCAGGTCTCCCTCGTCCAGCTCGGGCATGAACTCGCTGCCCAGGCGTGAACACGGCCAGGCTGCCGACACCAGCAGTAGCAGTGCCAGCACCAGCACCGCCACCGGCCGGTCGAGCGCGCTGCGCAGCAGCGGCCAGTACAGGCGCATTGCCAGCCGGTTGACCGGGTTGTCTTCCTCAAGACGGATGCGACCCCGCACCAGGAACCACACCAGCACGGGAACCACGGTGATGGCGAGCAGCGCCGCGGCCACCATCGCCCAGGTCTTGGTGAAAGCAAGCGGCGCAAACAGGCGGCCCTCCTGGTCGCCGAGCGCGAAGACCGGCAGGAAGGACAAGGCCACGATCAACAGGGAGAAGAACAGGGCCGGCCCTACCTCGACACAGGCCTCGGTGACGGCCTCCAGCCGCTCACCGATGGCGACCCCGGTCTCCTGCAGCCGTCGATGGACGTTCTCGATCATCACGATACCGGCATCCACCATCGTGCCCACTGCAATGGCCACGCCGCCCAGTGACATGATGTTGGCGTCGATGCCCTGCCAGCGCATCATCAGGAACGCAGAGAGGATCCCCAGCGGCAGGCTGATCAGAAGAACCAGACTGGAGCGGAAGTGCAGCAGGAAGACTGCACAGACCAGGATCACGACGATGAACTCCTCCACCAGCTTGCCGCGCAGGTTGTCCACTGCGCGGTCAATCAGGGCAGAACGGTCGTAGGTCTCGACGATCTCGACGCCGGCGGGAAGACTGGCCCTGAGCGAGTCAAGGCGCCCGCGCACCCGCTGGATGGTCTCCCGGGCATTGCCCCCGCTACGCAGGACCACGATGCCACCGGCCACCTCCCCCTCGCCGTCCAGCTCGGTGATGCCGCGGCGCAGCTCGGGCCCGACCCGCACCTCGGCCACGTCGTCGAGCAGGACCGGCACGCCGTCGACGACCCCCAGCGGCAGGACCCGTAGATCCTCGGCACTGCGCAGGTAACCGGAGGCCCGCACCATGTACTCGGCCTCGGCCATCTCCACCACCGAGCCACCCACCTCACCGTTACCGCGCTCGATGGCCTCCCGGACGCCGGCCAGCGTCAGTCCCTGCCCGAGCAGGCGCACCGGATCCACGATCACCTGATACTGCCGGACCATGCCGCCGACTGAGGCCACCTCGGCCACCCCGGGCAGGGCCTGTAGCTCGAACTTGAGGAACCAGTCCTGCAGGCTCCGCAGGTCGGCCAGGTCGTGGCGGCCGCTGCGATCGACCAGCGCGTACTGATAGATCCAGCCCACCCCCGTCGCGTCGGGCCCGAGGGCCGGGCGGGCGCCTGGCGGCAGGCGTGGCGCCACCTGAGAGAGATACTCCAGCACCCGCGACCTTGCCCAGTACAGGTCGGTTCCATCCTCGAACAGCACGTAGACGAACGAGTCGCCGAAAAAGGAGTAGCCGCGCACCGTGGTGGCCCCCGGCACCGCCAGCAGCGCGGTGGTCAGGGGATAGGTAACCTGGTCCTCCACCACGCGCGGCGACTGACCGGGCAGGCTGGTCCTGACGATCACCTGCACGTCGGAGAGGTCGGGAATGGCATCGACGGGTGTCTTGTAGGTAGCCCAGGTGCCGGCCACGGCGAGCACCGCGGCCAGCAGCAGCACCAGGGAACGATTAGCCAGCGACAGGCGAATGAGCGCGGCGATCATGGATCATGCCCCTGGTGGTGATCGTGCCCCTCACCGAAGCGCGCCAGACCAGCAGATACCCGGGTCTCCGAGTCCAGCATGAACTGCCCGGAGACCACCACCCGCTCCCCGGCCTCGATGCCGTGCAGGATCTCCGCCACGCCGCCCGATTCGTTGCCAACGTGGACGACGCGGGCCTGATAGGCACCGGGTCGGGTTTCTACCAGCACCCGGTCCTCGTCGCCGGTCCGTATCACCGCCTCCAGCGGCACCAGCACCTGCTCGGATCCCGGCTCGGCCTGGATGGCGACGTCGACCCTCATGCCGGCCGCGATCTCGTGAGAAGGGTTGGCTAGCGGGATGCGGGCCTGGAAGGTCCGGGTCCGCGCGTCGAGCGCGGGCAGCCGCTCCTCGACGCTGGCGCTCACCCGGCGGCCTGGCAGGCTCGGAAAGACCAGTTCGACCATCGCGCCGGTGGCCACCGCGGCTGCTTCCGACTCCGGCACGTCGGCAATGACCCACAGGCGCGAGGTGTCGGCCAGCGTGAGGACGCTGGCGCCCGGGGCGGCCAGCGCGCCCTCCCGCAAACCCAGCGCCAGCACCACGCCCCGCGCGGGTGAGTGATAGGCGACCCGGGGTTCGATTTCACCGCGCTCACGCAGCCGGCCAATTGCAGCCGGCGTCAGTCCCAGCGCCACCAGCCGGGCCTCGGCCGCCGAGAGCAGCGCGGCATCACCGCTCGCCAGCAGCTGCAGGTACTCCCGCTGCGCGGTGGCAAGCCGCGGGGAGAACACCTCGAACAGACGCTGGCCGCGACGCACGGCCTCGCCCTCGGCACGCACCGCCAGGGCTTCCACATAGCCCTCCGCCCGGACCTGAACCTCGACTGTGGCCCGCTCGTCGTAGGCCACTGTGCCGACGGTACGGAAGGAGCGATCGAGCCGACCCAGGCGTGCAGTCTCCACTCGCACACCCAGGCTGGCCGCGGCGGCCGGCGACACTTCAACCTCGGCGACTTCGTCGAGGGCCTGAGGCGCCTGTTCGACGAGGTCCATGCCGCAGATCGGACACTCCCCGGGCTGGTCCGAGGTCACCTCGGGATGCATCGGGCAGACGTAAGTCGGCTCAAGGTGCTTCTCGGCATGCTCAAGCGGCGACTCGGCAGGAGCCGGCGCCTCGGTGCAAGCCACCCCCAGCAGGCTCAGGGCGGCAACAGCGAGGCCGCGGTACAGGTTGTTGGCCAGATTCATGGCAGGTCTCCCGTCAGGTAACGGATTTCAGCTGCGGCAAGGCCGCGCTCGAAGCGCAGCCGCTCCAGTCTTTCACTCAACTCGACGATGCGCCGTCGGCTGGCAATCACCTCGGCCAAGCCACCGGCATCGCTGGCGTAGGCAGCCAGCGCCAGCTCCTCGCCCAGCGCAGCCAGCGGTTCGAGCGCGTCGCGATACACGGCCAGCGCCTCGGCAGCGCGCGCCTCCCGAGCCCGTGCCTCCACCAGGCGAGCGCTCAGATCCCGCCGCGCATCCTCGCGTCGAGCCTCTGCCGCACGCGCCCGGGACATTGCGGCAGCGCGTTCACGATCCTGCCGGTCGCGGGTGAACAGCGGCAGGTCGAAAGTCAGCATGGCGCTCAGCATGTCGGGCCGGTTGACCCTGAAGCCGTAGCCAACCTCCACCCCGTAGGCCGGGCGGTAGCGTTGCTCCACGAGGCTCACTTCCACCCTTGCCGCTTCCTCCGCCCGGTCCAGTCGAAGCAGGCTGGGGTGGGTATCCAGGCGTTCGAGGGCACCCGCCGGGGCCAGTTGCGGGGCAGGCTCGGGCGCAGGCTGCCTGACGTTCGCCGCAGCCTCTTCACCAAGCCAGCGGCCGAGCGCCGCGGCGGCGGCCTCGCGTCGGGCCAGCAGGCCGAGGCGCCGCTCGTCGAGTTCCGCCCGCTGCAGGCGGGCATCAATCAGGTCAAGACCATCCCCGGTGCCGGCGGCATAGCCGGCCTCATGCGCCCCAACCAAGGTAGCCAGCCAGCGACCGTCCTCCTCCAGCAGACCCAGCGCCCGCTCGAGGTAATCGAGTTCCCGCCAGGCCACTTCCACCTGCCAGGCCACGAAACGGGTCCGCTCAGCCTGCGCGGCGTCCAGCACGAGGGCCTCGACAGCAAAGCGACGGCCGGCCAGCTCGCGGCTGCGGCCCGCGGGGAAGCGCTGCGCCACGCCGAGTTCCAGCTGGGTCATCGGCTCATCATCGAGGGCCAGGGAATCGAGAGGCAGGGCCGCCGCACCGAAACGCACCATCGGATCGGGCAACTGCGCGGCGGCAACCGACTGCTCGCGAAGCGCGCCCGCCTCCTCGAGGGTCGCGCGCAAGCCCTCATCACGCTGGATGGCGAGGCGCACGGCCTCCTGCAGCGAAAGGGGTAGGGCTGGGCTGGCCTCAGCGAGCGAACAGGCCAGGACCAGCCAGGTGATCAGCAACAGAACAGGTAAACGCTTGAACATGACTCCTCCTTTGACAACGTCCGTACCCACGAACGCAGCAGCGGGTCATTTCAGGAAGCGGCAGTACCTTTGTTGCAGGTCGGGCGGAGGTGGCCCACCGGGTGGTCCGGTGCAACGACCCTGGCGCTGTCCAACACGGGGCAGGGCTACTACCAAGGCCTCGGGGGAAAGCTGGATGGCAGCCCCAGCCGGCATCTCGAGGTGCTGCTTGGCGAGCCCCGAAGCGTCAGCCAGGTCACATTCGAGCGCCGAGCCCAGTTCACAGGCGGAAGGTGCCTGGTCGGGGCAATGATCGCAGGGCGGAGCGTCATGGTGATCCATGTCCGCCATGGCGGAGCACGGCTGTACCGCCAGTCCCAGCCAGCAGACGACGAAGGCCGCCAGCAGGGGCCGGCCCAAGCGTGCACGCGATGCGTTTTTCCAGCTGGCAATGATCATTGGGGGTCACGCTAACCCTGCCCGGACCCGCCGTCAAACGCTGGCTACCAAAGCGTGAGCTGGCCCGCTTCGCAGTGAGTTGGTCGGGGCACGGATGTGGTAGGATTCGCGCCACCCCGGGACACCCGGATCTCCTTGACAAACAAAGACATCCGCCAACAGGAGTCACTTGAACATGGCCATCCAGATCACTCCGCCGGCGACCGGCGAAAAGATCCGCATCGAAAACGGCAAGCTGCACGTACCCGACAACCCCATCATCCCCTTCATTGAGGGAGACGGCACCGGCCCGGACATCTGGCGAGCCAGCGTGCGGGTGCTGGATGCGGCCGTGGACAAGGCCTACGGCGGCCGCCGGCGGATCTCCTGGATGGAGGTCTACGCCGGCGAGAAGGCCAACAACCTGATGAACACCTGGCTGCCCGACGAGACGGTCGCGGCTTGCCGCGAGTACCTGGTCTCGATCAAGGGACCGCTGACCACGCCAATCGGTGGCGGCATCCGCTCGCTGAACGTGGCGCTGCGCCAACTGCTCGACCTCTACGTCTGCCTGCGCCCGGTGCGCTGGTTCAAGGGTGTGCCCTCCCCGGTGCGTGACCCCGGCAAGGTCGACATGGTGATCTTCCGGGAGAACACCGAGGACATCTACGCTGGCATCGAGTTCGAGGCCGACTCGGAGGAGAACCGCAAGTTTCTCGAACTGCTCAAGCAGAACTTTCCCCGGCAGTACGCCAAGATCCGTTTCCCCGGGACCTCTGGCATAGGCATCAAGCCGGTCTCCCGTGAGGGCACCGAACGTCTGGTGCGCTCCGCGCTGCAGTACGCCATCGACAACCAGCGCAAGAGCCTGACCTTCGTGCACAAGGGCAACATCATGAAGTACACGGAGGGCGCCTTCCGCAACTGGGGCTACGCGCTCGCCGAACGCGAGTTCGCCGATGCGGTCTACACCTGGGACCAGTGGGAGCGGGCGCGCGCCGAGCGGGGCGAGAAGGCCGCCAACGAGGAACAGAAGGCTGCGCTGGCTGCCGGCCGCGTCCTGGTGAAGGACGCCATCGCCGACATCACCCTGCAGCAGGTGCTCACCCGCCCCGATGAGTTCGACGTGATCGCCACCATGAACCTCAACGGGGACTACCTCTCGGACGCGCTGGCTGCCCAGGTCGGCGGCATCGGCATCGCTCCGGGCGGTAACGTCAATTACCTCACTGGCCACGCCGTGTTCGAGGCCACCCACGGGACCGCGCCTAAATACGCCAACCTCGACAAGGTCAACCCCAGCTCGGTGGTTCTCTCCGGCGAGATGATGCTGCGCTACATGGGCTGGACCGAGGCGGCCGACCTGATCATCAACGCGATGGACAAGTCGATCGGCGAGAAAGTGGTGACCTACGACTTCGCTCGCCTGATGGAGGGCGCCACCGAGGTCAAGTGCAGCGAGTTTGGTGACGCCCTGATCCGGAACATGGGCTGAGGGACGCTTGACGGCGGGCGACGCCAGCGACGACCGGGACCTTGCGGCCAGTGCCGCCATCCTGGTCGTCGCCTCGTTCGCCCGCTACAACCAGGACTTTCGCGCCATCAGCCGACGCGCGCAGGAGCGGTTCGAAAATCGCGACTGGAAGGGCAGCCAGCGTGACGCCGTGGAGCGTCTGGAACTCTACACCCAGAGCGTGCGCGACACCCAGGCGCTGCTGGCCAGCACCCTTGGACACCGACTGCTCGACGTCGCCTTGTGGCGTACCATCAAGGCACGCCTGGCAGCCGAAATCACCGGCATGCCGGACCCGGAATTCCTGAAGACCTATTTCAGTTCCATTACCCGACGGGTGTTCCAGACTGTCGGGGTGGACCCGGAGGTCGAGTTTTTTGCCCTCGACCTCGATCCCCTGCGGGGCACCAGCAGCGACGGCATGACCGTCTCCTATGCCAACCGGGGCTCGCTGCCACTGCTGGTCGAGGAGATCCTGGCCAACTGCCGGCTGAAGGTGGGCTGGCGGGATTTCGAGGGCAGCGTCGAACACGTGGCTGCCGATATTCGCCTGCACCTGCAGCGCGTAGGCGAGGCTCGTCCGGTGCAGGTCATCGAACTGGTTCAGCCGATCTTCTTCCAGATGTCACGCGCCTACCTGGTGGGCCGGGTCCTCGGCGAGGGCTTCCAGTTGCCGCTGGTCGTCGCGCTGCGCAATACCGAGCGTGGCCTGTTGGTGGATGCGGTGATGCTCAGGGAGAGCGACGTCTCCATCCTGTTCAGCTTCACCCGCTCTTATTTCCACGTCGACCTGGAACGGGTGGGCGATGCCGTCTGTTTCCTGCGCACCCTGCTACCGCGCAAGCCGGTATCGGAGCTGTTCACCGTGCTTGGCCGGGCCAAGCAGGGCAAGACCGAACGCTTCCGCGAGATTTTCCGCCATCTCGAAGCCACCAACGACCGCTTCGTGATGGCACCGGGCGAGAAGGGCCTGGTGATGGCGTGCTTTACGCTGGCCTCTTTCGACGTGGTCTTCAAGGTGATCCGCGACCGCTTCCCCATGGTCAAGAACGTGCTCCGCGAAGAGGTCATGGCCAAGTACGACATGGTCTTCCGCCACGACCGGGCAGGCCGGCTGGTCGACGCCCAGGAATTCAGGCAGGTGCGTTTTCCCCGCGACCGTTTCGACGACGAAGTGCTGCGCGAACTACTCGGTGAGTGTGCCCTGTCCGCCCAGGTGGAGGACGGCGACCTGATCCTCGGACTGGTCTACATCGAGCGCAAGCTGACGCCGCTAAACCTCTACCTGAAGAGCGCGACCCCGGAGCAGGCGGAACTGGCGGTGGTCGAGTACGGCCAGGCCATCCGCGAACTTGCCTATACCAATATCTTCGCCGGCGACCTGCTGCTGAAGAACTTCGGGGTGACCCGCCACGGCCGGGTGATCTTCTACGACTATGACGAGCTGTGTCCGGTGACGGACTGTCGCTTCCGCGACCTGCCCCAGGCCCGCGACGACGAGGACGAGATGCGCGCCGATCCCTGGTTCCAGGTGAATGACAACGACGTCTTCCCGGAAACCTTCATTCGCTTCCTGCCCTTCGAGCCGCACCTGAAGACCGTATTCCTGGAGAAACACGGCATGCTGCTGGAAGCCGACTGGTGGAGACAACTCCAGCACCGGATCCGCGAAGGTGAAATGGTCGAGGTCCTGCCCTACCACTCACATCGGGTGAGGGTCGCCAGCAGCTACTGAGCCGCGGCCACCAGCGCCTGAGACAGGTCGTCGATCAGGTCGGCCGTGTCCTCCGCACCGATTGACAGCCTGATCGTGGCCGGGGTCAGCTCGCTGAGGGTGCGCTGCTCGGGGGTGAAATCCCTCGGTTGCAGCAGCTGCGGGGGCATGACCAGCGAGTCCACCGAGCCGAGGCTGGCGGTGATCGCAAATAGCTCGAGGGCCTCGACGAAGCGCGTGCAGGCCTCCATTCCGCCCTCCAGTTGCAGGCAGATGACGGTCCCGAAGTCGTGCATCTGCTGACGGGCAAGCTCATGGCGGGGGTGGCTGGCAAGGCCCGGATGGCGCAGGTGCCTGACCTGCGGCTGCCGCTCCAGCCAGGCGGCCACCTCCAGGGTCGATTCAGCCTGGGCTGCATAGCGCAGGAAATAGGTCTTCATGCCCCGCAGGAGCAGGAAAGCGGCATGCGGATCCAGGACCGCACCCAGAGTCTGGCAGTCCTGGCGCATGGCGGCCACCTGCTCCGCCGAACCGATGATCGCACCACCCATGACGTCACCGTGGCCCGAGGCGTACTTGGTCAGGCTGTGGACGTACAGGTCCACCGGAAACTGGCCGTGGTTGTGAAAGCCAGCGAAGGTGTTGTCCATCACGGTCAGGGCCCCGGCCGCGCGGGCGGCAGCGCAGATCCGCGCGATGTCCGCTACCTTGTTGGCCGGGTTGGTGGGGCTCTCGAAGAAGACCAGGCGCGTGGGCGTGGCGGATAGCACCCTCTCCATCCCCTCCTCGTCCTCGATGGACAGCAGGGTGCAGGTGACGCCGTAGCGCTCCAGCAGCTGCCGAATCAGGTAACGACTGGGCCCATAGGTCTCGACAAATCCCAGCACGTGGTCGCCGGTCTTGCAGAGCGAGAGCAGGCAACTCGACACGGCCGCCATTCCGGAACCGACCACCACACAGTCCTCCCGCCCCTGCAGCCCGGCCAGCAGCTGTTCCAGCTGGCGCACGGTGGGGTTGGACATGCGTGAGTAGAAGTACCCCTCCCTTTCACCACGCAAGGCGCGCAGGGTCTCATCGATCCGGCTCATGCAGAACTTGACCGACTGGTAGATCGGCGGCACCAGCGGCCGGTTGTCTGCTGGCGGATCGACCCGGGGAGGATGGATGGTGCGCGTACGATCTTTCATTTGTCGTCCAGTACAGGCTGTGGAACTTCAACCCGTGGCCATTGTCGGCCAGAATAACGGCCCTTGCCAGAACCTGACCCGGATTGGGAGTTGCCATGGATTTCCAGCTGACCGAAGACCAGCAGATGCTGCAGGCTGCAGCCCGTGAGTTCGCCACCAACGAGATCGCGCCAGTGGCCGCCGAACATGATGCTGCCGGTAGCTTCCCTTCGGCCACCATCCGCAAGGCGGGTGAACTGGGCTTCATGGGCGTCGAGGTCCCCGCCGAGTTCGGCGGAGCAGGCCTGGATCCCATCAGCTACGCCTTGCTGATCGAAGAGATCGCAGCGGCGGATGCGGCCCATTCAACCATCATCTCGGTCAACAACTCCCTCTACTGCCACGGCATCCTGGAGTTCGGCACCGAGGAACAGAAACGGCGCTTCGTGACCCCGATCGCCTCAGGGCAGGCCATTGGCTGCTACGGCCTCACCGAGCCGCAGTCCGGCTCAGATGCTGCCAGCATGCGCACCCGCGCCGTTATCTCGGCGGACGGCAGCCACTACCTGCTGAACGGCAAGAAGTCCTGGATCACCTCCGGACCGGTTGCGGACTACATGGTGCTGTTTGCCGTCACCGCCCCGGAGCGCAAGGCGCGTGGTATCAGCGCCTTCGTCATAGACTGCCACCAGCCGGGGTTCGTGCGCGGCAAGACCGAACCCAAGCTCGGTATTCGCGCCTCGGCCACCTGCGAGATCGAGTTCCAGGACTATCGGGTGCCGGTGGAGAATCGCCTCGGCGACGACGGCCAGGGCTTCGCCATCGCCATGACGGTCCTGGACTCCGGGCGCATCGGCATCGCCGCCCAGGCGGTCGGTATCGCCCGGGCCGCCTACGAGGCCTCGCTGGCCTACGTGCGCGAGCGCAAGGCCTTCGGCGCCCCGATCGGCAGTTTTCAGATGGTCCAGCAGAAGCTCGCGGACATGAAGTGCCGCATCGAGGCCGCGCGGCTCTTGACCCTGCAGGCAGCCTGGAACAAGTCACGCTGCAAGACAAACGGCGAGCGCAACACCCTGTCCGGTTCGATCGCCAAGCTGACGGCCTCCGAAACGGCCATGTTCTGCGCTCACGCGGCCGTGCAGATCCACGGCGGCATGGGCTACAGCAAGGAGATGCCGCTTGAGCGCTACTTCCGCGATGCCAAGATCACCGAAATCTACGAGGGCACCAGCGAAATCCAGCGGATGGTGATCGCCCGCGCCGAGACCGGCCTGCGCTGAGCCTCAGACCCGTTTCAGCCAGCCCTCGGGTGCCGGGCGAGTGCCCTGCTGCATGCTGACCAGCACTTCCCGCAGGCGGCGCGTGTGGGGGCCCACCTCGCCGTTGCCGACCGGGTGGGGCCGACCCTCGACCATCAGGCTGCCCACCCCAGCCAGCACGGCAGCCGTGCCGGACAGCGCGGCCTCACCGTCGCGGACCCACTCGAGCATTTCCGCCACGGTGAAGACCCGTTCCTCTACTCGGTAACCGAGCTCGGGCGCCACCTTCAGCAACGAATCGCGCGTAACCCCGTGCAGGAAGGTCGCGTCGAGGCTGCGGGTCAGGATGTGGCCGTCGCGGATCAGCAGGAAATTTGCGGCGCCCGTTTCCTGGACCTCGCCGCCGGGGCAGAACAGGACCTGGTCGACGCCATACTCGCGCTTGGCCGCGAGCGTCGGGCCCATGGCGGCCGCATAGTTGCCGCCAGTCTTGACCATACCGAGGTGCGAGGCGCAGCGGGTGGCCTGCGTCTCGACGTGGATCTTGAGCGGCTTCATGCCGCCGGCAAAGTAATCCCACACCGGACTCGCCATGACCAGCAACATCAACTCGCTCGGTGGAGTGGCTGCCGCGCCGATGTTGGGCGTAGTGCCAAACAACAAGGGCCTGAGGTACAGCGCACCCGGCGCCTCCGGCACCTCCTCACGGACCCGGTCAATGACACCGAGCACCATCTCTGCCAGCTGACCGGTCTCGGGCTCGGCCAGGGCCAGTGCCCGCGCGCTCTGCTGCATGCGCTGGATGTGCCGGTCCATGCGAAACACGTTGACGCTGCCATCGTCCCAGCGATAGGCCTTGAAGCCCTCGAACAGGGTACTTGCGTAATGCAGCACGTGGGCCGCGGGGCTGAGTGGGATGGGGCCCACCGGCTTGAACTCGTGCGCCGACCAGCGGCCGCCAGCATAGGTCGCCATGGCCATGGTGGAGGCCAGCACGCTGCCGAATGCGGGACGAGCCTGGGGCTGATTCGGGATCTGGGTCTGGGCATTCATGGGGTATCAGTCCTGGATGAACAGGGTTGCGGGATGCTCCAGGCGCTGCTTGACGGCCTGGATCATGGCGGCGGCCTCGTGGCCGTCGACAAAACGATGATCGAAGGAAGAGGACAGGTTCATCATGCGTCGGATGGCGATGGCACCATTGTGCACCATCGGACGATCCACCGCGCGGTTGACCCCAACAATGGCCACCTCCGGAGCGTTGACGATGGGCGTGGAGACAATGCCTCCCAGCTTGCCCAGACTGGTCAGGGTGATGGTGGATCCGGACAACTGCTCCCGGCTGGCTTTGCCGCTGCGCGCCGCCTGCGCCGCGGCGCCGATCGCAGCCGCCATCGCCGTAAGGGTCAGCGCCTCGGCGTGGCGAACCACCGGCACCTTGAGGCCCTCGGGGGTCTGGGTGGCGACGCCCAGGTGCACGCCCGCGTGCCGTAGCAGCACTCCGCGGGACTCGTCGTAATGGGCGTTGCACTGGGGGTACTCGGACAGGGCTCGTACAAGGCCCACGGCGATGAACGGCAGCAGGGTGAAGCGCTCGACCCCGGCGGGCAGGCGTCCGTTGAGGTGGACGCGCAAGGCCTCCAGCTCGGTGACGTCGACTTCCTCGACATAGGCGAAATGCGGAATGTTGCGCTTGGCCTCGCTCATGCGCTGGGCGATCAAGCGCCGCAGCCCGATGACCTTGATCTCCTCGACCTGCTCGCGTCTCGCCGCCGGTACAGTTACGCCGGCTGGGGCTGCGTCGCCCCTGATGTGCACTTCGAGGTCGGCCGCGGTGATCCGTCCGCCGGGCCCTGAACCGGTCACGGCAGCAAGGTCGATGCCCGCCTCGCGCGCCTTGCGGCGGATGGCGGGCGAAGTCATCACCCGGGCGCCGGGCGCAGGTAACACCGCGGGTGCCGCTGCCGACACTGACACTGCCGGCTGCGCCGGCGCTTGCTCTTGCGCCGCGCCCACCGGGCTACCATCAGCAACCCCCGCGCCAGCGACCTCAAACACGGCAAGTTCCGCTCCGACGGCCACCATGTCCCCGGGGCCTCCGGTAAGCGATACGACTCGTCCGCTGACCGGTGCCGGTACCTCGACGGCGGCCTTGTCGGTCATCACCTCGGCAATGATGCTGTCCTCCTCGACCTCATCACCCACCTTGACCTTCCATTCGACCACTTCGGCCTCGACCGTGCCCTCGCCGAGGTCGGGCATCTTGAACACGTACCGGCTCATACCGCCTCCATCACGCGCTCGAGTGCGCTTGCCACCCGTTTCTGACCGGGAAAGTATTCCCATTCGAAGGCATGGGGATAGGGCGTGTCCCAGCCAGCCACTCGCAGGATCGGCGCCTGCAGATGCCAGAAGCACTCCTCCTGAATGGTGGCCGACAACTCGCCCCCATAACCGCCAAAGCGGGTGGCCTCGTGTACGACTACGCAGCGCCCGGTGCGGCGGACCGACTGCACCAGGGTATCGACATCCAGTGGCACCATGCTGCGCACGTCGATGATTTCCGCATCAATACCCGCTGCACGGGCCGCCGCTACCGCTACGTGGACCATGGTTCCGTAGGTGACAACCGTCACCTCCGTGCCTGGTTGCACGATCTCGCAGCGGCCAATCGGGACTTTGTAATAGCCATCCGGCACCTCGCCCTTCGGGTGGGCGCTCCAGGGCACCGCCGCCTGGTCGGGCTGGCCATCGAAGGGCCCGTTATAGATTCGCTTGGGTTCGAAGAAGATCACCGGATCGTCATCTTCGATGGCCGAGATCAGCAAGCCCTTCGCGTCGTAAGGGTTGGAGGGCATCACCACCTTGAGTCCGGACACGTGGGCAAAGATGCCCTCGGGGCTCTGCGAGTGGGTCTGGCCGCCCCGGATACCGCCGCCACAGGGCGTACGGATGGTGACCGGCGCAAAAAACTCGCCGGCACTGCGGTAACGCAACCTGGCCAGTTCGCTGACGATCTGATCGTAGGCCGGATAAATGTAGTCCGCGAACTGGATTTCGGCCACCGGCCGCAGGCCGTTGACCCCCATGCCGATGGCTGCGGCCACGATGCCGCCCTCGGCAATCGGGGTATCCAGCACCCGGTGCGGACCGTACTTCCGCTGCAGGCCGTCGGTGGTGCGAAAAACACCCCCAAAGTAGCCGATATCCTCGCCCAGCAGAACCACCTTGGGATCACGGCCGAGCATGATGTCCATGGCCGAGTTGAGGGCCTGGATCATGTTCATCTGTGCCATGGTCAGCCCCCCTCCCGTTCGGCGCGCAGCTCGGCGTCCTGCCGCTTGAGATGCTCGGGCATCTCCTTGAAGACATCCTCGAACATCAGGTGGGGATCGAGGCGCGGCGCTTCGTTGAGGGTGCCGTAGGTGAC
>JAURLT010000006.1 GCA_030831085.1 Gammaproteobacteria bacterium
ACGGTGTGGCTCAAGCGCGCGACACCCCAGAACATCGTGATCGGGGGCGCCGCGGGCGCCGCCCCACCGGTGCTGGGCTGGACGGCCGTCACCGGGCAGCTGCACCCGGATGCACTGCTGCTGTTCCTGATTATTTTCGCGTGGACGCCGCCACACTTCTGGGCGCTGGCCATCGCGCGCCGCGATGAATATGCCCGCGTGGAAATCCCCATGCTGCCGGTCACCCACGGCATCCCCTACACCCGGCAGTTCATCTGGTACTACACGGTGCTGATGACAGTGATCACCGTGCTGCCCTTCCTCAGCGGCATGGCGGGGCTGCTGTACCTGGGCGGAGTGCTGCTGCTGGACGGGATCTTCCTGCGGATGGCCTGGCGGCTGCTCCGCGGCGATGACGACAGCCTGCCCATGGGGATCTTCCGTTATTCGATCCAGTACCTCACCCTGCTGTTCGCGCTGCTGCTTGTCGACCACTACCTCCCGTTCAGGTTCTGAAGCGAGAGGCACAGGTCGATGCCCTGGCTGTACATAGATTGGCACGCAGTAGCGGTGGTGGGTGTGGCCATCATGACCTTCTGGCTGTTCGCCAGCGAGCGCCTGCCGGTGCAGACCTCCGCGCTGCTGGCGGTGCTGGCGCTGATGCTGATCTTCGGTATCTTCCCCTACGAGGCTGCAGGCCGCGAACTGGGGCCCGAGGTCTTCCTCGCCGGTTTCGGTCACTCGGCACTGATCACCATCCTGTGTCTGATGGTGCTGGGTCGCGGCCTGGTCACCACCGGCGCCCTGGAGCCGGTGGCGCGAGTCCTGGCGCGATTCTGGTCCTTCTCGGGCCAGGGCGCCTTCCTGCTGACGCTGGTCATCTGCCTGATGGTCAGCGGCTTGCTGAACGACACGCCCATCGTGGTGCTGATGATGCCGGTGCTGCTCTCGGTCGCGGCGCGCACCAAGGGCAGCGCTTCGCAAACCCTGCTGCCCATGAACTACGCCGTATTGATCGGTGGCATGGCAACCACCATTGGCACCTCCACCAACCTGCTGGTGGTCGGCATCGCCGAGGACCTCGGGGTGGCCAGCTTCGGGCTGTTCGACTTCACCCATATCGTGGCACTTGCAGCGGCCGTCGCCTTGCCCTACCTGTGGCTGGTCATGCCCCGACTGCTGCCGGCCCATGCCACGGACGCCCGCAGTCCGTCGCTGCTCACTTTTGATGCGGTGCTCGACCTGAAGAAGGAAGGCTTTGCGGACGGCAGCGAATTGCGCACGATCCTGAAGCGCGCCGACGGCCTCAAAGTGCTCGACGTCATCCGGGCCGGCAAGCAGGTGATGAAACTGCCCACCATGCACCTGCGTGGGGGCGACCGGCTGCTGGTGACGGACACCGCACAGCGCCTGCGCGAGCACGCGGCCGAGATCGGCGCCACGCTGCGTGCGGCCATGCCGCGTGACCCCGGCGATCCGGCCTCGCAGGTGCTGGCCCAGGTGCTGGTCACGCAGGAAAGCGAGTTCACCGGCAACCCCACGGGCATCGCCCGCTTCGTCGACACCCACCGGCTCGGGGTGATCGGCATTCACCGCCCCGAGCGCGAGGTCATGATGGATCCCACCGCGGCCATCCTGCGCCCCGGCGACGTCCTGCTGGTCCAGGGACCGGGTGATCGCATCGAACAACTCAAGACTGCCGGCGGTGTGCTGGTGCTGGACGCCAACCTCGCGCTGCCCCACACCCGCAAGGCCCCGGTGGCGCTGGCCATCATGGCGCTAGTGATCTTCCTCGCGGCCACCAAGCTGCTGCCCATGGTGCTGGCCGCCGCCTCGGGCGTGGCGCTTCTGATGCTTACTGGCTGCCTGCGCTGGCAGGAGGCCACTGACGCGCTGGCCTCCAACGTGATCATGATCGTGGTGGCGAGTCTGGCCCTGGGCGAGGCACTGGAAGTGACTGGCACCATCCGTCGCGCGGGAGAGTTGCTGGCCCTGACCGGGGACTGGATGCACCCGGCAGCGATCCTGGCCTGCCTGATGATCTTCATGGCCATGGTCACCAACTTCGTATCGAACAATGCGGCGGCCATCATCGGCACGCCCGTGGCAGTGGTGATGGCAGCCACCCTGGGCGTGGACCCGCGACCCTTCGTGCTGGCCGTGCTGTTCGGCTGCAACCTGAGCTACGCCACTCCAATGGGCTACCAGACCAACCTGCTGGTGATGTCGGCAGGCGGCTACCGCTTCGCCGACTTCGTGCGCGCCGGCCTGCCGCTGCTGATCTTGATGTGGCTGACGCTCAGCTTTCTGCTGGCGGAGTCCTACGACCTGTTCTGAGCCACCGCGGCATCACCCACGAAGGGATTGGCTCGCCGCTCCTCGCCGAAGGTGGACATCGGTCCATGTCCAGGCACGAAACGGACCTCATTGCCGAGCGGGAACAGGTTGTCGCGGATCGAACGAATGAGCGTGGCGTGATCGCCGCCCGGAAAGTCGGTACGCCCGATCGATCCAGCGAACAGCACATCGCCGACAAAGGCCAGTCCCTCGGTCGGCGCGAAGAAGATCACATGGCCCGGCGTATGGCCGGGACAGTGGCGCACCGCGAGGGTCGACTCGCCCACCGTGACCTCGTCCCCCTGGTGCAGCCAGCGCTCCGGCTCGAAAACCCCGGACTGGCCGAGGCCAAACATCATGGCCTGCTGGGGCAGCTGCTCGATCCAGAACCGGTCCCCTTCGTGCGGGCCCTCGATGGGGAGGGAAAGGCGCTTGGCCAGCTCGGCCGCTGCCCCGGCGTGGTCGATATGGGCATGGGTGAGCAGGATCTTTACGAGCCTGACGCCATGCTGCTCGACCACCGCGAGGATACGGTCGAGATCACCGCCCGGGTCGATGACCGCAGCCTCCAGGGTCTGGTCGCACCAGATGACGGAACAGTTCTGGGCAAAGGCAGTGACGGGAACGACGACGGCGCGCAGGGTCATCCCCGCATGTTAACGCGCCGCGCGGGCGGAGAGGTTGGCGACCAGCCGGCCCGCGGCACTCGCCGCGGTCACGATACGCAGCAGGCGCCGCCCCGCAGGTGAGCGGCGCAGGACCAGCATGGCCACAAAAGCCACCGGGGCCGCAAGGGGATGGCCCTTCAGCCGACGCGCCAACCTGAGTCCGCGCCCGACCCGACCGAGGCCGCTGCGATAGGCCGACATCTCGCGGCCAAGCAATTCGCGCTGCTCCCGGCTGCGCTGCATCAGCGCGAGTCGCCTCGCCGCCAGCTCATCGATACGTCGGCTCACGGCGGTGGACCGAGCGCGTCCCGGTCTCGTTGCAGCTCCTCGATGGTCCCGGAGAGCAGGCCAGACCGGCTGCCGAGGCCCGCCCGGACCACCAGGGCCGAGCCCACGGCCATGACCACGCAGAGGCCGGTTGCCAGGCCGATCACCAACAGGCGATGACCCTCCCAGAAGGCCACGATCAGCCAGAGGATGGCCAGCAGCAAGCCGAGAGCGGCCGACAGGAGGCCCAGCATGGCCCAGAAGGCCATGCGCAGGAGGCGGGCAGCCTGTTCCTCGACCTCGGTGGCCGCGAGTTCCAGGCGGGTCTGCAGCAGGCCGAGTAGCGTTGCCAGCAGGCTGGTAGGGGACAGCACGGTCAGCGGCGCGAGGCCAGCAGGCCCATGATGAAGCCCGCGCCGGCTGCCATGGCCACCGCCGCCCAGGGGTTTTCATGCACGTAGTGGTCGGCATCCCGCGCGCGGGTGAGGACCTCTTCCTCGATCTCCTGCAGCCGCTCACGAGCAGCCCGGATCGAGCCCTCGGCCCGGCTGCGGACGTCTTCGACCTTCTCGTCCGCCTCTCCGGCAGCCGCCTTGAGCAGGGCCTCGGCATCCTCGACGATGGCCCGCAGGTCGTCCATCAGCTGGCGGGTTTCCTTTCTGGCATGGGGCATTGTTGCGTCCTTGTCCTGGTGTAGGTTCACCTGTTCATCCTAGCCCTCATGAGCCACCTGACAATAGCGGCTTTCATCAATGGCCCTGGCAGCCGGCCCATTGCGGGGATGTCGTAGACTTACCGCCTCCCCGCAAAAAGGAGAACGCACCATGCAGTTCCCGACCCACCCGGTCCCGGAGGGCTTTGGCGCTTCCGCAGTGGTCAAGGCGGCCGACTACGAGAACATGCTGGCCAAGGCCGCAAGCGATCCCGAGGCCTACTGGACCGACATTGCCCGGCGACTCGACTGGATGCGCTTTCCCACCCGGATCAAGGACGTCTCCTATGCACTGGAGGACTTCCACATCCGCTGGTACGGGGACGGGGAACTGAACGTGACGGTCAACTGCCTCGACCGACACCTGGCGACCCGCGCCGACAAGACGGCGCTATTGTTCGAGGGCGACGAGCCAGGGGTGTCCCGGGCCATTTCCTACCGTGAGCTCCATGCGCGCACCTGCCAGCTGGCGAACGGCCTGCGGGAACTCGGCGTCGGCAAGGGCGACAGGGTGACCCTCTACATGCCCATGGTGCCTGAGGCAGCCATTGCCATGCTCGCCTGCGCCCGTGTCGGTGCCATCCATTCCGTGGTTTTCGGCGGCTTCTCGCCGGAGTCGCTGGCCGGGCGGATTCACGACTGCGACTCAAAGCTGGTCATCACCGCCGACGAGGGCGTGCGCGGCGGGCGCACTGTGCCGCTCAAGGTCAACGTAGACGCCGCCCTGGCACGCAATGGCGGCATGCGGGTCGAGAAGGTGCTGGTGCTCAGGCGTACCGGGGCGGCCGTGCCGTGGCTGGAAGGGCGCGACCTGTGGCTCGATGAACTCGCCGATCGCCAGCCCACGACCTGCGAGCCCGAGCGCATGAACGCGGAGGATCCGCTGTTCATCCTCTACACCTCGGGGTCGACCGGCAAGCCTAAGGGCGTGCTGCATACCACGGGCGGCTACCTGGCCTGGGCCGCCCATACTTTTGCGTGCGTTTTCGATCATAAAGACGATGACGTGTTCTGGTGCACGGCCGACGTGGGCTGGGTCACCGGCCACAGCTACGTGGTCTACGGGCCGCTGGCCAACGGGGCCACCAGTCTCGTGTTTGAGGGCGTACCCACCTATCCGGACGTCAGTCGCTGCTGGCAGGTCATCGACACCCACGGCGTGACGATTTTCTATACCGCGCCTACCGCCTTGCGAGCCCTGATGCGGGAGGGTGAAGGCCCAGTGAAGAAATACTCCCGCTCGAGCCTGCGGCTGCTGGGCTCGGTCGGCGAGCCCATCAATCCCGAGGCGTGGGAGTGGTACCACCGGGTGGTAGGCGACGGCCGCTGCCCGATCGTCGACACCTGGTGGCAGACCGAGACCGGCGGCATGATCATCACCCCACTGCCGGGCGTGACACCGATGAAGCCGGGCTCCGGTACCTTCCCCCTGCCGGGCATCCGTGCCGGCCTGGTGGACGCCGAGGGACGACTGCTGGAAGGGGCCGCAGAGGGCAACCTGGTCCTGCTCGACAGCTGGCCGGGCCAGATGCGTAGCGTCTACGGCGACCACCAGCGCTTCATCGACACTTACTTCAAGACTTATCCGGGGATGTACTTCACCGGCGATGGCGCGCGCCGTGACGCCGACGGCTATTACTGGATCACCGGCCGGGTCGACGACGTCATCAACGTGTCCGGCCATCGCCTAGGCACCGCGGAGGTGGAAAGCTCGCTGGTCGCCCATCCGCAGGTGGCGGAGGCCGCCGTGGTGGGCTGCCCGCACGAGATCAAGGGCAAGGGCATCTTCGCCTACGTGACGCTGGTGGCGGATGCCGAGCCGACCGATGCCCTGCGCCAGGACCTGAAGAACTGGGTACGCAAGGACATCGGCCCGATCGCCACGCCCGATCACCTGCAGTGGGCGCCAAGCCTGCCCAAGACGCGCTCCGGCAAGATCATGCGCCGCATCCTGCGCAAGATCGCCGCTGACGAGGCAGACCAGCTGGGGGATACCTCCACTCTGGCGGATCCCGGGGTCGTCGGCGACCTGGTCAGCGGCCGCCTGAACCGCAAGGCCTGACGTGTCTCGCACCGGCACCTGGTACCTGCTGCCGCTGCTCAGCCTGCTGCTCGGCAGCGGCTGTGCTGCGGCACCCATTACGCCGCAGGCGATCTCGATCGCCACCTGGAACGCCGAGTGGATGATCGAACCGGCTACCTTCGCGGGCCTCGCAGCGAGCTGCACGCCCCGCGAGGTCCGCGTCACCGGCGAAACCCGGAGCGTACCCTGCGACCTGGTTGGACGGACCCAGTGGAGCGAGCAGGACCTGGAGCGGCTGCGGCTTTTCGTCGCGACACTGCCCATCGACGTGGTGGCCCTGCAGGAAGTGGACGGCGCGGAAACCGCCGCCAAGCTGTTCCCGGGGTGGAACGCTTGCTTTACCAAACGCCGGCACGTGCAGAACGTCGGCATCGTCGCCCGGCCCGGCGTGCCCATGCGCTGCAACGAGGACTACCGCGCACTGGGACTGGCGGAGAACACCGTACGCTGGGGCGTGGATGTAACGCTTCATCCAGATACACCCCAGGCGCTGAGGCTGCTAGGGGTGCACCTGAAATCCGGCTGCAATCGCGATTCACTGACCAGCGAACGCGAGGCCTGTGGCGTGCTGCAGCGACAGGTGCCGGTGCTCGAAGCCTGGATCGATGCGCGCGCGGCGGCCGGGGAGCGCTTTGCGGTGCTAGGCGACTTCAACCGGCGCTTCGACCTGGAGACAGGGCCCGCCAGAGACTCCGAGGGCCGAACCCTCGCCATCTGGCCGGAGCTCGACGACGCCGACCCCGCCGGTGCCGACCTGATCCATTTCGACAGTGGTCCAGGACCCGAACCGTGCCGATCCGGCGATCCCGTTCGCCAGGCCATCGACTTCATCGTCGTCGGGGCAGCCCTGCGCTCATCGGTTATGGCCGACAGTTATCGCATGTGGACCTACCCGCGTGACGCCGCACGCTGGCCGGATCATTGCCTGCGCAGCCTCACCTTTGAATTCCGGAGCACGCCGTGAGCTACGACCGCAACAACGTCTTTGCCCGCATCCTGCGCGGAGAACTACCCTGCCATAAGGTTCATGAAGACGAGCACACGCTGGCCTTTATGGACATCATGCCGCAGACACCGGGCCACACGCTGGTCATCCCGCGGGCCGAGGCCCGCGACCTGTTCGAACTTCCTGCTGAGGTGCTGACGGCGACCATCGTCGCCACCCAGCGGGTAGCCCATGCGGTGCGTCAGGCCTTTTCCCCGCCGGGGGTGATGATCGCGCAGTTCAATGGCGCTGCGGCAGGGCAGACGGTCTTCCACCTGCACTTCCACGTCATACCGCGTTACGACGGTGAATCCCTTACGCTGCATGGGGCCAAGCCGGGCGATAGCCAGGTCCTCGCCGCGCACGCTGAACGGATCCGCGCCTGCCTGCAGGTGTGACCGACCAACCAATTCTGTTCAATTCTTGCTCGCACGATATTTTCCCGGCGGGGGATAATGCAGCCATGACCAAGCACCGGATCGCTGTCGTCGAGGACGATCCCATCCTGCGCGACGACCTGCTCGACTACCTGGAACTGCGGGGCCATGCCGTCGCCGGTTACGCCTCTGCCGAGGATTTTCACGCCTCAGCAAGTACACGCGATTTCGCTTTGGCCATTCTGGACATCGTGCTCCCGGGTGATTCGGGGCTGACAATTGCTGAGTGGTTGCGGGCACATTCCCCTGATACGGGCATTATCGTGCTCACCAGCCTGGGCTCATCGGCGGACCACATCAGGGGCCTCAAGGCGGGGGCCGATATCTACCTCGCGAAGAACGCACCTCTGGACGTCATCGCCGCCAACTGCGATAGCCTGTTGCGGCGTCTGCCGGCGTTGCCAGCCGATACCGACATCTGGCAACTGGTCCGGCCCGAATCCGTACTCAGGACCCCGGGCGGATCAAGTGTCCACCTCACCTGGAGCGAGATGGCCATGCTGGAGGCCCTCTTCGAGGCGAGCGGCCAGCCCGTGACACGGGCAAACATCCTGCGTAAGCAGGGCCGCAAGGACACGCTTAACAACGAGCGCAACCTTGATGGCGCCACCGCACGGCTGCGCCGCAAGGTCATGGAAACCTCGGGCGAGGAACTGCCTATTCGTCCCTGCTACGGCATCGGCTACCAATTCTCGGAGCAAGGATCACTGATCGGAACGCCGATCCCGAGCCATGGCGGCTGAGCCCGTCCGCCCTATCCTGCTGCACACCTTCCAGGCCTTGATGCTGCTCCTGTGGATTGCCACAGGGCCGGCCTGGGCAGAGGGCTCCATGGCTCTTCTCGAGCCAGGCTTCGGGCAGCTCGTCCTGACCTCGAAGATGGAGTATCTCGAAGAGCCCTCAGGCTCGTTCCTCCCTCCCGAAGGATTGATGTCGGCGCACTTTGTCCGGCGGGCAACCCTCGATACGGCGCTGCCGCGCGCTGGCTGGCATTGGCAGCGGATCACCCTCAAAAGCGGTTTTGATCGCCCCAGTGAGATCTTCCTGGCCATGGCGCCCTATTGGACTGACGACATCCGTGTCTACCGTGCGGTGGACGGGAAGTTGACGCAGATGGCCCGCCATGGCGATAGGGTACCGTGGCAGGAGCGTGAACTGCCGGGGCACAAACACTTCCAACCCCTGCGCCTGCAGCCCGGCGAGGAGATCACGCTTTATCTCGCTTTCCAGGTGCTGGGGCCGCTGATACCCAGCGTCAGCGTGTACGAATCCACCAGCCTGTCGGATTCCGGGATCCGACAGGACCTGATCATCGGAGCATCCGTGGCCATCCTGATGCTCTCGGGCCTGCTGTTCCTGCTGCTCGGAATCGGACTGCGCATGATCCCGGTGATTATCTATGGCGCCGCGATACTCCTGTCCAGCCTGCAGGTGGCTGCCAGATACGCCGTAGTCGAGGCGTTGTTTCCGGCCATCACGCCCTTGCTGCAACATCTAACCAACTGGATTGGCGGACTCGGCGGCGCAATCCTCATCATCGAGGCCAGTCTGCGCGTTTTCGGCATTCACGAGCGACGGCCACTGGTGTATCGCTGGATATGGATCCTGATTGGTTGCGCCTTGGCCTCCGGTGCGATCACTTATCCCTGGTTTGCCCCCTACTGGACCACAGTGCCCTATCAAATACTGGGTGTTGTCGCCATGATCGCCATGGCACTCATCACGGAGAGCTTGCTGAGGGGGCCAATCCGCGCTTTTCTAATGGTGTGTGCTGCGGCTTTCATCATTCGTCTGCTTGGCTTTATGGTCGAGATCTACACCTCAGCCAGCCTGATCGACCTGGGTGAGGAGGGCTTCAGCGGGGTGCTGCCCAACTCGATCCTCATGGTGATCCTGCTAAATGTCGCCATGGGCATGCTGGTAGGTTCGGCCATTCGCGATCGGGACCAGGCGCGCGACGAGGCCCGGCGCGCGGTCGGGCGATGGCATGACCAGCGTGAGCTCATCGGCATGCTGAGCCACGAGTTCCGCAATCCCCTTGCAGCAATCTCGCGCTCCGCCCAGCTGCTCATAAGCCATCCCGAGTTCGACGCCAAACGTCGGCTACAGGGCATTCGCACCAGCGCAGACAACTTGTATGCGCTTGTCGATCGGCTGCTGTCAGTAGAGTCCTTTGAATTCCGCAAGGATTTGTTGCGGCTTGAACGTTTGGATTTTGGCAAGTTAATCGAGCGATGCATCGCCGAGTCGCGGGCCCCCGACCGGATAATGTTTCAGCAAGGTGTGACCGACTGCCACGTGGCTGCCGACGAGCAGCTGCTGGGGCTCGCCATCGGCAACCTGCTGGACAATGCCTTGAAGTTCTCCCCTGAAGGAAACAGGGTAACGATCAGCCTGTCAGCGGCGGCTCGGATGGTCCAGGTCAACATCAAGGACCAGGGCAGCGGAATCGAGGCTACAGACGTGGAACAGCTCGGTACCGCCTATTTTCGTGCCGAATCCAGTCGCAAGGTGCCAGGGCTGGGGCTCGGCTTCCTGCTGGCCAAGCGTATCGTCGAAAGTCACGACGGAATCCTGTTGGTCGAAAGTGCGCCGGGTAAGGGCACGGCGGTGACCATCCAGTTGCCCGAGTGAATGCATCACGGCTCGAACAGTGCTGTTCAGTGCCCCAGATGATCGCGGATGGCTGCGGCACTCGCAGCTGACAGCACCTCGATCCAGTAGCCGTCGGGGTCCTGAATAAAGGCGAT
Source organism: Gammaproteobacteria bacterium (assembly GCA_030831085.1). Classification (GTDB taxonomy): domain Bacteria; phylum Pseudomonadota; class Gammaproteobacteria; order Steroidobacterales; family Steroidobacteraceae; genus SG8-30. The sequence continues at coordinate 10,219 of JAURLT010000006.1, forward strand.
TTCGCGCATCTTGCCATCCTGCGGGCGTTTCACGAACTGCACCCCGAGG
>JAURLT010000045.1 GCA_030831085.1 Gammaproteobacteria bacterium
AGGGCATCGCTGCGTTCATTGATGGCAAGGGTGGCCGAGGGCGGCAGGCCCAGCACATTGGGGTTCAGGTGCGGAGAGGAGAGCAGCGGGCCTGGCATGACCCGAGGATAGCAAACGCCTGGACGCCTACCGCTCCGATCCAAAATAGAAGCGGTACTCGGCCGTGACCGTCTTGTGCAGCAGGGTCTTCAGCGCTCCGGGATTGCCGGCAACGGCGTCGGCCTCCGATATGGTGGCTTCCCGTAACTGGGACCCGGCCACATTCACCACCCGGTAGTGCATGTTCAGGCGCATCTGCCCGGCATCGCTCTTCCACTCGGGGTGCATGGTCAGCAGCAGGCCATAGGTGCCTTGCTTGTCCGGAGCCGCAGGAAGCGCGGCGGGGAACAGCTTGCCAATCACCTCAGACCGCGATTCCTCCAGGGCCTTGCCCGGATCGACCCACGCGCCAAACATCGGCATGTAGAAACGAAACTCCACGGCCTCCTTCGGAAAGTACACGGCGAGAGCCGTGTCGTTCGGGACAGCCACGCCTGCGGGCAGCTTGACGCCTCGCGGCAGCAGGGGCGGGGACTTATTGCTGGCGGCGTTGGCCGTTTCTGGCAGGAGGGCGGCAATCGACAGGGCCAGGGCGACGATCGCCAAGGCCCTCTGGAAGACGGTGTTCAGGGTCATCACCTCGCGCTGAGAGCGCGCGAATCATACCCTCGGTTTCTGGGCGAAGGGTATCCCGCGTTCATAAAAAAGCCCATCTCGCCGTAACCCGTGTTCAACGCCGCCTGACCCTCGGTGGCCAGGGGTTACCGCGGTAATCGCCTGCCGCGACCGGCTTGCCGTATTTCATGGACAGTAGAATCACCCCGGCCCAAACCGGCGCGCCCAGACCGGCCTTGGCATCGCGCGGCCCACCGCCGCTCGGCGATTTATTGCGCTGCATACAAAAGGTCCCTTTGATAGATAAGGCCTATACCCGGGATCGTATCTTCCGATTTTCCCTTGCCGGCCAAAGGTGGTTCAATGCGCTAGTCCAAAACCAACAGTCTTTTTTCAGAGGGAAGACCTATGCAACTTCGCTTGAAGCCCCTGCTGGCTGCCATGGCGGTCAGCCTCTCCATATCGGTCCCCGTGTCGGCCTCGGCCGAAGCCGGCATGGCCCGGTCCAACCAGTTCTGGTGGCCCGAGCAGGTGGACCTGAGCCCCTTGCGTCAGCACGGCCCGCTGTCCAATCCCATGGGCGACTTCGACTACGCCGAGGCGTTCCAGAGCCTGGATCTTGCAGCCGTCAAGGCCGACATCGAGTCCCTGATGAAGACCTCCCAGGACTGGTGGCCGGCCGACTATGGCCACTACGGCCCGTTCTTCATCCGCATGGCTTGGCACAGTGCCGGCACCTACCGCGTGGCCGACGGCCGCGGCGGCGCTGCCGGTGGGCAGCAGCGCTTCGAGCCGCTGAACAGCTGGCCGGACAACGCCAACCTCGACAAGGCCCGACGCCTGCTGTGGCCCATCAAGCAGAAGTATGGCCGCAGCCTGTCCTGGGCCGACCTGATGGTGCTGACTGGCAACGTGGCCCTCGAATCCATGGGCTTCAAGACCTACGGCTTTGCCGGTGGTCGCGAGGACGACTGGGAGGCCGACCTGGTGTACTGGGGTCCCGAGAATGAGTTCCTGGCCGATGAGCGCTACTCGGGCGATCGCGAGCTGGCGAACCCGCTGGCGGCCGTGCAGATGGGCTTGATCTACGTCAACCCCGAGGGCCCGAATGGCAACCCCGATCCGCTGCTGGCCGCCAAGGATATTCGCGAGACCTTCGGTCGCATGGCCATGAACGACGAGGAGACCGTGGCGCTGATCGCCGGCGGTCATACCTTCGGCAAGGCGCACGGTGCGGCCAAGCCGAATGAGTGCGTCGGCAAGGAGCCGGCTGCGGCGGCGCTCGAGGAGCAGGGCTTCGGCTGGACCAACAAGTGCGGCAGCGGCAAGGGCGTGGACACCATCACCAGCGGCCTCGAGGGCGCCTGGACCTCCACCCCGACCGAGTGGAGCATGCAGTATCTCGGCAACCTGTTCGCCTTCGAGTGGGAACAGACCCGCAGCCCGGGCGGCGGCATCCAGTGGGTGCCGGTCGGCGGTGCCGCGGCCAACCTGGTGCCGGACGCCCACGACCCGAACAAGCGGCACGCGCCCATCATGTTCACCACCGACCTGGCGCTGAAGGAAGACCCGAGCTATCGGGCGATTTCCGAGCGCTTCCTGCAGAACCCGGCCGAGTTCGAGCTGGCCTTCGCCAAGGCCTGGTTCAAGCTCACCCACCGCGACATGGGTCCGAAGGCGCGCTACCTCGGCGCCGACGTGCCGGCGGGCGACCTGCTGTGGCAGGACCCGGTGCCGGCGGTGGATCACCCGCTGATCGACGCCGCCGATGCGGCGGCGCTCAAGGGCCAGATCCTGGCCTCCGGTCTCGGCATCTCCGAGTTGGTGCGCACGGCCTGGGCGTCGGCCGCCTCCTTCCGCGGCACCGACCTGCGGGGTGGGGCCAACGGGGCTCGCATCCAGCTGGCCCCGCAGAAAGACTGGGCGGTGAACGATCCGGCGGAACTGGCGGCTACGCTCAAGGTGCTCTCGGGCATCCAGGCGGACTTCAACGCCAAGGCCAAGGGTGGCAAGCGCGTCTCACTCGCCGACGTCATCGTGCTCGGCGGTGCCGCGGCCATCGAGCAGGCGGCGAAGGCTGCTGGGCACACGGTCAGCGTGCCGTTTGCGCCGGGCCGCACGGACGCCACTCAGGAAATGACTGACGTCAGCTCCTTTGCGGTGCTCGAGCCCACGGCCGACGCCTTCCGCAACTACTACGCGCCTGGCAGCTACCGCTCGCCCGCCAACATGCTGGTCGAGCGCGCCAACCTGCTCACCCTGACCGTGCCCGAGACGACGGCGCTGGTGGGTGGCCTGCGTGCGCTCGGTGCCAACGCGGGTGGGTCGACCCACGGCGTGTTCACCGACCGCCCGGGTACGCTCAGCAACGATTTCTTCACCAACCTGATGGACATGTCCACGCAGTGGGTGAAGTCTTCGAGTGAGGAGGGCCTCTACGAGGGTCGCGACCGCAAGACCGGTGAGGTCAGGTGGACGGCCACGCCGGTGGACCTGGTGTTCGGTTCGCACGCCGAGCTGCGAGCGATCGGCGAGGTCTATGCCGAGGCTGGTGGCGAGGCGAAGTTCGTCAACGACTTCGTGGCGGCCTGGGACAAGGTGATGACCCTGGATCGCTTCGACCTGCGTTGAGTCAGGCCGGGCGGTCCAACCGCCCGGTTGTTTTGAAAAGGGCGGCGCCTGCGGGCGCCGCTTTTTTTATGCAGACACTCGAGGCCACGAAGTCAGGGCAGGTACCTCTCGAGGGCCTCGATCACCCGCGCCACCTCCTGCTCACTGGTGTAGTGCACCAGCGACACTCGCGCGACGCCCACGTCCGGGTCAATGCCGAGTGCCTCCAGGAGACGCCAGGCGTAGAAATTGCCGGCCCCGATGCCGATGTTTGCCGAGGCGAGTTGTTGGGCCAGTGCCCACGGCGCGAGCCCGGCGCAGGTGAAGGCGAAGGTGGGTGCGCGACCTTCGGTGCGGTGGCGACCCAGCAGCCGAACGCCTCGCCGATGACGGAGGAAGTCCAGCAGCGGCGCCATCAGGTGCGCCTCACGCTCCTGAAACAGCGCCGAGACGCCGCGGGCCATGAGGGCAGGGGATTGCCCCGCCAGCCCGTGGTGCCTGGCGACCGACTCCAGATAGTCGATCACGCCATTCACGGCGGCAACCTGCGCGTGGTCGGGGCCCGCCGGCACCAGTTGCGCGTTGGGCTTGCCCTCGTTGAAGAAGTGCCCCTGGTTAGGCAGCTGCTCCAGCAGGGCGCGCCTGACGTACATGGCGCCTAGGTGGGGACCGAAGACCTTATACAGCGAGAACAGGTAGACGTCGGCGCCCAGCTCGCCGAGGTTCGGCAGCGCATGCGGGGCATGGCCCACCCCGTCCACGATGGCCAGCGCCCCCGCGGCATGGGTGAGATCGATGACCTCCCGGACTGGATTGACGGTGGCGATGAGGTTGGAGCAATGGGTGAAGGCCACCACCCGGGTCCGTTCGGTGAGTAATGGCGCCAGCGTGGCCGGGTTCAGTTCGCCGCTGCCGGGGTCGATCTTCCATGTCTTGATGGTCAGACCCGCCGCCTCCAACCGCCTCCAGGCGCCGATGTTGGCCTCGTGATCCTGGTCGGTGACGACGACCTCATCGCCCGGCCGGAGCCATTGCCTGAAAGCCTGGGCCAGCACGTAGGTGTTCTGGGAGGTCGAGGGCCCCAGCTGCAGTTCGTCGGGGGATACGTTGAGCCAGGCGGCCAGGCGTGCCCGGCCGGCATCCATGCGCGCGCCGGCCTCCTGCGAAGGTTGTGAGGGGTAGTAGGCCTGCAGCTTCAGGCGCCGATAGTGCTCGGCCAGGCGCTCGACCACCGGGGCGCAGGCATAGGTGCCGCCGGCATTCTCGAAGTAGGCAAAATCGGCGAGCGAGGGCTCCCGGAAGGCCGGGAACTGGCTGCGGATGAAACCTGGATCGATATTGACCATCGCGTATGTACCATCCGCGTTGCATGATGGGGTGGCGGAAAATTGCCGCCTGGTCGTCTTAAGTGTATCGGTTTTGGGGGGTGGAATTGGCAGGCAGGAAGGAACTGACGGATGTCTTCACCGCGTGTCGGGCCGGTCTCGCCCGGCTCGTGTCCCGCATCGTTCCACCTCGGGACGTCGAGGATATCGTGCAGGAGACCTACGTGAGGGTATGTCAGTACAGCGAGGGTACCGAGGTGCGCCAACCGCGCGCCCTGATGTACAGCGTGGCACGATCCATCGCACTCGATCACGTCAAACGAGCCGGGTTTCGCCTCGACGCAGGCATCGACGGCACCGAGGCGGCGGACCGATTGTCGGGTTTCAGCGATCCTGACCCTGCCCTGATGGACTTGTCCTCTCGCGAGGAATTTGCCTTGTTTTGCGATGCAGTACGGATGCTTCCCGTTCAGTGCAGACGCGTGTTCGTGCTGAAGAAAGTGTATGGCTACAGCCAGCGGGAAATCGCCGACTTGCTTGGGATAACGGAAAACACCGTCGAAAAACACGTCGGACAAGGTATGCGCCTGTGCCTCAAGTTCCTGAGCGTCCAGCCAGGTTGGAGGCGGCGATGACCAACATAACGGCCTTTCCGGACCGGGAGCGTGCGCGCACCGAGGCCTGTGAGTGGATGGCCCGCCTGGATCGCGGACTGACTGCCGGCGAGCAGCGCCTGCTGGCGGAGTGGATCTCGGCGTCCCGGGTCAACATGGCGGCCATGGAGGAATGTGCCCGCCTGTGGGACAGGATGGACAGCCTGGCGCGGCTTGGTGACCTGTTCCCGGTGCCGGGCCGTCGATCCATGGCGAAACCCCTGGCCGCTTCATTGGCCGCTGCATTGCTGCTGTTGGTCATGCTGGTTGCATTCAACAAGGGGACAGAGCCCTCGTTGACGGCCGACAGGTTTGCGGCCGCCGGTTATCAGCAACTGTTCGAGACGGCTGTGGGCGAGTCGTCGGTGGTGGCCCTGCCGGATGGCTCTACGCTGACCCTCAATACCCACAGCAGGGTCCGTGTCTTCCTTTGGCCTGAGCGACGAGAGTTGAGACTGGAGCGGGGTGAACTGTTCATCAAGGTGGCACCAGACCCGCTCCGTCCGCTTGAAGTGCTTGCGGAGGAAAATGTGGTTCGGGCGGTTGGAACCGCCTTCAACGTGGCCATCAAGCCCGGGCGCCGGGTCGAGGTGCTGGTCACGGAAGGTCAAGTCATGGTTTCCGCGCGGCCTGAGCTTGGTGCAGCCGTTACGGATCCCACCCCGCCTGACATGGGCACCTCCCTGGAAGCAGGTCACCTGGCGGTGCTCGCCCAGTCCGGGGAAGTGGATGTCGCAACGGTGACCGCGGCTGAAGTCGGCGCGCAACTCTCATGGCGGGAAGGCAACGTGGTGTTTCGGGGGCAGCCTCTTGGCGAGGCCCTCGAGGAGATCGAGCGTTATACCGCCGTCGAATTCAGGATTGAGGATGATGCGATCAGGGCGATACGCGTGGTCGGCTTGTTCAAGGCAGGGGACGTAGATGGCCTGCTCGACAGCCTGCAGCAGAATTTCGATATCGAGTATGAGCGCCCGACGCCTGAAACCATCCTGCTGAGAGGCCCTGCCGCAGCGCCGTGATGAAGTTGCGCAGGTCACTTGGCCAATCCCCGGCCCGGGTGCAGGCGTGCTGCCGGACTCGAGCCTGGCGGAAAAGCTTCTCGCACTCGTCTTACGACGGTGAGGATTCATGGATAAGTGGCTTCGTTGTTGGCTGGGGTTTGTTGCTGACCCTGCTGGCGTCTCCGTCAGAAGCGAGGACGGGTGCTGAGGCCTGGGAGATCGTGCGTCGTTTCGATATCCCGGTGCTGCCGGCGGATCAGGCGCTGGCCAGGTTTGCAGAACAGGCGGGCATCACCTTTGTTTTTCCGGCAGACAAGGTTGCGCTCATCCGGGCCAACGCCATCAAGGGCGAGTTGACGCCAAGGTTGGCCGTGAAGCGCTTGCTTGAGGGCACCCGCCTGAGACCCAGGATCCTTGAAGGTGGCGGGTTGAGCATCGAAATTGCAAATGAAGACCAGAAAGGGGGAGAGAAGATGAAAAGTGCGGGAATCATGGGGGCCGTGGGCTCGCTGCTGTTGGGCATATTGCCTGGCGTGGGCGAGGTGGCCTTTGCACAGGACGGCTCGGTACGCGAGTTGGAAGAGGTTGTGGTGGTCGCCCGCAAGCGGGTGGAATCATTGCAGGATACTCCGTTGGCGGTCAGTGCCTTTGATGAGGCATTCATCGAGTCGACCTACGCCCAGGAGTTGCAAGACTTCGACAAGTACGCACCAAACGTGGAACTCGGCCGCATGCAGTTCGGGCCCAGCGCCATGACGGCCTCGATACGAGGGGTGAGCTTTGCCGACCTTGAGCGCTCCTACGAGCCTGCCGTGGGTGTCTCGGTAGATGGCGTGTTCCTCGCCAATAATACCGGCGCGATGGTCGATACCATCGACCTTGCCTCCATCGAGATCCTGCGCGGCCCCCAGGGCACGCTGTTCGGTCGTAACACCATCGGGGGCACCATCAACATCACCCGGACGCGTCCTACGGGCGAGTGGGGCGGTAAGGTGGCGATCTCCCATGGGAGTTATGCCCGCACCAACCTCAAGGGGCTGCTGAACGTGCCCTTGGTCGAGGATGTTGCAGCGCTCAAGGTGGCTGCCTACAGCCTGAAAAGCGACTCGCACACCCGCAACGTATTCGACGGCAAGCGTGATGGGGGCATCGACAAGCAGTCCTACACCGTGTCGCTGCTGCTGACGCCCAGTGAAAACTTCGAGGCGCTGATTTCCTTTGATCACCTCGACGACGATTCCGAGTATCCCGGCGTCGTCAACCTGACCGAGAACGAACTCGCAGCAGGCAGGGGATTGTTGTGCTGGCTCTTGCTCCAATGCGCTTCCAGTTCCTATGACGTGTCCCTCGGCAACGGCTTCAGCACCTCTTATGGTCCGAAGCCATTCCTGGCAGTCATGGAATCCGACCTGTTGACGGCCCAGTTGCGCTGGGATCTTGGCAACTGGTCGATCAAGTCGATCACGGGAATCTATGACGGGGACGATACGCTCGATGCCGAGGTGACGGGCGCCAATGACATCTTCGGACTGGGGATTCCTGCCGTCTATTTTGTCAGGGCCCAGAAGTTCGAGCAGTTCAGCCAGGAAATCAACCTTTCGAGCGACCTGGAGGGGGCCTTTAATTTCGTGGCCGGCGCGTATTTCATGGATTCGAGCTACGACATGGCGTCGGTGGCGGCCTTTGGCGGTCCGGTGTGCTGTGTCAGCGAGACTGGCCAGGACCTCGAGGCCTGGGCGTTGTTTGCGGAAATGACCTACGACCTCAATGAAACCACCCGGGTGATTGTGGGAGGGCGCTACACCAACGAGGAAAAGGATTTTTACCGGCGGGCACTGTCGCCCGCTGATGGCAGCATCATCTGGCAATGTCCGGATCCGGCGGCCGAGGGCGGCTGCAGGACGGGCAGTGACAGCTGGTCGGAGTTCACGCCGCGGGTCATCCTGGACCATCACTTTTCCGATGACGTGATGACCTACCTGAGTTATTCAAGCGGCTTCCGCAGCGGTGGATGGGACGGTCGCGCAGCCGCACCTGCCAACGTTGGCCCTTATGATCCAGAAACGGTGGACAGCCTCGAGGCTGGCTTGCGTAGCCAGATCTTCGGCAATACGGTTCGTTTTAACGTCTCGGCGTTTCTCACCAAATACAAGGACAAGCAGGAGGAAGTCATCACGCCAGCCGGGCTCTCAACCAATACCCAGGTCTCCAACGCATCGAAGGCGACTATTTCCGGGTTGGAAGTCGAGGTTGACGCCATCGTCACCGATAACCTGCGCGTCCGCGCTGCGCTGGGCCTGCTGGATGCAAAGTACGACCAGTTCCGCGAGAAGAACCCGGCGACAGGACAGCTGGAGGACGTCAGGGCGCAGCGTAACTTCAGGTACGCGCCGGAATACTCTGCGAGCCTCGGCGTGGACTACACGTGGCCGATGGCTTCCGGTGCACTGACGCTGGGCGCCGTCTACAAAGCCACCGATGAGTTCACGACCTCGCCCAAGGTGGACCCGCTGGGTCTGGATCGCGACATCATCGAGGCCTATGAGACCCTCGACCTGTCGCTGACTTACCGTCATAACCTGGCGAGCGGCAACACACTGACCATGTCGTTGTCGGGTGATGACGTCACCCATGCGGATGGCCGCCTGTTCCGCACGCTGGATGCCGGCAACTACTGGTTCGGCGATCAGGAGCCGGGGCGGACCTGGTTGGTGCAGATGCAGTACGACTTCTGATGGACCTGGGCGCAAAATCTTTCCGGGCGGTCGTCCTCGAGCGGCGACCGTCCGGAAATCCGGTCGAGCAGGATTTCCGTGTTGTCGAACTGCCATGGGTGCCCCTGCAGCCAGGTCAGTTCCGGACCCGTAACCTGTATGTCTCGCTGGATGCAGGCTTCCGCAACTGGATGAATGAGGGTGCCGGTGATGCCATCTTGCCGGCGATGCCCCTCGGCAAGCCGGTGATGGGCCTGGTGCTCGCTGAGGTCGCGGAGTCCCTCCACCCCGAGTACCGGGTCGGGGAAAGGCTCATGGCTCGTTTTGCCTGGGAAGAGCAGAGCATCAGCAATGGAACGGACTTTATTGCCCGCTTACCTGGAGAACTGCGCTTTTCGCCCAGCGCTTACCTGGGGGTTTTGGGCGATACCGGGATGTCGGCGTGGTTTGGGATGGAAATCGGCTCGCCGGGTCCTGCCGATACGGTTTTGGTCAGTGCCGCTGGGGGGGCCGTGGGTTCCATCGCCGGGCAACTGGCCAAGCTGGCGGGCGCCAGGACAGTCGGTATCGTTGGCAGTGAGGCCAAGGGCCACTGGATCCGGGAAGAGTTGGGCTACGATGGGTTTGTGCTCCGCTCCGGAGAGGGTAGCCTGACTGACGGTATTCGGGTCGCCTGCCCCGAAGGCGTGGACCTCTTCTTCGACAACGTGGGCGGAGCGGTCCTCGAGGCCGCCATCAGTTGCATGAATGCCCGGGGGCGGATCGTGCTGTGCGGTGCCGTAGCCGGCTACGGCGCTGAGGCGCCCCTGCCAGGTCCGTCCAACCTCTTTGACGTGGTGCTCAAACAGCTGACGCTACAGGGTTTCATGACTCATTTGCGGCATGAGCGTTATGAGGAAGCCCGCGCTGCGCTCGCCTCCCTGCTCGATTCCGGCCAGCTCAAGAATCCGGAGCATTTACTAGAGGGCATCGGCGCGGTACCCACGGCGTTTGCTGACCTCTTTGCGGGTCGAAATTTCGGCAAGACGGTGGTCCGACTCTAGCCGATCCTCAGCGTCCCGTTCGGGCGGCGCCTATACGGCCTTTCCCTAATGGTCTCGGTGGCCACTTTGGCTAGCATCGGGGTTCACCGACAGAGGCCGAACCTTGCTCATTCAACCCCAATTGCCTGGTCGCACCCAGACGCTCGCTTCGGGCAGCGTCCTGTATACCCCGGGAAACTCACTCGCGACCGTGATGCGGGTGCTTGAGGGCACGGTCAAGCTCCTGGGGCATCTTGAAAACGGTGACTCACGCATCGTGCGCCTCAAGCGCCGGGGCGATTGGCTGGGCTTGCAGGCGCTGGCGGGAGGCGCGGTGCCGCATACCGCCGTGGCGGTGGGGGAGGTGCTGATCGAGCGCTGGCCAGCCGACAACCTGCGTGGTTTGATCGACGGCGATCGCCAGCTTCTGGACCAGTTGTTGCGACAGTGGCAGGACGAGCTGGCCGAGGCGGATCGCTGGCTCACTGAATTTTCCACGGGGCCTGTGCCCGCCCGCATTGCGCGCCTCATCAGCTTCCTCGCCGAGCCTGGCCCACTGGGCAACGAGGACGTGGTACACCTGCTGACCGTCCATGAAATCGGCGAAATCGTCAGTGCCCGGCCCGAGACTGTCAGCCGGGTGTTGGCCGCCATGAAGCGCGAGGCGATCCTGCAGCGCTGGCGCACCGGCGAGACCGGCACCTACCGGATAGATCGCGACCGCCTGCTCAGTCGCCTCGGCGACTGAGGGCGGCGGGAAGCCGCCCTGCGGCTTGTACCTATTCTTGCGCTGTCGCAATGACACCCTTCCCGGTGTGGAGGAGTATGAACCTCACAAGGCATGAAGCCATAAGGAGGGAAGGTCATGCGTCAGGATGAAGTCTGTACCCGGATTCGCGCCGGGCTCGAACGTGATCCGCGGATCAACCTGCATCGATCCAGCGTCCAGGTCAGCCGCATCGGGGGAAGGATCCTCCTGACCGGCGAGGTGTCGGATGTCATCACCAAGCGCCTGATCCTCAGCGCGGTCCAGCTGATGATCCAGGACGGGATGGGCTGCGAGGATCGCCTGAACGTGGCCACCATCGAGCGGGGAGACGTCGAACTCAACCAGCTGGTGGCCAGTCACCTGATCGAGGAACCCATGTTTCGCGACTGCACGATCGCGGTCCACCAGCATGGACTGACGACGTTGCTGCGTCGTCCTGCGATCGACAGCGGCGAGGCGATCGAGGTCAGCGTCAGTGAAGGCGTGATCCACCTCGGTGGACGGGTGCACTCGCTGGCCCAGGCGCGGATCGCCGAGGTGATGTGCTGGTGGATCCCGGGCGTACGGCGGGTGGATAACCGGCTCGAGGTGACGGAGTTTGATATCGACTCCGATGGAGAGCTGACCGACGTGGTCCGCGCGGTGCTTGAAAAGGACCCCTTGGTGCACGGCAGCCGCCTGCAGGCGGCCAGCGCCGCAGGCATCGTGGAGCTGCGGGGATCCGTGGCCAGCCAGGAGGCACTGCACGTGGCGCTTTCAGACACCTGGGCGGTGCCCGGCGTCTGGGACGTGGTGAACCGGGTCGAGGTGGCCGCCTAGTCCACGCTGAAGCGAACCCACTCGAGACCCTGAGACAGGGCGGCCGGCGAAGAGTAGTCGTCGCTGACCGGACTGATCGCATCGCGGCCGACGTCCAGGCCCTCGGTGTGGGAGATCCAGCGGAACAACGTATGGCTGATCGGGCCCTCGGCCACCACCTCGCCGTCTACGCTGAGCGTGCCGACGCCGCCAGCTCCCGGACGTGGCTCCGCCGGCATGAACCGGAAAGTGACCTCGTGCCTGCCCGGCGTCAACGCTGCCGGTGCGGCCACGGTGCTGCGCCGCCAGGGCATGGCGTTGTAGTGGAACACCGGCCTGCCGCCCTGAAGGTATAGGCTGAACCCGCTGAAGCGGCCACCCTGGGCGAGGATCACGCCATCGGCAGGTGCATCGCCAACCTGTAGTGAAGCGGTGACGGTGAACCCGCGGCCCACGGTGTCCGGCGCAGCGTCCTGGTTGATATGCGTAGTACCGGGCAGGTAGGTGAACTCCTTGCGCGGCTTGCCCAGCGAGGGCCGTCCGGCCTGCGCGGCGCCATAGCTGCTGTGAATGGGCAGCAAGCGGGTCTTCGCCGCCTCCAGCCAGAACGCCTCCTGCATGGCAGCGAGCCTCTCCGGCTGGCTGCTGGCCAGGTCGCGGGCCTGGCTGTAATCGTTGGTCAGGTCATAAAGCTCCCAGTTGCGCTCCGAACCATCCTCTGCCCCCCGCCGCTGGCTGGCCTGCCAGGGCATGCTGAGCGGCGTGGTGTTGGCGAACCAGCCGTCCTCGTAATAGCCGAGGTGCTGCATCATCGAAAACGCCTGGCTGCGGCGTCGGCCCGGTGCATCGGCCGCATCAAAGGTGTAGCTGAGGTCGATGCCGTCGATGGACATCTGCGGGACGCCCGCGAAACTCGACGGTGCCTCGACGCCCGCTGCCGCCAGGAGCGTAGGGGCGACGTCGGTCACGAAGTGAAACTGGTCGCGGATGCCGCCCTGGCCAGCGCGGATCCGCGCTGGCCACGAGAGGACCATCCCGTTACGCATGCCGCCAAAGTGCGACGCCACCTGTTTGTACCAC
>JAURLT010000007.1 GCA_030831085.1 Gammaproteobacteria bacterium
ACCAGCGGCCGCGCCACCGGCGTGCCGGGCGCCGTCGCGATGCTGGGAGAGGCTCATGCGCGCTTCGGCCGGCTGCCCTGGAGGACCCTCTTCGCAGCGGCTGAGCAGGCTGCAGACCAGGGATTCCCCCTGCCCGGGCGGCTTATGGGTTACGTGACCAGTCAGCTGCCTCAGGCAGCCATGGCCGACGTGCGGCGCATGTATCGTGACGCCGACGACGCGCCCCTGACACCCGGCAGCCCGTTCCGCAATCCGGCCTATGCGGAGACTTTGCGACGGATCGCCGAGGGCGGCGCGCGCACGTTGCTCTCCCCCCCGGTCTCGACCCGCATCATCGAGCGCACCCGCATGGAACCCCTGCCGGGGACCCTGACGCAAGAAGACTTCGACGCCTACCGTCCGCAGGTGGTAGAGCCGTTGTGCCGCCCCTATCGCATCTACGTCGTGTGCGTCCCACCGCCTCCATCGAGCGGGGTGGCTGTACTGCAGCTGCTGGGCATGCTCGAACACACCGACATCGCCGCGCGGGGACCCGCCGATCCCGAGGCCTGGTTCCTGTTCGCCGAAGCCAGTCGCCTGATGTATGCCGATCGTGATGCCTACGTCGGTGACCCCGACTTCGTCGAGGTGCCGGTAGCCGGCCTGCTGGAGCCGGACTACGTGGCTGCGCGCGCCGCACTGATCGGCGAGGTGGCCAACCCGGCCCCGGTCGCCGGCACGCCGGCCGGCCGGCCGCCGCGGCCCGACGCCACGCGCGAGCCCGCCGGCACCTCCCACTTCGTGGTGGCCGACCCGGAGGGCAACGTCGTGTCCATGACCACCACGGTCGAGTCCCTGTTCGGTTCCGGTCGCATGGTCGACGGGTTCTTCCTGAACAATCAGCTGACGGATTTCTCCTCGCGTCCGATGATCGACGGCAAGCCCGTCGCCAACGCGGTGGCGGGCGGTAAGCGCCCCCGTTCGTCGATGTCGCCTGCCATCGTGCTCGATGCCGAGGGGCGCTTCCTGGCCGCGGTGGGCTCTCCGGGAGGGTCTGCCATCCTGGCCTACAACGCCAAGGCGCTGGTCGGCCTGCTCGACTGGGGGCTCTCCATGCAGGAGGCGATTGCCTTACCGAACCTCGTCGCGCCCACCACCGCCTATTTTGGTGAGGTCGACAAGTTCGCTCCGGGCGTGGTGGAGGGACTGTCCGCTCGTGGCATCGAATTGCGCGCGGGTCGGGCTGAGAATTCAGGTCTACATGGGTTGACGCGTGGAGCAGATGGCCTGCTCAGGGGCGGCGCAGACCCCCGCCGCGACGGCATCTGGCAGGCGCTACCAGCGCCAACGTCGGAGGGCGCCGCCTTCGAGCGCTAGCTGCCGCTCGCCTCGCGCCGTTTCTGTCGCTCGAGCATGCGCTGTTCGGCCCGGTTACGAAAGCGCACCATGAAGCGCTGGAAAGCATTTGGAAAAAACCGCTTGAAGCGCCACAGGTAGCGGTACTGGGCGGGCAGCACTACGTAGCGCTCGCCCCGGGCAGCGCGCAGCAGGATCTCAAGGGCAACGGGCGAGGCCTCCAGGTTGGAGGCGTGCATGATCTTGCGCGCCACCGCGATCTCATCGGCCGTGGCACGCGCCGTGTCCAGCAGGTTGGTGCGGAAGAATCCGGGCATGGCGGCAGTGACCTGGATGCCCCGTTCGCGGTGCTCCTGGTCGAGGGTCTCCGACAACGAAACCACTCCGGCCTTGCTCACGTTGTAGGGACTCATGCCGGCGCTGCTGGCAAAGCCCGCCGCGCTGGCAACGTTGACGATCAGGCCCCCGCCACCGGCGAGCATATGCGGCAGCTCGGCGCGACAGCTGCTGACCACGCCGAACAGGTTGATGCCCAGCAGCCAGCGCCAGTCGTCGTGAGGCGTGTCCAAAAAATAGCCAGCCGATGCCACTCCGGCGGCATTCAGGGCGTAGTCCAGGCCACCCCAAGCCCCTGCACAGGCATCGATGGCACTGCGGATGGCCTCGTCATCAGCCGCGTCCGCCACAGCCGTGAAGACCTCCAGGGCACCGAGACTGCGCAGCCTCTCCGCCGCCGAGGCCAGCCGGTCGGCGTTGAGGTCGATGAGGCCAATGCGCCAGCCGTTCCGGGCCAGCCACTCGGCAGTGGCGAGGCCCAAACCGCTGGCACCGCCAGTGATCAGCCCACGCTTGCCGGGGAAGCGGCTCTCGAGCCGCTGAAGTGCTGCGGGATTCATGGTCCCGCAGTGTAGCCGAGCCGGCCACACTGCTGGGTCCCGAGCCGCTCAGGCCGCCTCGGACTGACCCCCGGCTGAAGTACGACCGGCCTCGTAATCCAGTACGCCGGCCACTCCAGCCAAGGTCGCCGCGATTCGTACGGCCGACTGGACAGCTTCGCGACCAAGCCCGGCCTGCCGCACCACGCGCTCATGCGCCACGATGCACTTGCCGCACCCCCGCACGGCGGACACCGCCAGCGAGGCCAACTCGAAGTCCACCTTGTCGATGCCCGGATTGGCCATCACGTTCATGCGCAGGCGGGCGGGGAGGCGTGAATACTCCTCGTCCTCCACCAGGTGGGTGAAGCGGTAGTACACGTTGTTCATGCCCATGATGGCGGCGGCGGCTCGCGCGCCCTCCATTTGAGCCGGTTCCAGCTTCGCCGCAGCGGCCGTCTCCACCGCAGCAGTCAAGGCCGGGTTGCCGCAAGCGATTGCGCTGGCCACCGCGGTCAACCAGAGCTGGGCCTCGGTCAGGCCGGGCACGCCTTGCGGCGTGAGCACAGAGCCCAGGTTCAGCTTCAGGTCACGGGCGTAATCGGGAATGCGGGTCTTGATGAGTTCGAGAGTCATGAGGTTCTCCTTGGCAGGCCCCGGGGCGGCGCCACCGCCCCGGGGCTGCATGGTCAGGCAGCCCGTAGGGTGTCCTCACCCTTCTGCCAGTTGCAGGGGCACAACTCGTCCGTCTGCAGGCCGTCGAGCACGCGCAGCACTTCCTCGGGGCTGCGGCCAACGCTCAGGTCCGTGACGTAGACGAAGCGGACGATGCCCTCCGGATCCACGATGTAGGTGGCACGCTGCGAAACGCCCGCTTCCGGATCGAGGATGCCCAGCTCGGTGGACAGCTCGCGCTTGATGTCAGCCAGCATCGGGAAGGGCAGGTCACGCAGTTCCTCCTTGTCCTTGCGCCACGCCAGGTGGACGAATTCCGAATCGATGCTCACGCCCAGCAGCTGGGCATCGCGGTCGGCGAAGTCGCCGTTGAGCTTGCCGAAACCGGCGATCTCGGTCGGGCACACGAAGGTGAAGTCCTTCGGCCAGAAGAACACCACCAGCCACTTGCCGGCGTAGGTCTGGTTGTCGATGTCCTTGAACGCCGAGTTCAGGTCGTTGCTCACCACGCCGGTGAGCTTGAAGGCGGGAAACTTTTTACCGATACCCAACATGGTTGATTCTCCTTGAGGTCTGCTGAGGGGGCGCCCTGACTGGGCACGGGAGAATTCTGGGTACCGGGCCTTGATTTATCCAATGGATAGATATGATCATATCCATAGACATCCTCAATAAAGCAGCCATGAACCTCCGGGACCTGCAGTACATCGTTGCCCTTGCCGACACCGGTCATTTCGGCGCAGCGGCAGAAAAGTGCCACGTCAGCCAGCCGACGCTGTCGGCCCAGGTCAAGAAGCTGGAGGACTACCTCGGCGTGGCGCTGTTCGAGCGCCAGCCACGCCGGGTGGTTCCCACCGGCGTCGGGACCACGGTGATCGAGCGGGCACGGGAGGTGGTGCGGGCCGCCGAGGACATCCGCGAGCTGGCCCGCGGCAGCCGTGATCCCCTGGTCGGCAAACTCCGGGTGGGCCTGATTCCCACCATCGCGCCCTACCTGTTGCCGCGGATTGCCACCCAGCTGCGGCGAAACCTGCCGGACCTGCAGCTGCTCCTGCAGGAGCTGCAGACGGCGCCGCTGCTGGCAGCCCTGCGCGAGGGTGAGCTGGACATGGGCATCCTTGCCCTGCCGACGGACACCCGTGGCCTGGATACTCGCTCACTGTTCGCCGAAGCGTTCGTGGTGGCCATGCCGCGCAAACATCCGCTGGCGGCACGCAAGCGCCTGAAACCCGCCGACCTCGCCGGCGAATCCCTGCTACTGCTGGAAGAGGGCCACTGCCTGCGCGACCAGGCCCTCGAGGCCTGCGGCAACCTTGCGAAGCCCGCGGAACAGGACCTGCGCGCCACCAGCCTCGAGACGCTGCGTCAGATGGTGGCCATGGGATTGGGCATCACCCTGCTGCCACGGCTCGCTGCCGAGGGGCCCATGGTCTCACCGCGAGGGCTCGAGATTCGTCCCTTTGCGCCCCCACCCCCTACGCGGGTAGTGGGCGCTGTATGGCGGCCCTCCACCACCCGCAAGGCCGCAATCGAAGCGGTCTGCGAGGTGATCGAGAAGGCGCTGGCCTGAACCTGCGTCCCTGACGGCAGGGTTGATCCCGATCTCAAAAAGCATTGATACCCGTCAGTTCTCTGCCCACCGTGAGTTGGTGGACAGTCTCCGTGCCCTCATAGGTGATCACGCTTTCCAGGTTCAGGGCATGGCGGATCGGCACATACTCCGCGCTGATACCGGAACCGCCAAGGATGTCGCGAGCGTCGCGCGCCACGTCGAGGGCCATGCGGCAATTGTTCCACTTGGCCACCGAGACCTGGGTAGGCGCCATGCGCCCGGCGTCCTTGAGCCTGCCGAGCTGCAGCGAGAGCAGCTGGGCGGTGGTGATGCGACGCGCCATTTCGGCCATGCGGATCTGGATGGTCTGGGTGGCGGCCAACGGGCGACCGAACATCATTCGGTCCGAGGTGTAGTCGAGCACCTGCCTGAGACAGGCCTGAGCAGCGCCGATCACGCCCCAGGTGATGCCATAGCGGGCCTGGGTGAGGCAGGACAGCGGACCCTTCAGGCCCACCACGCCGGGCAGCACGTTTTCCTCCGGCACCACCACGTCCTGCAGGAAGATGGAGCCCGTCGCCGAGGCCCGCAGGCTGAACTTGCGCTCGATCTCGGGCGTTTCGAAACCCGGGGTGCCGCGCTCGATGATGAAGCCGCGGATGCCCTCCTCGGTCATCGCCCAGAGCACGCAGAGGTCGGCGATCGGTGAATTGGTGATCCACATCTTGGCGCCGTTCAGCACCCAGTCCCCGCCCCGCTTGCGGGCGTGGGTCTTCATGTTGGCGGGATCCGACCCCCCATGCGGCTCGGTCAGGCCAAAGCAGCCGATCAACTCCCCGCGGGCCATGCGGGGCAGGTAGTTCTGCTTCTGGGCCTCGCTGCCGAAGGCGTGGATCGGGTACATGCAAAGAGAGGACTGCACCGAGACAAAGCTGCGAATGCCCGAATCGCCACGCTCAAGTTCCTGGCAGATCAGGCCGTAGGACACGGCGTTGAGGCCGGCGCAGTCATAGCCCTCCAGCGAGGAACCCAGAAGGCCCAATGCGGCCAGTTCGGCCACCAGTTCGCGGGGGAAGGTGTGGTCCTCGAAGTGCCGCTGGATGATCGGCAGAACGCGCTCGTCCACCAGCCGGGCGACCGAGTCCTGCACCATGCGCTCATCATCGGAAAGCAGGGAACGGACGTCATAGAGATCCAGCGGATCCAGGCCCGCCTTGCCATTTTGCTTGCTCAACACTGCCTCCGGACAGAATTCACGGATAGAGATTCTCGCCTGATTGTGCCAAGCGTACCAGCAGCGATGCCGGCGTCCAGTACAGGGCGCCCTGTGTCTTGCCAATTCGCCGGGTCTCAGCCACGACCTCCGTCAGGCCGCGCTGCGCTGCGTACCACATCGGTCCGCCGCGGAAGCGTGGGAAACCATAGCCATTGACCCAGATCACGTCGATGTCGGCCGGCGAACCCGCCACGCCCGCCTCCAGCAAGCGGGCGCCCTCATTGACGAGGGCCAGGATGCATCGTTCCACGATCTCGGTCTCGGCAACCACCCTACGCTCGATGCCGAGTCGGCGTGCCTCCGCCTCGATGAGCTGCACGACCTCCGGATCCGGTTGCCGGGGCCCCTCGGCAGGATAGAGGTAATTCCCACGACCCGACTTGCGGCCGAGGCGGCCCTGCTCGACCAGCGCATCGGCTACCCGGAAAAAGCTCGGATCGTCTGGCAGGTCGGTGCGGGCGCGGCGCGCCCTGTAACCAATGTCCATGCCGGCCAGGTCGAGCACCGCATTCGGCCCCATCGCCATGCCCCAGGACTCCAGTGCCGCATCCACCTGCCAGGGTGTGGCGCCCTCCAACAGCAGCTGCTGGTTTTCGCGTCCGTAAGCCTGCAGCATGCGGTTGCCCACGAAGCCGGTCGCGTTGCTGACTACCACCGGTATCTTGGCCAGTCGCCGCGCCAGGGCAACACCCGTCGCCAGCGCATCACTGGAAGTGTGGCGCGCGCGCACGACCTCGACCAGCTTCATGACGTTGGCCGGGCTGAAGAAGTGCAGGCCCAGCACCCGGTCGGGACGCTGCGTGGCGGAAGCGATGGCGTCGACGTCGAGGTAAGAGGTGTTGGTCGCCAGCCACGCTGAAGCTGCGGTGACCTCATCCAGCGTCGCAAACAGCGCCTGCTTGATCGACAGGTCCTCGAACACCGCCTCAATGACCAACTCGGCGGCTGCCGCCTCGCGAGGGTCGGTGGCCACCACCAGGCGCGCCAGCAACGCCTGTTGCTGAGCCGCGCCCAGCCGGCCCTTGTCCACAAGCCCCTGGTAATGCGTCCTCAGGCGTGCCGCGCCACGCTCAAGTGAATCGGCATCCGTATCGATCAGCACCACCTCGATTCCCGCATCGAGCAGCGCAATCGTGATGCCGGATCCCATCGTGCCGGCACCCACGACAGCCACCTTGTTGAGCGGGGCGGCAAGGCCTTCCACCTTGCCGGTCGCCCGCTCGGCAAAAAACAGGTGCCGCAGCGCGGCAGACTGCGCATCGGTGCGGCACTCCTCGAACAGCTTACGTTCGAGCGCAAGGCCCTCTCCAAGGGGCAAAGAGGCGGCAGCCAGCACTGCGTCCCTGGCCCGCGCCGGCGCATGCTGTCCTCGGGCCCTGGCCAGCAGCCTCCCGGCAACCTTGTCCAGCTCACCAGCGTCCGGCGTCGGTACGGCGAGGTCGCCAGTACGGCGCCAACGCCCGGCCCTGGCCAGCGAGCTCGCCAGCTTTACAGCAGCCTCCAGCAGGTCCTGCTCGGCCAGCTCGTCCACGAGACCAGCCTCGACCGCCTCCATCGCGGACACCGGCTCACCCCCGAGCACCATCGCGAGCGCACGCTCCAGTCCTACCAGCCGCGGCAGGCGCTGGGTGCCGCCAGCGCCCGGGATCAGGCCGAGCTTCACTTCCGGCAACCCCAGCCGGGCGCCTGGTTGCGCAACCCGAGCATGGCAGGCCAGCGCCAGCTCGAGCCCGCCCCCAAGCGCGGTGCCATGGATGGCCGCAACCAGCGGTTTCGAAGCCCGCTCGAAGCGATCCAGCAGCTCGGGCAGGCGCGGCAACTGCGGTGGACGACCAAATTCCTTGAGGTCCGCGCCCGCTACAAAGGTGCGCCCCGCGCAGATGATGACCCCGGCAGACAACTTCGGAGCCTGTTCCAGCGCTTCCAGACCTTGAAGCAGTCCCTGGCGAACCGCCGCCGAGGTGGCGTTGACCGGGGGGTTATCAATCTTGATGACTCCGACGTCACCGTCGATGATCAGGGACACCACGTCGCTCATGGCTCACGCCACGGCGGCGCAACCAGACGCCGCTTGCCATCTGCCGAGCGCGTGATGCCGGGCTGGTCAAGGCCTTCCCGGTCCCACAGTTCGCAAGTGACTTCGCGATGGCGCTGGTCGAGTGCCTCGCAGTAGTTTGTATAGAGACAGAGCCTCACGGCATCTCCGTGTCCTGAACGCACCTTGCGGAACCAGTCGGGATCCGCCAGCGCCTGCCGGGCGAGCGCCACGAGGTCCGCCTGCGCCGAGGCCAGCACGGCCTCGGCCTGCTCGAAATTATGGATGCCGCCCCCGGCAATCAGCGGCGTGGTGAAGCCGGCTTCGCGCACCGCCCGCCGGATGGTGGCGGCAGCAGCCAGGTTGCGACCAAATGGACCCACGGCATCGGAGTAGTAGGAAGGCATGCATTCGTAGCCACTCGGTCCGGTGTAGGGATAGGCAGCCTCGCCCACCTTCGGCTGCAGGGCATCGTCAAATTTTCCGCCACGCGACAGCGAGAGGAAGTCGAAACCAAGGCGCGCGAAGGCCACCGCAAAGTAGCACGCGTCGTCGACCCCGCTCCCACCGGGAATGCATTCCTCGGCCAGGAAACGGCATCCCAGCGTGTAATCCTCGCCCACCGCCTGCCGCGCCGCGCGGAACACCTCGCTTGGCAGCCTGGCACGGCCCTCGAGCGTAGCGCCATACCCATCTTCGCGGTGATTGGTGGCGGAGAGGAAGGAGGCCATGGTGTAGGCGTGGGCGTAGTGCAGTTCCACCCCGTCGAAGCCTGCCTCGCGGGCCCGGGTCGTCGCTGCGGCGAACAGACCGGGCAGGACCTGGGGCAGCTCCCGGACCTGCGGGAGGTGCAGGTCGGTAACCCGCTCACGATAACCCATGCGCAGCGCCTCGAGTTCGCGGGCCTCCAGTACCTCCGCAAGCCTCGCCTCCGGCAAGCGCGCAAGCGCCGCACGGAGCGTGGCCTCATCGGCGCCCTCCAGGCCCAGCCTGACCCGGTGCGCGTCCGTCGGTATCAGGTAGCGGGCAAAGTAGGTCGCCGGGTCTGGCCTGCGACGAATCGCGAGGAAGTCGATCAGTTGGATCAGCAGCCGGGTCTCGCCGTCGCTGGCCTCCCGCACCACCCTGACGAGCTCGCGCAAACCTGGCAGGTAGCGATCATGCCCAATCCTCAAAAGTGGGCCGCTGGGGATGTCCCGAATGCCGGTGGCTTCCACAACGATTGCGGCCGGACGGCCCTCGGCAAAGCGCCGATACCAGTCGAGAACGGCTGGTGTGACTTCTCCCTCATCCGTGGCACGCCACGGCACCATGGCAGGCACCCAGGTACGCGATGCCAGCGACAGGCTCCCTACCTTGATGCCACTGAACAGGAGCGATGCTTCGGCTTGCCCCGCGGTCGGCCAACTGCCCGCCGATGCCGCATGGCGGATACGCTCTGGCGGTCTCCACATGGCCATCGGGCCAACCTCAGCCGGCTTCCGGGATGACGGCGGTCGCCTCGATTTCGACCTTGGCCTGCCTTTCCATGAGTGCCGTGACCTCGACGACGCTCATCGCGGGGAAATGTCGACCGATCACCTCCCGATAAGCCTGACCGATCTCCTTGATCTGGGCGTGATACTCGTCACGGCTGGTGATGAACCAGGTCAGCCTGACGAGGTGCTCGGGGCCGGCACCCACTTCGGCCAGCAGGGCGACGATGTTGGTCAGGGCCTGCCTTACCTGCATTGCAAAGCCGTCACCGACGAAGTTGCAGTCTCCGTCCCAGCCCACCTGCCCAGCGAGGAAGACCTGCCGTCCGCTGGCCACCACGCCGTTCGAATAACCACGGGGACGGGCCCAGCCTGCTGGTTGCAACACCTCGTGAATCATTTGAGCAACTCCCGACCGATGATCAACTGCTGCACCTCGGAGGCGCCCTCATAGATGCGCAGCGCGCGCACCTCCCGATACAGGCGTTCGAGGATCTCCCCACGCTCGACCCCGCGACCCCCGAACATTTGCAGGGCACGATCGATGACGAACTGGGCCGACTCCGTTGCCGACCACTTGGCCATGGCGGCAGCTGCCGTCACCGGCTCGCCCCGGTCACGCAGCCACGCAGCACGATAGGTCAGCAGTCGTGCCGCCTCCAGGCGCGTCGCCATGTCGGCGAGCGCGGCCTGCGTGAGCTGGAAATCGCCGAGCGTCTTGCCGAACATGCGCCGGGTGCGGACCTGCGCCAGGGCCTCATCGAGCGCGCGCTGCGCCATCCCCAGCGCTGCGGCCGCCACGGAACTCCGGAACACGTCGAGCGTCCGCATCGCCAGCTTGAATCCCGCTCCCTCGACACCCAGGAGGCGCTCGGCTGGAATGCGGCATTGCCTGAAGGAGAGCGTGGCCAGCGGATGGGGCGCCATCACGTCGATCCTGCGGCTGATCACGAGCCCCGGGTCACCGGCTTCGACCACGAAGGCGCTGATACCCTTGGCAGAGATGGTGCCATCTGCTCGCGTTTCGCCGGATTCGGTACGGGCAAAGACGCAGTAGAAGTCTGCAATGCCACCGTTCGAGATCCAGGTCTTCTCGCCATCCAGCACGTACCCGTCACCGTCGCGCCGGGCGGCACAGCGCATGGCAGCAACGTCGGACCCCGCCTCGGGCTCGGACAGGGCGAATGCCGCTATCGAAGCCCCCTGTGCGACCCTCGGCAGGTAGCGTTGGCGCTGCGCCTCGCTGCCCTCCAGGGAGATTGCGCCGCTGCCCAGTCCCTGCATGGCGAAGGCAAAGTCTGCAAGGGCATCGGCGCGAGCCAGACCCTCCCGAACCAGGCAGATGGCCCGTGCGTCGAACTCCGGCAACCGACCCCCGTCGGAGGCCTTGACGCAGTAGCCCGCAAGGCCAGACCGGCCGAGTCGCGTTACCAGCTCGCGGCAGCGCTCATCCACCGAATCGCGATCCTCAGGGTGATCGTCAGAGCCGAGCGTCGCGGCAAACGCTTGGATGTCGGCGGCCAGTGTTCGATGGGGCGCGTCGAAGAAAGGCCAATCGAGATGGGTGGACGAAGACGACATCAGTTCCCCTTGAACTCAGGCTGGCGCTTGGCGACGAAGGCTTCATAGGCTCGCCGGAAATCCTCGGTCTTCATGCAGATAGCCTGGGCCTGAGCCTCGGCCTCGATAGCCTGCTCCACGCCCATGTTCCATTCCTGGTGCAGCATGGTCTTGGTCATCGCGTGCGCGAAACCCGGGCCGCTGGCAATCTGCGCAGCCAGTTCCTGGGCCCGGGCCTGCAGGTTCTCGGGGTCGCACAGGGAATTGAAGAAGCCCCAGCGTTCGCCTTCCTCCGCCCCCAACATGCGGCCCGTGTAGAGCAGCTCGGCTGCCCGACCTTGGCCGATCAGGCGAGGCAGCAGGCTGCAGGCACCCATGTCGCAACCGGCAAGCCCTACCCGCGTAAACAGGAAGGCCACCCGGGCACCTGGCGTGGCCAGCCTGAAATCAGCGGCCATTGCCAGGATCGCCCCCGCTCCCGCGCAGACGCCATCGACGGCGGCGATTACCGGCTGCGGACAGGCGCGAATGGCCTTGACCAGATCGCCCGTCATGCGGGTGAAGCGGAGCAGCTCCGGCATGCTCATCCGGGTCAGGGGGCCGATGATCTCGTGCACGTCACCACCGGAGGAAAAGTTACCGCCGGCACCCTCGATGACCAGCGCACGAACCTCCGTCGCATAGGCAAGCGTACGAAACAGGTCGCGCAGTTCTGCGTAGGAATCGAAGGTGAGCGGATTCTTGCGTTCGGGCCGGTTGAGCGTGATCCAGCCAACCTGCTCCGCGAAGCGCCAGCCGAAGTGACGTGGCTGCCAGAGTTCCGGGGTTCGGGCCAGGGTTTCGATATCGCTCATTCCGCCTGCTCCAGGTGCCTGATTCGGATCTTGAGCCGGCCCAGCAGCTGGGCCAGTGCCTGCATGTCCCGGGGTGTCAGCTCGGCGAAAGCCTCGACGATCCACGACTCGTGCTCCACCGCCATCTGCTGGAAGGCCCGCCGCCCCATCGGCGTGAGCCTCACCCTTTGGGCACGACGGTCGGTCGGATCGGCGACGCGAATCACCAGCCCCTCGGCCTCCAGCGCGTCAGTGATGGCGGTCACGTTGCCCCCGGTGACCATCATGCGCTGCGACAATTCTCCCATGCGCAGGCCATCCGGAGCCCGCTCCAGCTGCGACATCAGGTCGAAGCGCGGCAGGGTGGTGCCAAAACGCTCCTGCAGCAGCTTGCGTATGCGCTGCTCCACCAGACCGGTAGCCGCCAGCATCCTGAGCCACAGACGCAGCGCCTCGTGGTGATCGGTGCTCGCCCGTGTTTCTGCGTCGCTGACTACGGACATGGAGGGATCCGGTTGACTCACGGCAATTCACCTCCATCGATGGCGAGACTGCGGCCGGTCACCGCTGCACTGTCTGGCCGGCATAGCCAGGCCACGGCCGAGGCGACTTCCTCGGGTTTAACCAGTCTCCGTTGAGGATTATTGACGACCAGCGCCTCGAGCGCCGCCTCACGGGAACGCCCGGTCGCCGCCTCGATGTTACCGAGCGCACCCTCCACCAGAGCGGTGTCGGTAAAACCCGGGCACACGGCGTTGACCGTAATCGAGGTCCGGGCCAACTCCTTCGCCAACGCGCGCGTCAGTCCCACCAGCCCATGCTTGGCGGCGCAGTAGGCCGCGCAATAGGCGTAGCCGGTCAGGCCGGCCGTGCTGGCGATATTGACGATGCGCCCGCGGCCAGCCTTGAGCATGCCCGGGAGCACCGCCTGGATGCCGTGATAGGCAGCGTCGAGATTAACGGCAAACATCTGCGCCCAGAGGGCAGCTTCAGTGCGCTGGAAGGGCGCGGTGCGGGCAGCTCCTGCATTGTTGACCAGGATATCGATCGGTTTCCGACCCTCAATTGCCGCGATAGCCTGCCTCAGTGCCTCGGGCTGGGTGACGTCGGCCACGGCAAAAGCTCCCCCGGGGCCGAGCCGCGCCGCCACCTCTGCGAGCGCCACCTGATCCCGCCCGAGTACGGTGACCAGTGCGCCCTCCTCCGCCAGTCGCATGGCTACGGCAGCCCCAATGCCACGGCTGCCGCCGGTCACCAGCGCATGCTGGCCGTCGAGCGAAGCTGCCCTCGACGGCGTCATACCCGGCCCTCGGCCACGGCGCTGCGCGCAAGATTGCGCTCGAGTTGCGAACGGGCCGACTCATAGGGGGCGGGCCACCATTGCCCCGCGTACTGTTGAGCTGCCGCAGCGCGCAGCGTCCAGGCAGGATCTGCCAGGTGTGGCCGAGCCACCGCGCAGAGATCCGCGCGCCCCGAGGCGATGATGGAGTTCACGTGATCCGGCTCGAAGATGTTGCCGACCGCGATGACCGGAATACCAAGCCTGTTGCGCAGCAGGTCGGCAAACGGTGTCTGCCACATGCGCCCATATACGGGCCTTTGCCAAGGCACGGTCTGGCCCGTGGACACGTCCAGGATATCGGCACCCCCTTCCTTGAAGGCCTCGCCGATTTGCAGCAGGTCCTGCTCGGACAAGCCGCCCTCGGCCCAGTCACAGGCGGAAAAGCGCACCGACAGGGGCTTGCCCTGTGGCCATGCCGCCCGCACTGCGCGCAGGACCTCCTGTGGGTAGCGCAGGCGATTGTCGATCTCGCCGCCGTACTCGTCCCGGCGCAGGTTGGTAAGCGGAGACAGGAAGCTTGCCAGCAGGTAGCCATGGGCCATATGCAGTTCGAGCATATCGAAGCCCGCTTCTGCCCCAAGCCTGGCAGCTCGCACGTGCTGCTCCAGGACCCGGTCCATGTCCACGCGGGTCATTTCGCGCGGGGGAGAGCTGATGCCCTCCAGATAGGGCAGGGGGGAAGGAGCCAGGGTTTCCCAGTTTCCCGACTCCAGGGGATGGTCCATTTTCTGCCAACCCAGCTGCGTGGAAGCCTTGCGACCCGCGTGCCCCAGTTGCAGGCAGAAACGCGCAGGGCTGTTGCGGTGGACAAACTCCACAATCCGTCGCCATGCGTCACGCTGCGCCTCATTCCACAGGCCGGTGCAACCCGGTGTGATGCGCCCCTCCGGAGAGACGCAGGTCATCTCGGTGAACAGCAGTCCAGCGCCTCCCACCGCCCGGGCCCCGTAGTGCATCAGGTGCCAGTCATCCGGGAGGCCATCGACGGCTTTGTACTGGGCCATCGGCGACACAACCACACGGTTTTCGAGCCTCAGGTCGCGGAGCCTGAAGGGCAGGAACATGGGCGGCCGCGCACCCTCGACGCCCGCGTCCGCAGCGAGCTTTCCTTCCACTTCAGCGACGAAGCCAGCATCACGCAGCTTCAGGCTGTCGTGGCTGATCCTTTGGCTGCCGGTCAACAGGCTGTAGGTGAACTGCCAGGGGGGCAAATGCACGTAGCGATCCACGCTCTCGAACCACTCCATGCGGTTGCGCGCCGCGCTCTGCAGGCGCAGCGCCTCGACGGAGCGCTCGGCCTGATAGCTCTCGAGCCCGGCCCGGACGTCACTCGCACCGGCCACGTGGTGGACCAATGACCGCGCGTCTTCCATCGCGAGCTTGGTGCCAGAACCGATGCTGAAATGGGCGGTGTGGGCTGCGTCGCCGATCAGCACCAGGTTGCCATCATGCCACTGGCGGCAGAACACTCGATTGAAGTTCAACCAAGCTGAACCACGCAGGTGACGGGCGTTGCTCATCAACCGATGGCCGCCGAGGTAGTCGCGGAACAGGTTCTCGCAGAAGGCAATCGACTGGTCGGTGTTGAACTGGTCGAGGCCATGGGCCCGCCAGGTGTCTTCGTGGGTCTCCACGATGACGGTGGAGAGCGTCTTGCTGAACTGGTAGGCATGGATCTGGAACCAGCCGTGCTCAGTCTGCTCGAAGGCGAAGGTGAAGGCCTCGAACCGCTGCTCCGTGCCCAGCCAGATGAAGCGACACTTGCGGACGTCGATGTCCGGCTTGAATACTTCCTTGTGAAGGTTGCGGATCTTGCTGTTGACACCGTCCGAGGCCACCACGAGGTCGGCGTCGCGGTAGGGAGCATCAGTGTCGATTTCCTGCTCGAAGGACATCTCGACACCCAGCTGACCAGCGCGCTCCTGCAGCAGGTTCAAGAGCTGCTTGCGGCCAATGCCGCAGAAGCCATGCCCACCCGTGCGAACACGGGTTCCCCTGAAGTGAACGTCGATGTCATCCCAATGGTAGAAGCTACCGACGATGGCGTCGTGGCTCTCCCGGTCCGTCTCACGGAATCCAGCCATCGTCTGGTCTGAAAACACCACGCCCCAGCCAAAGGTGTCGTCCGGCCGGTTCCGTTCGTAAACCTCGACCCGGGTTCGCGGCAGCGCTTTCTTGAACAGGATGGCCGAATACAGGCCGGCCGGGCCACCGCCGAGGCACACGATACGCTTCACGAGCCGACTCCCTTTGCCTGCTGATCCGGTTCTAGCCTAATTAGTTTAGATGTCAAATATTGATATAGCAAATATATCACTCCAACCTTCAGCTAGACTTGGGACTTGAACGGAGAACGCCATGCCCGCTTTTCAGAAGGAAGTTTCGGTACGGTTCGGGGACTGCGACCCGGCACAGATCGTCTTCTACCCACGCTATTTCGAGATGATCAACCGGTTCGTGGAAGACTGGTTCGAGGACGGACTGGAGGCCAGCTTCCCGGGGCTGCTGTACCACAAGGGCCTGGTGGCTCCCACAGTGCACTTCGAGGTGGACTTCCCCAAGCCGGCCCATTTCGGAGAGCGACTGACCTTCCAGCTGGAGGTGTCGAAAATCGGCCGCACATCCTGCTCGCTGCTCATAAACGCCTCCTGTCAGGGCGAGGTGAGGATGACGGTCCGGCAGGTGCTGGTTTTCATCGACCAGAAAAAGCGCACTCCGTTGCCCATACCCACGGACATTGCCAAGCGGATGAAGCGGTTCATGGTCGCTTGAATAGCCAATAAAGTGTGATTTATCTTTCTATCGCGGTGCGGGGCGCAACTCAAACTCAGGGGGTTTAACCATGAATACTCAGGACCTACTCGGCAATCTGGTGGGCGCGCTCGCTTCCGGGCACCTCAAGGTGATCGATCTCACCCAGACGCTGTCCACCGAATTCCCGACCCTCGAACTGCCGCCACAGTTCGGGCAATGCGAGCCGCTGCGCGTCGAGAAGGTCTCTGAATACGACGACCGGGGCCCCATGTGGTACTGGAACAACTTCTCCTGCAACGAGCACACCGGCACGCATTTCGACGCACCGATCCACTGGGTCACCGGCAAGGACCTGGCCAATAATTCAGTCGATACCCTGCCGGTTCAGGAACTGGTCGGGCCAGCCATCGTGATTGATTGCTCTGCGGAGGCGGCCGCCAACCCGGACTTCCTGCTCGACGTCGCCCACCTCGAGGCGTGGGAGGCCGCCAATGGCCGCATCGACGAAGGTGCCTGGGTACTGATGCGGACCGACTGGTCCAAGCACGCCCAGTCCTCGCGCTACAAGAACATGGACGAGACCGGGCAGCACACGCCCGGGCCTACGCCGGAGGCGGTCAAGTTCCTGGTGGGGCGCGGCATCCGCGGCTTCGGTACGGAAACCATCGGCACGGATGCGGGCCAGGCCCACTCCATGGACCCTCCTTATCCCGCGCATCATTTCCTGCACGGAGCCGGTCGTTACGGCCTGCAGTGCCTGACCAACCTGGACCGGCTGCCCACGCGAGGTGCCGTGATCATCTGTCCACCCCTGAAACTGGAGCGCGGATCCGGCAGCCCGCTCAGGGTCCTGGCCCTGGTCGCTGCCTAGGGCGAAGGCACCTCAGCGAGCGCCTGGGTCCGCTGCTCGGCGACCCACGCCACGGGGTCGGCCGCGGAGATGGCACCCGCCATGATCTGGCGGAAGCGGACCATGCCTCGTTCGTGGGTATCACCGTAGCCCCGCACCAGGCGCTGGCAGTTGGCCAGCTCGAGCGCGAGGGCAGGATGGCTACCGGCCTTGGCTGAGATGGCCTGCAGCCACTCCTCTATGACCTGGTTTTCCTCGCGGTAGCGCAGGGTGAACCGCCGCCAGCGCTTCAATCCGGCCAGCGAACGCAGGAACAGATAACCACTGATGGTGCTGGTGCGGATCTTGCGCCCGCCGGTCCAGCGCCCGATAAGCTTGCGCCAGGTGGGCGAGCCTCTCATCCATAAGCCGAGGCCTGCGGGCAGGGTGCCGCAGATTTCCTCGATCCTCGGTCGCAGGAAGTCGGTCAACTCGACGACGCTTCCGGGCCTCGCCGAAGCGGGACGCATCACCTCGGCGAGGCGCTCAGGTCGGGTCTTCAGCTCGGCGACCCGGATGGTGTCCTCGAAGGACATCCACAGGGCGAGGCCGCGTGCGGTGGCTTCCAGCAGTTGCTCGCCGCCTTGCCCCGTCGTCACCGCAAGGGGTGCCAGCCGGTCGAGATACAGCGCGGCGTGTCGCGCGTCCTGGTAGTCGATCAGGCGCGCCACGCCCAGCCGCAGGACAGGCCAGCTCGACTCCGGAAATTCGTGTTCCAGCCGCTCCACCAGGGCTGACGGTATGGGTGCAGCATCGCTGGCGCCCGCTGCTTCGCCGGCGTTACTGGCGGCCGTGCCCACCTCGAGAAACTTGAGTGCGGCGTCGAAGGCGCGCAGGTTGGCCTCCACCGCAATGCCGTTGTCGCGGATGGCCTGCCGATATGCTTCGAGCGCGAAGGGCAGCCCGGATCCACCCGCGATGCAACCGAGGATGACCGCGCTGATGATCGCCCCGTTACGGGTGGCGAGCGCATCCATGTCCAGCGCCACCAGTCGCCTTGCCGCCTGCTCGGCCTCTTGACGTATCGCCGCAGGATCGGCCCGACCGTCGCCCGGATGCGACTTCTCTGCCACCGTATAGGAACGGTGGGTCGAAGCTATCAGGGTGGTTCGGTCCGGGGTCACCAGGCCGCGCTGGATCATGCGCCCGGCCTCAACCCACTCGGAAGCCACCACCACGTCCACGTCGCCGGGACTCGGCATCAGCGCCATGATCGGCCTGCGACCATCGGCAGGCAGGGCGGATTCCGGGAACATCTCCAGGTAGTAGATGGTGGCGCCGGTCCGCTGGGCTACGCCGGGCACCGAGGTGGCCTGGATCAGCCAACCGGAAGCGGCTGCCACCCGGGTCATCCAGTCGACGACCACCCCGCCACCCTGGCCACCCAGAGCACCGATGACCAGTGAAACCGGACGGCTTGGCGCACTCATGCGACCGACTCCCGCGGCAAGCCGGCCAGCCAGCCGATCACCCGCCGGCGCAGCACGCTCAACCAACGTTCCCACCAACCCGGATTGACCACCGTATCGACCCGGTGAAAGGACGGACAGAGGATCGCCGCATGCGCCACCTCGCCGCAGACGCCACAGCCGACGCAGGTCTCATCGACGTGCGCGACCGGCTCGGGCCGCAGCGGGTCACTGGAAGGCTTGAGGGTCAGCGACGGGCATCCCGAGAGACGGATACAGGAGTGATCGCCGGTGCAGACCGTCTCGTCCACGCCGAAGCGCTGCTTGACCACCCGGCCACCCGATTGCTCACGCTGCCTGAGCGGACCGGCCGTGCGTCGCTGGCGATTCAGCTGGCATTCGCCCTCGGCGATCACCACCTTCGGACCGCGGAAGGGGGTGGTCAGCGCCTCCCGCAGCACGTTCATGCTTTCCTTCATGTCGTAGGTGCCGATACGCCGCACCCACTCGACGCCCACACCGCGCACCGCCTTCTCGATGGGATGCTTGAGATCGCGGCCTGACATCTCGCCGCGCGAGGAGGGGATGAACTGTCCGCCGGTGGCCGCCGAGTAGCCGTTGTCGACGATGATGGTGACACCGTCGTGCTTGTTGTAGACGGCGTTGCCGATGCCGCTGGTCAGCCCGTTGTGCCAGAAACCGCCGTCGCCCATCAGCGAGATGGCCCGCCGGCCCTCCACATGGTTGAGGGCCGCCGCGCCCGCCGAGCCCAGTCCGTAGCCCATGATGCTGGCGCCGAGGTTGAACGGCGGCAGCGTGGCAAACGAATGACAGCCGATGTCCGCGCTGACGTGCAGCGCGCCCATCTCCCGCTGCAGCAGGTTGAGCGAGGCAAACAGCGGCCGCTCCGGACATCCGGTGCAGAGTCCCGACGGGCGGGGCGGCACGTTGGCGGCCAGCCTGGTGGAAGGACGCAAGGGCACGACGATCTCGCGCGTGGGGCGCAGGCGATCTGGCGCGTACTCGGAGAGGAACTTGCGCAGGCCCTCCAGCACCACCGCACCGGTGTATTCACCGGCCCGGGGCAGCGGCCCCTTGCCGATCACCCGGACGGCATGGCCGCTGGCGGCAAGCTGGCTGCCGATAGCCTGCTCGAGGAATTCAGGCTGCCCTTCCTCGATCACCAGCAAGGCCTTCTTGCCCGCAGCGAAAGCCTCGAGTTCGTCGGGAATGAGCGGATAGGTCACGTTCAGGACGTAAACCGGAATGCGGGTCTCGCCATAGATATCAGCAAGGCCGAGCCGTTCCAGCCCTCGCATCACGGTGTTGTACAGCCCTCCCTGCACGACCAGCCCGACCTCGCACTCGGCCGGGCCGAAGACCTCGTTCAGTCGATGCTCCTGGATGTAGCGCACTGCGGCGGGCCAACGCTCATTGATTTTTTCCTGTTCCTGCAGGTAGGTCGATGGCGGCAGGATGATGCGATCGTAGGTCCGCTCCGGCTTGGCCAGCGCATCCGCTGCGGAAAAGGCGGGCCGGCGGTTATCGCGGGTGTCGAAGCGTCCGTACATGTGGCAGGCCCGGATGCGCATCATGAACATCACCGGCGTGTGGCTGGCCTCGGACAGGTCGAAGCCCTGCTCGACCATGCGCACCATGGTCGGCAGGTCGGTGCGCGGATCCAGCAGCCAGATCTGCGACTTCATGGCGAAGGCGTGGGTCCGCTCCTGCATGATGCTGGCGCCCTCGCCGTAATCCTCGCCCACGACGATCATGGCCCCGCCGGTCACCCCGGCAGAGGCCAGGTTGGCCAGCGCATCCGAGGCCACGTTGGTGCCCACCGTAGACTTCCAGGTCACTGCACCGCGGATGGGGTAGTTGATCGAGGTGGCCAGCATGGCGGCCGCGGTCGCCTCGCTGGCGCTGGACTCGAAGCTGACGCCCAGTTCATCGAGGATGTCGCTGGCATCGGCCAGCACGTCCATCAGGTGGGAGACCGGGGCGCCCTGGTAGCCACCCACGTAGCCGACGCCGGCCTGCAACAGGGCCTTGGTGACGGCCAGGATCGCCTCCCCCTCGAAGGTCTCGCCGGCGCCGAGCCGGAGGCTCTGTACTTCTTTTGCAAACGACCGCTCAGCCACGGCTGCAACCCCCAGGTAAGAACACTTGGTAACAGGTGCCCAGATAGTGGATTTTTAGTTGAAAAGTCAAGTATTGCCGCCGCCCCCGCCTCTGCCCAGAATGCGGTGATGACTTCTTCCGTCAAGGCTGCCAGGGATCACGATGCCAAACGGCGAGGCGATCCTGCCGCCCCGGGCTTCGTCCTTGATGACTCGCCCTTCTTCCTGGTCAATCAGGTCGCCGCAGCCTACGCGCGAGTCATGGAGTCCTCGCTGCGCGCAGTAGGCATGGATATCCCGCGTTGGCGTGTCCTGATGCTGGCGCAGCAATCCGGCTGGCTGCCCATGGGCGAAGTGGCGGAACTGGCCGGCATGAAATTACCAACTGCCACCAAGGTGGTTCAGCGGCTCGCCCGCGATGGGTTGCTGAAGACGCGCGTTTGTCGTGCCGACCGACGGGTGACGGAGGTAGGCCTGAGTCCGGCCGGGCGACGGGCGGTCACCACCATTCGCAGCGTAGCCAGCGGCGTCTACCGGGAGGCCTTTGGCCAATTCAAGGCCGGCGAGGTGGAGTCGCTCAACAACCTCCTTCGGCAAGTCCGGGCAAGCCTGTCTGCGGCCCGTTCTAGACGAAGGTCACCCCACGACTGAAGGGCATCTCGCGCAGCCGCTGGCCGGTGACCGTAAAGATGGCGTTGGCCAGTGCCGGCGCCGCCGGCGGCACCGGCGGTTCGCCGATGCCCAGCACACGGCTGCCATTCTCCAGCGCCCGCACTACCATCTCGGGACACTGGTACAGCCGCAGGCCGGCATGAGCATGGAAGTTGCCCTGTTGCGCCATGCCGTCCGCATAGGTGATCTCGCAGTTCATGGCATGACCCAGTCCCCAGGCGATTCCGCCCTTGAACAGGTTGTCGAAGTTAACCGGGTCGACCACTCTTCCCACTTCCGCCGTCGCAAACACCCGGTCGATGCGGATACCCGAACCGGTATCGGTAACCTCGACCACCTCGGCGACGCGCACCCCTAAGGACTCGACGAAGGCCACCCCACGACCGCGCCCCGGGCCGAGCGGGGAGCCCCAGCCCGACAACTCCCCGACCGCCTCGAGGACCTTGCGCGACAGGGGGTCGTTGCACAGCCGCAGGCGTTCCTCCAGCGGGTCCGCCCCGGCTGCGCGGATCAGCTCATCGAGGAAGGTTTCGGCAAAGAAGCCG
>JAURLT010000046.1 GCA_030831085.1 Gammaproteobacteria bacterium
AGCCGGCGCGGCTTGAGTTTTAGCTATTCCCGCATGCCGCCCCGGGCACTTGCCCTGGCCAGGATTGGCAACGCCGAGGCACTGCTTCCCATCAGCGACAGCTGAAGCCGTCTACTGCGGGTCTTGCTCCGGGTCCATGCCGGCCTCGCGTTCGAGCTCCAGGATCCACTCATCGTCTTCCTCGATGGCGCCATCGGCCACCTGGAAGCGGCGTCGGTCGAGGTAGGCGTCGCGCAGGAAGGCGTAGGGGTCGAAGGTACCCTCCAGCGTCGGCTCAAGGTCCAGCAGCCGCTCCCGCTGGTGTAGCAGGGTGAGGCCACCGACCACCAGCAGGAAAGTATCGCGGTCCTCGTCTCCTTTTTCGAAGGCATGCCGGGCGGCGAGCCTTCGGCCGTCAGTCAGGACATCCGGGTACAGGCCGATGGCGTCCCTGAGCGTCGAGGGCCCCAGCAGTGGCAGCACCAGGTAGGGACCGCTCGGCACGCCCCAGTGACCTAGCGTCTGGCCGAAGTCCTCGTCGTTGCGCGGGATGCCAGCCGCCGAGGCAGGATCCAGTAGTCCCCCCAGGCCGAAGGTGGTGTTCAGTACCAGCCGGGTGGCATCGTCGAGCGCGTTTTGCCATTTGCCTTGCAGCAGGCTGTTGGCCAGCGTGGTGGTCGAACCCAGGTTCCCGACGAAATTGCCGACACCGCGGCGGACAAACGAGGGCAGCACCGCCCGGTAGGCACGGGCTGCGGGCTTGACCAGAGCCCGGTCCGCGGTGTCGTTGAACCGGTACATGCCGCGATTGAACCCCTCCAGCGGATCGCTGGAGCTGGGCTCGGTAGCCGACTTTTCCGCCTGAACAACAGGGGGGAGGGGCAGCAGCAGGGCTGCCAGAAGTCCGCTGGCGATGAGTTGGCTGAAGCGCATGGGCCGCAATTCTAACCTCGGGACGCGCCAGGTTCAGCCACCTCCCTGGCTCGGCGGCCCTTGGGCAGGTACTCGCTCAGTTCTTCGATCCGGGCGGTGAAGCGCTGGGTCTGGACGTCGTTGAGTCCGGGCTGGGCCAGGGCAAGCTTCAACTGGTCGATGGCCATCTGCAGGTCGCCACCCATCACGTGGAATTCGGACATGTAATAGTGCGCATCGCCCGTATCCCCCGCGGCGCTCGCCACCAGGGCGATATAGCGAGCCTGCTCCGGGGTCGGGGCCACGTTGTTGAACAGGTCAAGCAGCATGGTGTGGGCCAGCTTCGGCTCGCCCGACTGCATCAGGGTTTCAGCGAAGCGCATCGAGACCGGCACGTTGCGCGGAAACAGTGCCTGGGCGCGCGCCAGCGTCTGGCGGGAGGCTGCGACGTCGCCCTGGACCAGTTGGGCGGAGCCCAGTCCCGCCTGATAGACGGACACGTCGGGCCGGCGGGTGGCCAGGTCTGCCAGCAGTCCCAATGCCTCCCTGACGGAGGAATCGTCGCCCGCCCGCAGCAGGGCCAGCGCGCGGCCATAGCGCCGGGCATCGCTGACCGGCAGGTCCGCCGAGGCCGCATCCCGATACAGCTCGCGCCAGGCGGTGTCGGCTGGCAACGAGCGAACCCTCAGGCGCTCGCGAATGAGCTCGTAGCTCAGGCTGTCTTCGACCACCGGCCGCGGCAGGCGCGCTGCGCGGTCCCGGGTGTCGGCGACTCGCTCGCTGGTCACCGGATGGGTCCGGAGCAGGGGCGGGATGCGAGCGTCCGAGCCGCCGTAGCGCTGCTGCAGGGTCCAGAAAAAGGTCGGCATGCCGAAGGGGTCGAAACCGGCGTCGGCCAGAAAGCCCATCCCCACCCGGTCGGCCTCGGACTCGTTGGTCCGGGTAAAGCCGATCTGCTGCTGCACCGCGAGGCTCTGGGCGGCGGTCATGGTGCCCATCAGCGCATCAGCTGGCATCCCGGTAGTGGCGCCTATCAGCACCGCCGCCAGGACCGCCGCCGCCGAGGCCATGTTGGTCCGGCTGGAGTTCTGCAGCGAGCGGGCGATGTGCCGCTGGGTCACATGGGCGATCTCGTGGGCGAGCACGCCGGCCAGTTCGCTCTCGTTGACGGTGGCGGTCAACAGGCCTGCATTGACCCCGATGTAGCCGCCGGGGAGCGCGAAGGCGTTAATGCCCGAGTCGCGGACCACGAAGAAGGTGAACTGGTGTCCGCCCTCGTGGGCAAAACTGGCAATCCGCGAGCCTACTGACTGGATGTATTCATTGACCTCGGGATCGTCGACGATCTCGCCAGCCTCGCGCAGCTGCCTGACGATGGCCCTGCCGATCTTGCGCTCGTCGGCCACGCTCAGCGTGCTGCTCGCCGGGTTGCCGATGTCTGGCAGGTCGCTGGGGCCGGTCTGGGCCAGGCTCGCGGTAAAGGGCTCCGTCAGCAGCACCATGGCCGTCAGCGCAAGGAGGAGAGCGTGGTTCATGCTGGATGGGACTGCCATGACGGCCGGGAGTTCGCGCGGCGCCGGCCCTTACAGGGCCTCGGTGGCGAAATCAGCGAGTCTGGAGCGCTCGCCGCGCATCAGCGTGATGTGCCCGGCGTGCGCCCAGCCGCGGAAGCGGTTGACCACGTAGGTCAGGCCCGAGGTGGTCTCGGTGAGATAGGGCGTGTCGATCTGGGCGATGTTGCCGAGGCAGACCACCTTGGTGCCCGGGCCTGCCCGGGTCACCAGCGCCCGCATCTGCTTGGGGGTGAGGTTCTGGGCCTCGTCGAGGATGAGGTAGCGGTTGAGGAAAGTTCGCCCACGCATGAAATTCAGCGACCGCACCTTGATGCGGTTGCGCAGCAGGTCCTGGGTGGCGGCCCGGCCCCAGCTGCCGCCCTCCTGGCCATGGGTCAGGACCTCGAGGTTGTCCATCAGCGCGCCCATCCACGGTTCCATTTTTTCCTCTTCGGTCCCGGGCAGGAAACCGATGTCCTCGCCGAGCGGGATGGT
Source organism: Gammaproteobacteria bacterium (assembly GCA_030831085.1). Taxonomy (GTDB): domain Bacteria; phylum Pseudomonadota; class Gammaproteobacteria; order Steroidobacterales; family Steroidobacteraceae; genus SG8-30. Next base: position 2,940 of record JAURLT010000046.1, read on the forward strand.
CACCCGCGTCATGAGGATTTCGCCGAAGCGGTTGCTCTCCAGCGTCTGCACCAGCCCTGCGGCGAGGGTCAGGAGGGTCTTGCCCGTCCCGGCGGGGCCGAGGATGGTAACGAAATCGATCTCCGGATCCAGCAGCAGGTTGAGCGCGAGGTTCTGTTCACGGTTGCGGGCGTTAATGCCCCAGACCGCCTGGCGCGAATTGCGGAAGTCGCGAGCGAGCTCCAGGGTGGCTGACTCGCCCTCGACCTTGCGCACGATGGCCTCGAATCCCTGTTCGCCCGGCTCGCAGACGAACTGGTTCGCCTGCCAGTCCTGCACCAGCGGCCCGGCGATCTCGTAAAAGGTCCTGGACTGCTCCTGCCAGGAGCGCAGGGCGGTGCCATGCGAATCCCAGAAATCCGCGGGCAGGTCGCTGACGCCGGAAAACAGGAGGTCGGCGTCCTCGATGGTCCGGTCGCTGTAATAGTCCTCCGCATGCACGCCGAGGATGGAGGCCTTGATGCGCAGGTTGATGTCCTTGGACACCAAGGTAACCCGCGCCGTCCCCGATTCCCGCTGCAGCGCAAGCGCATATCGCAGGATCGCGTCGTCGGCTCCGTGCCGGGGCAGGCTGTCCGGCAGGCCCGATTCCAGGCGCCGGGTCTGGAAGTACAGCCTGCCGGTGGGCGGGCGCTTGCCCTTGCTACTGGCCCGCGCGCCGGGCAGTTCGAGGCCCCGATCGATCTGCTCCTTGGTGGCCTCGGCCATCAGTTCATCGAGGAAACGACTGACCTGGCGCACGCTGCGGGCGGATTCGGAGAGTCCCTTCTTGCCGGCGTCGAGTTCCTCCAGCACCACCATCGGGATGTGGATGTCATGTTCCTCGAAGCGGAAGATCGAGGCGGGATCGTGCATCAGCACGTTGGTGTCGAGGACGAAGACGCGCCTGTCCTCGGCGCTCCCGCCTGAGGCGGCGTCACCCGGCTTGGTCAAAGCGCCTTCGCTGCCTCGAGCACCGCGGCCGCGTGCCCGTCGACCTTGACCTTCCGCCACTCGGCCCTGAGCACGCCCTCGGCGTCGATCAGGAAACTGCTGCGCTCGATGCCCATGACCTTCTTGCCGTACATGTTCTTCTCGCGCCAGACGTCGAACTTGACCGCCAGTTCATGTTCTGTGTCGGCGGCCAGGTGAAAGGGGAAACCGTGCTTGGCACGGAACTTCTCGTGCGAGGCGAGGGTGTCGGTGGAGACGCCGAGCACGGTGACGCCGGCGCGCTGGAAGCGGGCATGCAAGTCGCGGAAGTCCTCACCCTCCCGGGTGCAGCCCGGGGTGTTGTCGCGCGGGTAGAAATAGATCACCAGCTTGGTCCCGCGGGCGTCCGTGGAGCGAAGCTTGCCGTCAGTGGTCTCCACCGTGAAGGCGGGGATTTTCTTGCCGAGCGCGAGTTTTGTCATGGTGGTGACTTTAGGCCTTGACGGGCTCCAGGATTGCATCGAGGTTGAAGTTGTCGCACAGGTCCATGAACTCCTCGCGCATGGCACCCAGGTGCACGCTGGCCGGTACGTTGATCACCATGTACAGACCGAACATCGGAGCGCCGGTGTGGGGCGCGGGATAGTTGCGGGTGCTCATTTCCGATACGTCGATCCCGCGGGCGGCGAAAAAGCCAGTCAGCGCGGCCACGATGCCCGGCTGCTCGAGACAGACTACGTCCACCGAGTAGGGGATCTGGTCTTCCCGTACCTTGCGGGGCTCGGTCCGCCGCACCTGCAGGCTGACGCCCGTGGCCTCCGCCAGACGCTTGAGCTCCGTCTCCATGCGCGCGATGGAGTGCCAGTTGCCCGACACCATCATCAGGATGGCGAAATCGGCGCCCAGGGCGGTCATGCGGCTTTCGCTGATGCTCCCGCCGCAGTCCGCGATGACCTTGCTGAGGTCGTGAACGAGGCCGATCCGGTCGCCGCCGATGGCGGCGATGGCGATGTGTTGCTTCATTCTTGGGGAACCGCTGGCACCGCGATAGTCTACCGCCTGAACGTCGCGCAGGGAAACGCCGCGCGCCGCTTGCGCGGCGTTCAGCTGCCCCATAGGATGGTGCACCCTCTTTAGTTACGGCGCGTGCCCATGTTCCGCGGCTCACTGGTAGCCTTGGTTACACCGATGCTCGAGTCCGGAGTCATCGACCTGGCCGCGTTCGAGGTCCTGCTCGACTGGCACCTCGAGCAGGGCAGTGACGGTGTAGTGGTGCTGGGCACCACCGGCGAGGCGCCGACCCTGACGGTCGATGAGGGAGACGAGCTGCTGCGCCGGGCGGTGCAGCGTCTGGGGGGGCGGATCCCCGTGCTGGCAGGCACCGGTACCAGCGCTACGGCCACCACGGTGGCGCGGACCCGCAGGGCCTGCGAGATCGGCGTGGATGGAGTGCTGGTCGTTACGCCCTATTACAACAAGCCCTCGCAATCCGGACTGTTGGCCCACTTCGTGGCGGTGGCGGAGGCCAGTAGCGTCCCGGTCATGCTCTACAACGTGCCCGCGCGCACCGCCTGCGACCTGTTGCCGGCAACGGTTGGTGACTTGGCGCGGCACCCGCGCATCGTAGGGATCAAGGACGCCACGCCCGATCCTGCCCGCCTCGCCGCCCTGATCGCCGCCTGCGGCGATGATTTCCTGGTGTTTTCCGGAGACGACGCTGCCTCCCGTTCATGGATGCTGGGGGGAGCCCAGGGGGTAGTCTCGGTCACGGCCAATGTGGCCCCAGCGCTGGTCCACGAGTTGTGCGAGGCCAGCCTGGAAGGCGACCTGCCCCGCGCTTCGGCCCTGGAACAGCGACTGGGGGCCCTGAACCAGGCCCTGTTCGCCGAGGCCAATCCCATTCCGGTGAAGTGGGCGCTGGCCCGCCTCGGGTTGATCCAGCCGGGTATACGCCTGCCCTTGACCTCCCTGGATGCTGCTCATCATGCCCGCGTCGAGGAGGCGATGAAGCAGGCCGGAATCCTGTAGAATTCTGGCCATGCTGAAGTGCTGCTCGGTGTTCTTGCTGGCGTTATCCCTCGCGGGCTGCGGGCTTTTCAAGCCCACCTACGAGAGCTGTGAGGAGGCGCCGGGCTATGCTGAGGCCGCCGACCTGCCTGGCCTGCAGGTGCCGGAGGGTGCGGACCGCCCGGACGCACGCAATCAACTCAAGATTCCGGACCTTACAGCGCCCCAGAAGCCCGCTGACGGGCGCTGCATCGACGCTCCGCCTCCTTATCGTCAGGGTTGACGCCTGCGGTTGCCGCCCAGCCTGCCGCTGCGGTAGTCTGCGCGGCCAGCGGAGAGGTGGCCGAGTGGTCGAAGGCGCTGGACTGGAATTCCAGTAATATCTGCAAGGGTATTCGTGGGTTCGAATCCCACCCTCTCCGCCAATACCAAACTAAAAACAATTAGTTAGACGCGAAACAAGCGGCGTCCCAAGATCTGGACAAAGCTGTTGAAAACGCCTGCGCAATTCGAGCCGCAGGCTCGAGGCGTCGGTCACTCTGTTCGGGATCAACCATCCTTGTGCCCGTCGACCGTAACGGTCAGCGGCGCTCGACCTCGTGGTCGGCTCCTGCCTGTCACTCCTCGTCGAAGCGACTGACCGCCGCGGCCCCACCCTTGGCCATGGACTGATAGAAGCGCACGAAGCTGTCGTGGAACACGGCCGGCAGGCCCTCCTTGCCCGGCTCGGTCAGGGACTGGAACATCTCCTTGTACATCGCCCAGTACTTGGCCTGGGTTTCCTGGGTAGCGGCGCCACGGGTGGCGCCACTCATCTGGGACTGCAGCTCTTCAGGGTCGAGGTTTGACAGCAGCACCGAGAGTGCCTCGCGGGCGGCTACCATGATCGCCTGCTGGTGATGGCGGGCCTTGGCGAACTGGCTGCGAATTTCGTCCACGGCCTCGCGGGCCTGGCCTGCGGTCAGCATCTTCAGCAGCGCGTCCTCGACCCCACGTACCTGCATCAGCGGGCTCGTCAGGTCGCGCTCACGCGAACTGCCGGCGATGCCCATGTCGCGGGTGAAGTCGGCCCGCATCCGCGACAGCTCCATCAGGCCGAGCATGAATTCGCGCATCGCTTCCCCCGCCTCGCGCAGGATCGCCTGCCGCTTGGCAGGGTCGAGCTTGGTCGGATCGATGCCGATCCCGCGAAAGAAGGCGGCCATTTCGTTGCCACCGTCGCCCTGAGCCGGAGCCGTAGCTGGAGTGGAGTGGAGCGGCGGCTCCTCGTCCAGTCCCAAAGGCGCTTCGAGTCCGGACAAGGGGCGGCTGATCATGCTGTTTTCCAGCAGTGCGCGGACTTCGACGGACTGGTCGAGTGCCACCTCGGCCAGGTCGAGATCTTGACTCAGTGAGGCGGTCATGTCGAAGCGCGGCAGGTGCATGCCGGTGCGGGCCAGGTCGTCCTCCAGCACCTCGACCGCCAGTTCCAGCGAGCCCATCCGCACGGTGTCGCCGGTCGTCAGGCGATGACGCCCGCCCTTGCCAAGCGGTTCGTCTGCGAGGTTGACGTAGGTGCCGTTGGTGCTGGTGTCGATGACCCACCAGTCACCATCCTCAAGCTCGACGCGCGCGTGCTGGCTGGAGATGAACCGTCCTGGATCCACCAGGACCCAGTCGTTCTGTCCGGAGCGTCCGATCCTGCCAACCGTGCCATCGCAGGTCCAGCTGCGCTCGTTGTCGCTGCCGGCGACGTCGCCCCTGACGATGCTGAGCCTCAAGGCCATCAAGATTCCATGCCGCAACCGAGAACCGGACGGCTATAATAACAGGGGAAATTAACTACGCATCCCACCTTCCGCATGGCAGCAAGTCACATTTTCAAGGTCCTGTTCGTCAACCAGGGCAAGATTTACGAGGTGTACGCCCGCAAGGTCAGCCACGGCGAATTGTTCGGTTTCGTCGAGGTCGAAGAGCTGGTCTTTGGTGAGCGTAGCTCGGTGGTGGTGGACCCGGGTGAGGAGCGCATCAAGTCCGAGTTTTCCGGGGTCAAGCGCACCTACATCCCCATGCATTCCATTGTCCGGATCGACGAGGTTCGCAAGCAGGGGGTCAGCAAGGTGGGGCCCTACGAGGGCGGCAACGTCGCCCAATTCCCGATGCCGGCCTTTCCGGCCGGCGATCCGGGTCCCAAGCGCTAGGCATGTCGCGTCAGGCCGAGGGGCCGGTGGGCGAGTCCGTGATGATCCTGCGCCTGCCGGGTGCCCCGGCTCACTCCCAGTTCCGTCGCGAGCGACTGTTGGCCCGGCTGTCCGAAGCGGTGCCCGGGCTCGCGGGTTTTCGCTCGCGCTTCCTGCACTTCGTCCACGTCAGCGGGCCCTTGCCCACTGCAGAGCGCGAGCGCCTTGAGCAGTTGCTCGGCGAGGACGCTGAACCCGACTGGCCGGAGGCTGACCCTTGCCTGGTGGTGGTGCCGCGTCTCGGCACCATCTCGCCGTGGAGCTCGAAGGCCACCGACATTGCACGGGTCTGCGAATTCCGGGCAGTCCGCCGGATCGAGCGCGGGGTGGAGTTCAGGCTGCAGGTGCCGGTGGGTGCCTTCGAGGCGCATCGCGAGGCCATTGCCGCGGCGCTGCACGATCGTATGATTGAAACCGTGCTGGAGGCACCGGAGGCGGCTGCGGCCCTGTTCGCCTCCCACCAGCCGGGCGCACTCACCTTTATTCCCCTGACGGCCCAAGGCAAAGAGGCGCTGGTCGAGGCTAATACGCGCATGGGCCTGGCGCTTTCAGAGGACGAAATCGACTACCTGCACACGGCCTACACCGGCCTCGGGCGCGATCCGACCGACGCCGAAGTCATGATGTTCGCCCAGGCCAACAGCGAGCACTGCCGACACAAGATCTTCAACGCCGACTGGATCATCGACGGCGAGCCCCAGGGTCGCAGCCTGTTTGCCATGATTCGTCACACTCACGCCTGCAGTCCGGAGGGCGTGCTATCTGCCTAC
>JAURLT010000047.1 GCA_030831085.1 Gammaproteobacteria bacterium
ATCGGCGACGTCTGCTTCAAGCGCGACGGCGTGTTTGCCATGGAGCTCGGCGGGCCCGAAGTTGGCCGGGGCTGCGGAGGGCGCGGCATCATCCACGGCTTCGAGCTGTTGGAGAAGCTGGGCTTTCACGAGTGGGGCTTCGACTACGTCCTGCTCGACTTCCTAGGCGACGTGGTCTGTGGCGGCTTCGGCCTGCCCATCGCTCGCGACATGTGCCAGAAGGTCATCGTGGTCGGGTCCAACGACCTCCAGTCCTTATACGTGGCCAATAACGTCTGCTCGGCCGTGCAATATTTTCGGCAGCTTGGCGGCAACGTCGGCGTGGCCGGGTTGGTAGTCAACAAGGACGATGGCACGGGCGAGGCGCATGCCTTTGCCGAGGCCGTCGGCATCCCGGTGCTCGCGTCGATCCCAGCCCATGAGGACATCCGTCGCAAGAGCGCCAACTACGAAATCGTCGGTCGTCCGGGCGGTCAGTGGGCGCCGCTGTTCGAACAGTTGGCCGGCGGTGTCGCTACCGCCCCGCCGCTGGCCCCGACTCCGCTGGACCAGGATGGGCTGCTGGGCCTGTTCAAGGGCGAGGACGTCGGTCGCAACGTGGTGCTGCAGCCAGCCACCATGGAGGACATGTGCGGCCGAGCCATCGTCAGCAGGCCTTCCCTCGAAGTTCGTTACGACCAGGCTTGATGGACACGCAATGACCGCGCAGACCGCCAGTACCGAGATCACCAGCGACGTTGCAGCAGGCGGCTGCCACGGTGGTAAGGCTCGGTTGCGTGAAGCGGCGGCGGCGGCCGGCAAGAGCGAAACCCTCGAAGGCTATGCAGCCGACTATCCGGTCGGGCCCCATGACCAGCCACAGAGCATGTGTCCAGCCTTCGGTTCCCTGCGCGTCGGACTTCGGATGCGGCGCACCGCGACCATCCTGTCCGGCTCCGCCTGCTGCGTCTACGGCCTGACCTTTACCTCGCATTTTTATGGTGCCCGGCGTTCGGTCGGCTATGTGCCATTCAACTCGGAGACGCTGGTCACCGGGCGGCTGTACGAGGACATTCGCGAGGCCGTTTTCAAGCTCGCAGATCCCGCTCTTTACGACACGGTGGTGGTGACCAACCTTTGCGTGCCCACTGCCTCGGGCGTGCCCATCCAGAAGTTGCCTCGCGAGGTCAACGGGGTCCGGATCATTCCGATCGACGTGCCGGGCTTTGGGGTGCCAACTCATGCCGAAGCCAAGGATGTGCTCGCGGGCGCCATGCTGCGCTATGCGCGCAACGAGGCGGAAAATGGGCCGGTGGCGGCGCCGCGAGGTGGGGCTTCCGCTCGCCCGACGGTGACGCTGCTTGGCGAGATGTTCCCAGCCGACCCGGTCGGACTCGGCATGTTGCTTGAGCCGATGGGCCTTGCTGCGGGCCCGGTGGTGCCCACCCGGGAGTGGCGCGAACTCTACGCTGCGCTCGACTGTGCAGCCGTCGCAGCCATTCATCCGTTCTATACCGCGGCGGTCAGGGAGTTCCAGACGGCGGGTCGCGAGGTCGTCGGTTCCGCGCCGGTCGGCTTTGAGGGCACCGCTGCGTGGCTCGACACCGTCGGGCGCGCCTGTGGCGTGTCCGCTGCGGCGATCGGCGTTGCGCAGGATCGCGCCTTGCCCGCCATTCGCGCCGCACTGGCGCAGGCGCCTGTCAAGGGTCGCATGACCTTGTCGGGTTATGAGGGATCCGAATTGCTGGTGGCTCGCCTGTTGGTGGAGTCGGGTGCCGACCTTCGTTACGTTGGTACGGCCTGCCCGCGCACGCCCTGGTCAAACCCGGATCGAGAGTGGCTCGAGTCGCGCGGGGTTCAGGTCAGGTTCCGGGCTTCATTGGAGCAGGATCTGGAAGCGCTGGCTGAATACCAGCCCGAGCTCGCCATAGGCACCACCCCGGTGGTGCAGAAGGCCAAGCAACGCGGGATTCCGGCGCTGTATTTCACCAACCTGATTTCGGCGCGTCCGCTGATGGGGGTGGCCGGGGCAGGCTCGCTCGCCCAGGTGGTCAATGCGGCGCTGGCCAACCAGTCTCGTTTCGATGAAATGACTGCTTTCTTTGAGGGCGTCGGTGACGGAGACACCGCGGGTGTCTGGCCGTCGCAGCCCGTCATGCACCCTGAATTCCGTCAACGCCAGCGCAAGGCCAAGGCCAAGGCGTCCGTTATCGAGGAGCCGGTCTGATGCTGGTCCTGGATCACGATCGCGCGGGGGGCTACTGGGGTGCGGTCTACGCATTCACCGCCATCAAGGGCCTGCAGGTCATCATCGATGGTCCGGTCGGTTGCGAGAACCTGCCGGTGACTTCGGTGCTGCATTACACCGATGGATTGCCGCCACATGAACTGCCGATCGTGGTCACTGGCCTGGGCGAGGAAGAACTCGGACAGCATGGCACCGAGAACGCAATGCGTCGTGCCCATCGGGCGCTGGATCCTGACTTACCGAGTGTCGTGGTCACCGGTTCCATCGCCGAGATGATCGGAGGCGGGGTGACCCCGCAAGGCACCAACATCCAGCGCTTCCTGCCGAGGACCATTGACGAGGACCAGTGGCAGAGTGCGGACCGTGCGCTCAACTGGCTGTGGACGCAGTACGGCGTCCGCAAGATTCCCCCGCGCAAGGCACGCAAGGAAGGGGAAAAACCAAGGGTCAACCTCATTGGCCCCATCTATGGTGGCTTCAATACCCCGTCGGACCTGGCCGAGATCCGGCGCCTGGTCGAGGGCATCGGGGCGGAGGTCAACCTGGTATTCCCCCTCGGCAGTCACCTCGTCGACGTGCCGAAATTGCTCAATGCCGACGTCAACGTCTGCCTGTATCGCGAGTATGGGCGGCTGCTGTGCGAAAACCTCGATCGTCCCTACTTGCATGCCCCCATCGGTCTTCATACCACCACTCGTTTCCTGCGCAAGCTGGGCGAGCTGACGGGCCTGGATCCGGAGCCGTTCATCGAGCGGGAGAAGCACACCACCATCAAGCCGCTGTGGGACTTGTGGCGTTCCGTGACGCAGGATTTCTTCGGCACCGCGAGCTTTGCCATCGTCGCCGGCGAGACCTATGCGGGCGGCGTACGGCGCTTCCTTGAGGATGAGCTGGGCCTGCCCTGCACCTTCGCCGTGTCCAGGGGGCCAGGCCTCAAGCCGGATAACGAGGCAGTCAGGTCGATGGTGAGGGAGAAAACCCCACTGGTGCTGTTCGGAAGTTACAACGAACGCATGTACCTCGCGGAAGCCGGCGGTCGGGCTCGGTTCATCCCGGCGTCGTTCCCCGGGGCCATCATCCGCCGGCACACCGGCACGCCCTTCATGGGTTACTCCGGGGCCACGTACATCGTGCAGGAGATCTGCAACGCCCTGTTTGATGCCCTGTTCGAAATCCTCCCGCTAGGCACCGAGCTTGACCGGGTCGACTCCACTCCATCGCGCCTGCACCAGGAATTGCCCTGGACCACGGAGGCGCGTGAGGCCCTTGATCGCAAGCTTGAGGAGCAGCCGGTGCTGGTGCGGATCTCTGCGGCTCGCCGCTTCCGCGATGCAGCCGAGCGCACCGCAAGAGCGGCTGGCCTGGCGCAGGTCACCCTCGAATGTGTCACCGGGGCACCACCCGGTCCACGGCAGGTGCAGTCGGCATGAGTGCCCTGCTGCCCCAGACATTTTTTTCAGGCTCGCCGCAGCGGGCCTGGCAACTGAATCCACCCGGTCGCTCCGGGTGGCTCGTGCGTCACGGTCATCGCCGTGACGTTGACTGCCGCGCAGCCAACGGCGCGGTGATGGCCGAAAGGCCTTTAGCTAGAGGTCGTTAACTTATGGCTGACAACAGACAGAGTCTTTCGGGACTCAACGCGGAGGAGGCCAAGGCCTTCCACAGCGCCATGCTGCAAGGCACGGGCATCTTCATTGCAGTGACGTTGGTTGCACACTTCCTGGTGTGGAACTGGCGCCCCTGGTTCTGAAGCTCCCAAGGCATCTTTTAATCAAATAGCTTAAGGAGTAAGGAATCATGTGGCGAGTCTGGATGCTTTTTGACCCACGCCGTGCGTTGATCGCGGTCCTCACGTTCGCGTTCTTCATGGTGTTGGTGAACCACTTCGTGCAGCTGAGCACGCCCCGTTACGGGAGCTGGCTGAGCGGCGACGGCGCGGAATCGACCGCTGCCGTGGTGGTGGAGCCCGAGGATTCGGCGCCGGTGGTCGCACTGGCGCAGCAATAAGGGCGTTGACGACGGTTCCGGCGCGGGGTTCGCCCCGCGTCGGAACCGCAAGCCGGGCGCATCGCTAACGAGAGGATCGCACGATGTCCATGTTGAATTTCGAACGAAAGTACCGGGTCAGGGGAGGCACCCTGATCGGGGGCGACCTGTTCGACTTCTGGGTGGGTCCGTTTTACGTCGGTTTCTTCGGCGTATCCGGAGCCTTCTTCGCCCTGCTGGGCACGGTAATGCTGGCCTGGGGAGCGGCCATGGGGCCGACCTGGAACCTGTGGCAGATCAGCATCGCGCCGCCGGACCTGAGTTACGGACTCGGCGCAGCACCGCTCTACGATGGGGGACTCTGGCAGATCGTCACGATCTGCGCCCTGGGTGCCTTTACCTCATGGATGCTGCGTGAGGTCGAGATCTGCAGGAAGCTCGGTATCGGCTATCACGTGCCGATCATCTTCGGCAGCGCGATCCTCGCCTATGCCACCCTGGTGGTGATCAGGCCTGTTCTGCTGGGCGCCTGGGGTCACGGATTTCCCTACGGCATCTACAGCCATCTCGACTGGGTGTCGAACGTCGGCTACCAGTTCCTGCACTTCCACTACAACCCGGCGCATATGGTGGCGGTAACCTTCTTCTTTACCACCGTCCTGGCCCTGGCCATGCACGGTGGTGCCATCCTGGCCACGGCCAATCCCAAGAAGGGGGAGGTGGTCAAGACCGCGGAGCATGAGAACACCTTCTTCCGCGACTTCATCGGCTATTCCATCGGTGCCCTGGGTATCCATCGGTTGGGATATTTCCTGGCCCTCAACGCGGGCATATGGAGCGCGATCTGCATCGTCATCAGCGGGCCCTTCTGGACCCGTGGCTGGCCGGAATGGTGGAGCTGGTGGCTCAACCTTCCGATCTGGAGCTAGGTCAGGAGAAGCATCATGGCTGGCTATCAAAGTCTCTATACACGTGTCCAGGTCGTACCGCCCCATTACCCGGGCGTGCCGGTTCAGTCGGGTGCCTTTACCCGCGGGACCAAGACCGGACTTTCCTACTGGCTCGGCAGGATCGGCGACACCCAGATCGGCCCCATTTACCTGGGCTGGACCGGGTTGACGTCACTGCTGTTCGGGCTTGCCGCTTTTGAGATCATCGGTCTCAACATGTGGGCGTCGGTGAACTGGGATCCGGTGGAATTCATCCGCCAGTTGCCCTGGCTGGCGCTCGAGCCACCGCCGGCCAAGTACGGACTGGGTCTGCCACCGCTGAATGACGGCGGATGGTGGCTGATGGCGGGGTTGTTCCTGACCATCTCCATCATGCTCTGGTGGCTGCGGACCTACCGGCGCGCAAGACAACTGGGAATGGGCACTCATGTAGCCTGGGCCTTTGCTGCAGCCATCTGGCTGTACCTGGTCTGCGGCTTCATCCGCCCCTTCTTCATGGGTAGCTGGTCCGAGGCCGTGCCCTTCGGCATCTTCCCGCACCTTGACTGGACGGCGGCTTTCTCGCTGCGCTATGGCAACCTGCTGTACAACCCGTTTCACGCACTGTCGATCGTGTTCCTGTACGGGTCAGTGTTGCTGTTCGCCATGCACGCCGGAACCGTGCTCTCGACAGTGCGCTTCGGCGGTGATCGCGAAGTGGAACAGATCACCGACCGCGGCACCGCCTCGGAGCGTATGGCGCTGTTCTGGCGCTGGACCATGGGCTTCAACGCCAGCATGGAATCGGTGCATCGCTGGGCCTGGTGGTTCGCGGTGCTGTGTCCCTTATGCGGCGGTATCGGCATCCTCTTGACCGGAACCGTGGTGGACAACTGGTACCTGTGGGCGATCAAGCACGGCGTGGCGCCTGCCTATCCAGCGGTCGTGCCGCCCCTGGCCGACCCGGCACTCTCGGGGGTGATGCCATGATCAACAACAAGCAGAACATCCTGACGGTGCTGGTGTGCCTCTGCGCCGGCCTGATCCTTGCAGGCTGTGGCGAGCGGCCGCCGGTCGACAGCCAGCAGGTGGGCTATCGAGGCACGGCGATGGTGAATTTCACCAACCCGCGCGTCGAGGCAGCTACTGAAGCCGCCAATGCCGTGCCTGCCGCGCTGCCTGCGGTCCCGGGCGATGGTCCCAGGGCGGGCGAGGTCTACCAGAACGTGCAGGTCCTCGGTGACCTGAGTGTTGCGGAATTCGCCCGTGTGATGCTGGCGATTTCGAACTGGGTCGCGCCGGAACAGCAGTGTGCCTACTGTCACGCTGATGGCGAGAGCCTCGCCTCCGATAGCCTCTACACCAAAGTGGTGGCCCGCAAGATGCTGGAGATGAACCGTGACATCAACGTCAACTGGACCGCGCACGTCCAGCAGACGGGCGTCACCTGCTATACCTGCCACCGCGGCAAGGCGGTGCCGGAGAGCATCTGGTTCGCGGATCCGGGTCCGGTCACCGCGGGTGGTGGCGTCGCTGGCAGCCGCATGGGTCAGAACACGCCGGCCACTGCGACGGCACTGACCTCGCTCCCCTACGACCCCTTTACGCCCTACCTGCTGGATGCCGGTCCGATCCGCCTCGCTACCGATCAGGCGCTGCCGGCGGACAACGACCTGAACGTGAAGGCGGCCGAGGGTACCTACGCCCTGATGATGCATTTCTCAGATGGGCTCGGGGTGAACTGCACTTTCTGTCACAACTCGCGTGCCTTCGCGAGCTGGTCGGAGAGCAATCCCCAGAGGGTGACTGCCTGGCATGGCATCCAGATGGCACGCAGCTTGAACAACGAGTACCTCGTGCCGCTGACCTCTACCTTCCCGGCCAGCCGACTGGGTCCGCTTGGTGACGTGGCCAAGGTGAACTGCCAGACCTGTCACCAGGGCGTGTCCAAGCCGCTTTATGGGGTAAGCATGTTCGCAGATTACCCTGAACTCGGCGCTCCCAAGGCGCCCGCAGCGCAGCCAGCGGAGGGCGAGGCAGTCGCGGCAGCCGCAACGGATTAAGCCTTGCCGGCCAGAAGTCCCCTGACGGTGTTGTTGGCGCAGCCCAGGGGCTTCTGTGCCGGCGTCATTCGCGCCATCCAGACGGTTGAGCATGCGCTCCAGTTGCACGGGCCGCCGGTTTACGTGGTCCATGAGATTGTCCACAACCGTACGGTTGTCCGTGAGCTAAGTGCGAAAGGTGCGGTGTTCGTCGAGCGCGTGGAAGAGGTCCCGAGGGGTGCGGTAGCCGTGCTCAGCGCGCATGGTTCGGCGCATTCGGTCTTCGACCGGGCGGAGCGTCGCGTGCTGCGGGTAGTGGACGCGGTGTGTCCCCTGGTCGCCAAGGTCCACCAGCAGGCACGGCGCTACGCCAGCGAGGGTCGGGCGATCATCCTGATCGGGCACCGCGGCCATCCGGAGGTGGAGGGGACCGTGGGTTCCGTGGGCGTGCCCGTGCATGTGGTGAGCAGCCTGCGGGAGGTGGCAGCGCTCAGACTCTCCGCGGACGAACCTGCGGCCTATGTCACCCAGACCACGCTCAGCATGGATGATGCGAGATCGATCATCGACGCCCTCAAGCAACGTTTTCTCGACCTTCGGGGTCCCGAGCTGGACGACATCTGCTACGCGACCCAGAACCGACAGGACGCGGTGCGTCGGCTGGCCGGCGAGGTCGAAATGGTACTGGTGGTAGGCTCGCCCAAGAGCTCGAATTCCAACCGCTTGCGCGAGGTGGCCGCCGAGTGCGGAGTGGCGGCCTACCTGCTGGACGAGGCTATGCAGCTCGATCCAGCCTGGTTGCGTGGGATCAACCGGCTCGGCCTGACCGCTGGTGCTTCGGCCCCCGAATCGGTGGTCCAGTCCGTACTGGAACGGCTCAGCCTGCTGCGCGAACTGGAAGTGCGGGAGCATGAGGGTTCCAGGGAGCAGGTCCGGTTTAGGCTACCCATGGCCGCCCTCAGGGCTACCGTGCGACGACCGCGCAATTCGCTGCGCTGCTCCGCTCCGGCCTGAAGCGAGTCAGCGGACGCGGGCGAGGGCCTCGAAGGCCTCGCGCAGGGTGCCCCGTGAATCTCGTCCGCTGGATCCGCCGGGCTGCCGATTGACCAGTCGGTCAGCGACTGCGACCAGGATCCCCGCCCGGTCGAGCCCGGCAGCTTCCAGGACCTCCTCACGGGTGCCGTGGTCGATGAACCTATCGGGGAGACCAAGATGCAGGACCGGCATGGCCACCCCATGCAGCGCCAGACACTCGCTTACCGCGCTTCCTGCGCCGCCGCTCACCGCGCCCTCCTCGACCGTCACCAGCAGGTCATGCTGGCGAGAGGCCTGCAGGACGGCTTCCTGGTCCAGCGGCTTGACCGAGCGCATGTCGTAGACGCTCGCGTCGAGGGCCTCGGCAACTTCCATGACGGTTGCCAACAGAGTTCCGAAGCAGAGGAACACCATGCCGTTGCCCTGCCGCAGCAAGCGTGACTTGCCGATATCCATCAGCGTCATGCCCGGACCGGGCGTCGGGCCCGCCGCCGCGCAACGCGGATAGCGGACCGCCACGGGTCCGTCCCGGCGGACCGCGGTAAAGAGCATATCGCGCAGCTCAACGGCTGACGACGGGGTCAGCACGGCCATGCCGGGCAGTGTCCTGAGGAAGGCAAGGTCGTAACTGCCGTTGTGCGTTGCCCCGTCTGGACCGACCAGGCCACCGCGGTCGATGGCGAAGGTCACCGGCAAGGATTGCAGTGCGACGTCATGAATCACCTGATCGAGGCCGCGCTGCAGGAAAGTCGAGTAGATGGCAACCACCGGGCGTAATCCCTGACAGGCCAGGCCGGCGGCGAAGGTGACGCAATGCTGTTCGGCGATACCTACGTCGAAGTAACGGTCGGGAAAACGCTCGGCAAAGCGCACCAGGCCAGAGCCCTCCCGCATCGCAGGCGTGACGGCCACGATGCGCGGATCACGCTCGGCCATGTCACAGAGCCAGTCGGAAAACACGTCGGTGTAGTTGGCGACCCGACGCCCGCTGCCGGTGATGCCCACCCGAGGGTCGAATGGCGTGACCCCGTGGTAGCGAATGGGGTCTGCTTCTGCCGGGATGTAGCCATTGCCCTTACGCGTGACCACGTGCAGCAGCTTCGGTCCTCCCCGGCGCCTCGCCTCGCGCAGTGCGTCCACCAGACCCAGCGCGTCATGCCCGTCGATCGGACCGCTGTAGTGGAACCCCAGCGTCTCGAAGAAAGGCCCGAGGTCCCGTGCCCGATCCGCTCCCTCGTGACCGAGGCTTTGGTGGAGCGCCCCTACGTTGCGCGAAATCGACATGCCGTTGTCATTGAGGATGACCAGCAGGTCGGCGCCGCTGGCACCCGCGTGATTGAGTGCCTCATAGGCGAGCCCCGCAGTGAGGCCTCCGTCGCCGATCACCGCCACGCTGCGAAAATCGGGGTCGTGCCTGTTTCCGGCAATGGCCATGCCCAGAGCGGCGCTGATCGAGGTGCTGGAATGTCCCGCGCCAAAAGCGTCATATTGGCTCTCTTCACGCCGTAGGAAGCCGGAAATCCCGTCCTTGCGACGCAACCCGCCGAACATCGGTCCGCGCCCGGTCAGCACCTTGTGCGGATAGGCCTGATGGCCGACGTCCCAGATCAGCGCGTCACGCGGGGTCAGGTAAACGTAGTGCAGCGCGATGGCCAACTCCACCGTACCGAGCCCCGCTGCCAGATGGCCACCGGTAGTCGCGACCTCGCGGATCAGGAAGCCGCGCAACTCGTCAGCCAGGTGCGGCAGGTCGCCGGGCGGCAGTCGCCTCAGGTCACGGGGAGACCCGATACGCTCCAGCATCGGGAAGCCGGGCGCCAGACTGTGGACTACCGCTGCCATGCCATCCCCCCGGCTAACGTGGTGCCTGCACCGGTTGAACCGGTGCTTCGAGTGGTCTGACCGCCCACAGCGCTTCCGCACGCAGGGGCAGGATCATCATCCAGTGTTCCAAGACCGCCAGCAGCAGCAGCATGCCGACCAGAGCGTCGCCCGCGGTTGGCCCCGGAGCGAGGTCACCGGAAAGAGCCGAGGCCAGGTAGGCGACCGCGGCCAGTGTGCCGGCGGTGACCGAGACAGGAAACAGCAGGTTCACCGGCCGGTTCCGGAAGAAGGTGGTGAGGTAGCGCAGGTGCTCTGGCAGGAAGTCTGCGCTGTGATTGGGGACGCCGAGGAACAGGTTCAGCTTGGCGCTGTGCCTCATGACCCAGAGCACCAGGAAGGCTTCCAGCCCGGTTTTGTTGGGCTCCGCCCAGTGCAGCCAGACGAGGATCCCACAGGTGGCTGCCAGCAGGAGCTCGTGGTGCAGGATGGCAGCCACCCCGTGACCGAAGTGCTTCCATCCATTACATCCGGGTGGGCAGGCGTGCCGGCGTGGGCCGGTAACCAGTCCGGTCAGAAAAGCCAGTTCGAGGCAGCCCCAGATCGTCAGCGCTGCGACGAAGCCGGTGTAGTGCCCGGTGAGGCTGTCATGGCCGGCAGCCCATCCAGAGGCAACCAGGGCCAGGCCCAGCAGCAGCGCTGCCCCGGACAGGCTCCAGCGATAGCTGCCGCGGGGCATGCGGTCGAGTGCCAGCACCAGGGCGGTTCCCAGCCACCAGCCAGCAATGGCTACCAGCGCTGCTACCACGATCAGGATGCCCACCGGGAGGCCGCTTCCCGCCTACCAGGCCGGTGCCACCCGGATTGACTCCGGGAGCCGGTTGGGTAGCGTGGGCAGCAGGTACAGGCGCAGGAAGGCCAGGGCTCCGGCTGCGCCGCAGGCAGCCACCCGCAGGCGCCCGAGCAGGCCTCCGCGAGCCCGCGCGGCCTCAGCGCGCTCGGACAAGATCCGCAGCCGCTCGAGGCCAGCCCTGAACGCCGGATGATCGAGATCAAGAGTCAGCGGGAACACCTGGCGGGAGATCTCCGAGGTGATCCTGAAGACCTCGAAGTCGTAGTCAGTCGGATCCACCCCGAAGGCTTTGTGCAACTCGGGACGGGCATGGTCGCGTACGTACATGGTGGCGAAGACCGCCAGCAGGAAAAAGCGGATCCACAGGCGGTTGGGGCCCTGCAACAGCGCCGGATCGGCGCGCATCAGCAGCGCGAAGGCTTCACCGTGCCGGAACTCATCGTTACACCAGCGTTCGAACCAGCGAAAGATCGGATGGAAGCGCCGCTCCGGATGGCGCTCCAGCTCGCGGAAGATGCGGATGTAGCGCGCGTAGCCAATCTTCTCGGAAAGATAGGTGGCGTAGAAGATGTACTTGGGTTTGAAGTAGGTGTACTTCTTGGCCTTCTTCAGGAAGGTCAGGTCCAGCCCCAGGCCGAAGTCCTTCAGGGCCATGTTGATGAAGTTGGCGTGACGGGCCTCGTCACGCGCCATGAAGGCCATCAGCTCGCGCACGTCGGGATTCTTCACCTTGCGCCGGATGTCGTTGTAGAGCACGCAACCCGAGTACTCCGAGGTACAACTGCTGACCAGGAAGTCCAGGAATTCTTCCTTGAGGGCCGGCGGCAGGTCATGGATCTCGGCGACGAAATCGTCGGTACGTTGGAAATGGTTGCGGTTGGAGTCGTTCCTGAATTCGTTCATCAGCGCGTCCCACTCCCGCCGGATCGGCGTCGGGTCGAGACGATCCATGGCCGCGAAGTCGGTGGTGTAGAAGCGGGGCGCCAGGAGGTTTTCGGTCTGCGCCTTGCGGGTGCAATCCTCGACACTGGTGAAGGTTGTGGCTTGGCTCATGGCGGGCTCCTCAGGGCGATTCCGATCCCAGTTGGGCGCTGCGAAGGGGTAGCGTCAACAGGCTGGCGAAGGCAGCCAGGTTGTCAGCGCCGAATGCGGCGAGGTCGATCGACTGGCCCGTGGCCGGATCGCTCAACGAGAAGCGGCCGTCACTCCAGCGGGTCAGCTCAAACGGCACTTCGGGGCCGATGCCCCGCAAGCGCCGCTCCCTGGCCAGACCGCGCAGCGCGCCGCGAATGAAACCGTCACTCCCGGGCTCGATGACGCTCAGGATGTCGGCCTGCTCAAGCACCACGATGCTGCCATTGGCGCCGTCCTCGAAACGCAGGGCCCGGCTTTCCAGGGGAGCCGACGCGACCGGGGTGGTAGTGCCCACCCCGGTCAGCCTGCCTAGTCCGGCCAGGGTCAGCGCAGTCACCACCAGGGCGAGCGAGGACAGGGTCATGAATCGCGGAATGGGCCGGTCAGCGAACGGGTTGCTCATGACTCCTCCTCAGGCTACGGCCGCCGAACCATTGGCGACCAGGGATTCGCTGCGGCGAACCTGGCCATTCTCCCTTTCCAGGGCCTGGACCAGCAGTGCGCCGACCTGTTCGGCCTTCGGCACCGAGCGCAGCATCGGCCCTGCCTTGCCGCCCCTGCCAAGCCGGACATGCGGCCAGGTCACGACGTAACCCAGCCGCTGTCCCTCGATGAGCTGCAGCGGCAGGTCACCGCAGCCATTGCCGAACAGCCGGATCGAGGCTGAGTCCACCATCCGGTAGGGCACGTTGACCGACATGGGCAAGGCGATGCCGAAGCGCATCACCAGCCGCCGATTGGTCAGCGTGTACAGGGTGGAGCCGGCGCTGAGCCGGGCCAGCAGCATGACCAGTCCCAGTGCCAGCAAGGCGAGCGGCAGCAATCCGCTGGCATCCGCCGCCGCCTCGACCGTCGTCGAGCCAGCCCGGATCGACTCCAGCGCCCGGAGTGCCATCAGCAGCCCGAAGTAGATGGCCAGCTTGCGCACGTGAAAGGCGCGTACCGCCAGACTGGTCCAGCGCGGTGCACCCTGCCAGAGGATGTGTTCACCCTCTGGCAGGCGCTCCGGCAGGCCGGGGACCGGTTCGCCCTCGTGATCATGGTCGCTCATATCAGCGGCTCGGCTCGCGACGGCTCTGCATACAGCAGGCCGCCAGCGTAGTAAGCGCTGATCCGGTCCTCTTCGGCCAGCGTGACCTGCTCGGGGCTGGCATGAGCGGGCACTCCCGCGAACTGGTCACCCAGGATCGAATTGACCTGTACCTTGTTGAGGCGACGGTCCACCTTGGCCATGTAGATCGGCAGCAGCACGTTGCGACCGTCACCGACGGTGACTTCCAGGTAGCGCACCTGGGGCTCCGAGCGGTCGACCCAGATGTCGCGGATCGTGCCACCGCTGACGCCGTCGGCGCCGTAGACAGACATGCCCCGGGGATCGGGATCGCGTTGATCGACCACGTAGTCCGTGGCCACCCGCAGCGGCACGATCTTCGGTGCGCCGGCGATGGTCAGGTCTGGTGTGTCAGCCCGCTCCGCCCATGAAGCAGGGCCTACTCCGTCGCCCATCCCGTTGCCGGTGGGACGATAGGGCGAGCCGGGATAGCGCGAGGTGGGCTCTATCGCCAGCGAGCGCTGCTCGCGCCTGGCCCGTGGTGCCTGCACGCTGCCTCCGTGTGGCAGCAGGAAGGTCTTGGGTTCAGGCATCGCCGGGAATCCCTGAATCAGGATCCGCTGATCGCGATCGCTCTGGTCCGACTCCAGGGGATAGCCCTCGCGCTTGTCCTCGCGGCGCAGGTAGAAAATCAGACCTGCAAAAAAGATCCAGAAGATGTACAGCAATATCTGCGCTACGTCGATGTAGCCGGTAAACGCACCCGTTTGCATGACGAGACCTCCTTAACAGTCCAAGACTCCAGACCCAGACGACTAGCCGGGGAACTCGGCCAGACCAAACCTGCCGGGCGGTGACCGCACCGGCGTAAAACCACGCTGCCCAACCAGTGGCCCGATGGCAGCCAGGCTGGCGAACAACAAGCCCACTTCGAGGTGATAAACGAACGCATAGCCGGCCACCACGGGATCGAGGCCCCCGCCCAGGTGACCCGCTGCGGCCAGTTGGCCGAAGACGTCGCGCAGCGCACCGCCCAAGGCGATGCCGAGTCCGGCCGCTGTCGCCTGCGCCGCACCCCAGGCACCCAGAGCCAGCCCATGATCGGCGCCGCCGGTTTCCAGGTTCATGGCTGCCGTCAGCGAGCCCACGGCGAACCAACCTGCGCCGAGACCGATGAGCGTGGTGCCGACCCTGAACAATCCCGGTGAGTGCAGTGTTGCGGCGAAGATCACTGCCGAGAAGGCCACGATTCCGGTCAGCGATCCCCAGGCCGCCAGCCGCAGGGGGTCGCCTCCGCGACCCAGCAGCCGGGCCGCAATAATGAAAGCCAGCAGCGACCCGCCGGCCATGAATGCGGTCAGCAGGGTAGTGGCACCGACCGACAGGCCGAGCACCTCACCGCCGTAGGGCTCCAGCAGAACGTCCTGCATGCTGAAGCCGGCAGTGCCGAGGGCGACGGCCAGCAGGAAGCGCCGCGCGCGCGCTGCTTGCCCGAAGCGCCGCCAGGCCTCACCGAATTCGTTGCCCCGCGCGTCCTCGTCGCCGGCTTGAGCAGGCCGTCGCCGCTCCTGCTGCCAGAGCGCGACGACGTTGAGCACCAGGGTGACCACCGCGGAACCCTGCACCACCTGGATCAGGCGGAGCTGGGTGAAGTCGGACAGCAGCCAGCCGAAGGCCAAAGCGCTGGCCACCATGCCGCCAAGCAACATGACGTAGAGCAGTGCCACTACGCGGGGCCGTAACTCTGCAGGCGCAAGATCGGCAGCCAGCGCGAGACCCGCGGTCTGCGTGGTGTGCAGACCGGCGCCGACCAGCAGGAAGGCCAGTCCGGCGGCCATCGGGCCAATCCACAGGGGCCCGTGGGTGTCGCCGGATAGGATCAGGAGCGCGAAGGGCATGATGGCCAGCCCACCGTACTGCAGTAGCGTGCCCATCCAGATGTAGGGCACGCGGCGCAGGCCGAATACGGATCGATGGGTGTCCGACTTGAAGCCGATGAGTGCGCGCAGTGGAGCGAACACCAGCGGCAGGGACACCATCAGTGCCACCAGCCATGCCGGCACCCCGAGTTCCAGGATCATGACCCGATTAAGCGTCCCGGTGAGCAGGACCGTGGCCATGCCCACCGAAACCTGGAACAGAGCGAGTCGCAGCAGGCGGCTCAGCGGCAGCGCGTCGCTGCCGGCGTCGGCAAAGGGCAGCCAGGACAGACCGGTCCTGGCCCAGCGTCTGCTCGGGTTGCCGACGGAGAGGTTCACGTCAACACCAACTCCAGGGCCTGCGAGGTGTAGAAACCGCTGGCGATACGCTCGCTCCTGCCTGTCCACCACTGATCCAGGCCCGAATGGCCGGCGATCAGGGTGAGCAGTCGATGCGGGGCAATCGGCTCGATCGACGGCGCGCGATCGCTGCGGGGAAACCATCGCCCGGCCGCATGCATCAGGCTGAGCGCCGGCGTACGGGGCGCGAAGGTGAACAGCATCTTCTGGCGCGTCCGCCTGGCCAGCTCGCCGAGCGCTGCCACCACGTCAACGTCGGGGTAATGGATCAGGGAATCCATGGCCACTACGTAGTCGAAGTGGCCGAGGTGCGGGTCCAGCATGTCACCGACCCGGAACGATACCCTGCCGGCGCCGAGATCACCGGGCATGCGCTCGCCCGCCAATTGCACCAGGGTTGGAGAGATATCGACTGCTACCACCTCGGCGCCACGTCGGGCGGCCTCGATCGCCAGTGCGCCGGTACCGCAGCCCGCATCCAGCAGCCGGGCCCCACGCAGGTCGTCAGGGAGCCAGCTGAGTAGCGTGCCACGCATGCGATCGCGTCCGGCGCGCACGGTAGCCCGGATGCGGCTCACCGGCGCGTCTGAGGTCAGCCTGGACCAGGCCTCAGCGGCCGTGCGGTCGAAGTATTCCTCCAACTGCCCGCGGCGGCGGGTGTAACGGGTGCTTTCCATCAGTCGAACCCCAGCAGGTCGAAGATTTCCCGGTCCTTCAGCGGCTCGGCCACCAGTGGCTCGGTCCCTGCCCACAAGGTAGCCGCCAGCTTGAGGTATTCCTTTTGGACCGCCTCCAGCTCGGGCGAAGGCTCCATCTCGAACAGCGTGGATTTCTTGAGTCGGCTACGACGAATCACGTCGAGGTCGGGGAAGTGGGCGAGGGTGCTCAGGCCCACGCGGTCGTTGAAACGCTGGATCTGATCGGTGTCCTGGCTGCGGTTGGCCACTACGCCGCCGAGGCGCACCGCGTAGTTTTTTGACTTGGCGAGAATGGCGGCAACGATGCGGTTCATCGCGAAAATGGAATCGAAGTCGTTAGCTGCCACCACCAATGCACGCTGGGCATGCTGAAGGGGTGCGGCAAAACCGCCGCACACGACGTCGCCCAGCACGTCGAAGATCACCACGTCGGTGTCCTCGAGCAGGTGATGCTCCTTGAGCAGCTTCACCGTCTGGCCCACCACGTAACCTCCGCAACCGGTGCCCGCGGGCGGGCCGCCGGCCTCGACGCACATGACGCCGTTATAGCCCTCGTAAACGAAGTCCTCGAGGCGCAGTTCCTCCGGATGGAAGTCAACCGACTCGAGCGCGTCGATCACCGTCGGCACCAGTTTCTTGGTCAGGGTGAAGGTCGAGTCGTGCTTGGGATCGCAACCGATCTGCAGGACTCGCTTGCCCAGTTTGGAAAAGGCCGCGGACAAGTTGGAGGACGTCGTGCTCTTGCCGATGCCCCCCTTGCCGTACACCGCGAATACCTTCGCCGTGCCGATGCTCACCGATGGGTCCTGGTGGACCTGGACGCTGCCTTCCCCGTCTGGAGCTGACGCCCGCCGCTTCAATGCGCTGACGGGTACCGTGGTGGTCATCATGCTGCTACCTCCGCTCCGACTCCTTCGAGCCGATCCTCAAGTTCCTCACCGGCTCGCCTCAGTGCTGCCAGCGTCGCCTCATCGGGCGTCCAGTACGATCGCTCATGGGCCTCGATCAACCGGTTTGCCACCCTTACCGAAGCGGTCGGGTTGAGCGCCGCGAGGCGCTCCCGCATCGCGTCGTCAAGTACGTAGGTCTGGGTTAGTTGCTGGTAGACCCAGGGTGCCACCTGTCCGGTGGTGGCCGACCAGCCGAGCATGTTGGTTACATGCTGCTCGATCTGTCGGACGCCTTCGAAGCCATGCTTCAGCATGCCCTCGTACCAGCGGGGATTGAGCATACGAGTGCGGGTCTCAATAGCGACCTGCTCGGACAGGCTGCGAACCTGCCCGTCACCGCGCGTCTGGTCGCCGATGTAGACCGGCACCGTTTCACCAGAGGCCCGCTGCACCGCCCTGCTGATGCCACCAAGGGTGTCAAAGTAGTGATCGACGGTGGTGACGCCGAGCTCGACCGAGTCAAGGTTCTGGTAGGCCAGGTCGACCTGGCCAAGAACCGACTTCAGGAGGCCGGCCTGCTGGGTTGGCCGACCCTTGCAACCGTAGGCAAAGCTCTTGCGCCGGGTGTAGGTCTCGGCCAGTTCCTCCTCATGGTCCCACAAGCCGGAATCCACCAGGTGGTTGACGTTCGAACCATAGGTGGAGTCTGCGTTACTGAATACCCGCAATGCCGCAGTCTCGAGGTCGCATCCGGTTTCCTGCTGGTAAGCAAGCGCGTGTCGGCGGACGAAGTTCAGTTCCGGCGGTTCGTCCGCGGCAGCCGCCAGCAGGCAGGCCTCGGCCAGCATGCGGATCTGCAGAGGGAGGAGGTCGCGGAAGATGCCGGACAGGGTGATCACCACGTCGATGCGCGGCCGACCGAGCTCCTCGAGTGGAATCAACTCGGCGCCAGCGAGGCGACCATAGGTATCAAAGCGCGGGCGTGCACCAAGCAGCGCCAGTGCCTGGGCGATCGGACCGCCGCCGCTCTTCAGGTTGTCGGTGCCCCACAGCACCATGGCAACGGACTCTGGCGCTGCGTGCCCGTCGTCGAGGTTGCGCCTGAGCAGTTTCTCCACCTGACGCATACCTTCGCGCACGGCAAACTGAGTGGGCATCCGGAACGGATCGAAGCCATGGATATTCCGCCCGGTGGGCAGCACTTCCTGGTTGTGGAGCAGGTCACCGCCCGGGGCTGGCCGGATGTAGCGGCCGTCCAGCGCGCGGATCAGGGCTGGCAGTTCGGCGTTGCCGGCCAGCCTGCGATCGATTTCAGCGAGCTTCACTAGCCGCGGATCCCCGGCGTCTGGCGCCTCGCCGGCGACCAGCGCCTCGACCGACTCGCGTGACAGCGGCTCGCCATCGTCATCGGCGGTCATCGCCAGCAGGATGTCGGCTCTCTCGCTCGCGGCGGGGGCCTCACCCAGCACATGCAGGCCGCAGGGAATCAGGGTGTGCTCCAGTTCGAGCACCCGCAGGCGCAACGCCTCGATGGCATCGCCACTGGTAGCATCCCATTCGTCAGCAGTTGCCATCAGGTCCAGTGTCACGGCCTGGGCCTGGATCAGTCGGGCGGCCTCGCTGCGTTCCGCCTCCCGGGCGGGCTCGAGGCCACGCCAGTGCTCTAGGGTATCTTTCAGTTCCAGCAGCCCGCGATACAGGCCGGCCTCGGTTACCGACGGCGTGAGGTAGCTGACCAGCGTGGCAAGCGAACGCCGCCGCGCGATCGCCCCCTCGGAGGGATTGTTGCAGGCATAGAGATAGACGTTCGGCAAGTCGCCGATGAGCCGATCCGGCCAGCAACGGCCAGACAGCCCGACTTGCTTGCCCGGCATGAACTCTAGCGCGCCATGCGTACCAAAGTGCAGCAGGACGTCGGCGCCGAAGTCCTCGCGCAGGTAGCGATAGAACGCCGAGAAGGCGTGGGTCGGCGCAAAATTGCCATCGAACAGCAGCTGCATTGGGTCACCTTCATAGCCGAAGGCGGGCTGCAGGCCGACGAACACATTGCCGAAACGCTCTCCCAGCACCAACAGGGAGCTGCCGTCGCTCTGCTGCCTGCCTGGAGCGGGTCCCCACTGCGCCTCGATCTCCTCGAGCCATCGCTCGCGCCGGACGTGGTCGCTGGCGGGGATGCGGTGATGCACGTTCGCTGTGGTGCCGAACTTGGCCGAGTTGCCGCCCAGGATGGCTGCCTTGAGCGCGGCTTCATCCTCCGGGACGTCTACCGAGTAACCCTCGGCAGCCATCGTGCGCAGCAGGTTCAGCAGCGAGGCGAACACTCCGAGATGGGCCGCCGTGCCCGCGCTGCCGGCGTTGGGCGGGAAGTTGAACAGTACGATCCCGACCTTGCGTTCGGCCCGCTCCCCGCGGCGCAAGGCCACCAGCTTCGCCATGCGGTCGGCCAGCGCTTCCACCCGTTCCGGATCAGGCAGCATGTCGCGCCCGCTGCTGCTGGTCGCGTCCGGGTTGCGGCCGCCGAACACCATGGAACCGGTGGATCCATCCAGCTCCGGAATGGCCACCATGATGGTGGACTCCACGGGCATCAGGCCGCGCTGTGACCCCTGCCATTGTTCGAGAGACTGGAATTCCACCGCCATCGCGCTCAGGCAGGGTACGTCGAGCCGGGCCAGCATGTCCTCGGCGGCGCGGGCATCGTTGTAGGCCGGACCACCTACCAGGGAAAAGCCAGTCAGCGACAGCATCGCATCAATGGCGCTTCTGCCGTCGCGCATGAAATAACGCTCGACCGCGGGGCGAGCGTCCAGCCCGGTTGCGAAGCTGGTGATCACCTTGAGTCCGCGCGCTTCAAGAGCCGCGATCACCGCGTCGTAATGTGCGGTGTTTCCGGCCAGCAGGTAGGAGCGCATGACCAGAAGCCCGACTGTGCCGCGACAGTCCCCCGGCGGACCGGGCAGGGCTGCCGGACTCTCCGTGATGCGACCCTTTATTTGCGGGTGATAGAGGCCGGTTGACGGGTAGTCGGCAGGGGCGTCCGCCTTCAGAGTGCCTTTGAGGCTGGCGCGCGCTCCACCGGCGTAGCGGTCGACCAGGAACCTCACCAGCGATACCAGATTGTCATCCGAACCCGCGAACAGGTATTGCATGGTCAGGAAATAGGCCCTGACGTCCTGCGCCGGGCCGGGCACGAAGCGCAGGATCTTGGGAATTCGCTTCAGCATGCGCAGCTGCTGCTCGCCCACGGTGGCCGAGCGTTGGCGATTGCCGCGCAGTTTTTTCAACAGCGCCAGGGGCCCGCCCTGGCTGCTGCTCATGTCGAAGCGTCCGAGGCGGGTCAGGCGCACCACCTCGGCCGCAGACATGCAAGCCACGATCGCATCGCAGTTAGCGCGACGGGCCTCCAGGGCGGGTAGCACTGCCCTGATGTGATCCTCCAGGAACATCATGTTCACCACGATGATGTCTGCCGCAGCAATGTCCTCGAGGCAGCGCTCGAGCGATCCTGCCTCGTCCTCCCACTCCGCGGCGGCGTGAAGGGCCAGCCTTAGTCCGGGCATCGACCTAAGTAGCTGGTGCTGGGCACGCTCAGCCGCACTGGCCATGTGGCTGTCCAGTGTGATCAGCACCACCCGGATCATGGGTGATTCAGCGGCCGAAGTGCGCTTTTGCCTCATACAGCGTGTCGGTGGTGATGACTTGGATACCGCGCTCCCGCGCGAACAGTTCGGTGTTGCGGCGAGCCTTGTTGCGGACGAAAAAGGGAATCTTGCGCAGCTCCTGCTCGCCGTCGATTGACCATGCCAGCCCGTCTTGGCCTGCTGAAGCCGGCGCATCGGTGGCTGCGGGCGCCGGGCTGCCGGCCGGCAGGTGCGAGGCTGCCGCCCCGTCATGGAACTCGAAGTCGTCACGGAACATCGCCAGCAAGTGCTCTTCCAGGCCCATCATCAGGGGATGGATCCAGCTGTCGAACAGCACGTTGGCACCCTCGAAGCCGTATACCGGGCTGTATCGCGCCGGCACATCCTGGACGTGAATGGGACTGGAAATCACTGCGCAGGCGATGCCCAGGCGCTTGGCGATGTGCCGCTCCATCTGCGTGCCGAGCACCAGTTCTGGCGCGGCCGCCGTGATGGCCCGTTCCACCTCGAGATAGTCGTCGGTGATCAGGGCCTCTATGCCGTAGCCGGCGGCCGCCTCGCGCAACTCCCGGGCAAATTCGCGGCTGTAGCTGCCAAGGCCGCAGACCTCAAAACCCATTTCTGTGGCGGCGACCCTGGCGGCGGCGATGGCGTGGGTGGCATCACCGAAGATGAAGACCCGCTTACCCGTCAGGTAGGTGGAGTCTACCGAGCGTGAATACCAGGGCAGGCGCGAGGCTTTCGATGCGAGGAAGGCACTCGGATCGACACCCGCCAGAGCGGCTGCTTCCATGACAAAGTCGCGTGTGGCACCCGCGCCCATCGGGATCACGGTGGTATGTGGCATGCCCAGCGACCGCTTGAGCCAGGCACAGGCACTGCGGGAGACTTCCGGGTATAGATCCACGTTGAAGTCGGCGTCAGGTACCCTCCGCAGGTCTTCCACCGTCGCTCCCAGCGGGACGATCGTGTTGACCTCGATGCCCAACTCCTCAAGCAGACTACTGACCTCGCGCACGTCATCGCGGCAGCGGAAGCCGAGGCGGGTCGGCCCAAGGATGTTGGCTCTTGGCTTGGTTCCCGCGATACGTTCCCGGCGTGCCGGGCGCGCACCGAGCACGCCGCGCAGCAGTTGATACAGCGTCTCAGCCGTCCCCCAGTTTTCCTTCTTGGAGTAGGCTGGCAGTTCGAGGGGAATGACCGGTACCGGCAAGCCCAGGCTGGCGGCTAGCGTGCCTGCCTGGTCCTGGATCAGTTCCGCGGTGCAGGATTCACCCACCAGCAGGGCATCCGGCTGGAATCGTTCGAAGGCAGCCCGGGTCGCGTCTTTCACCAGTCCGGCCGTGTCGCCACCGAGGTCACGGGCCTGGAAAGTGGTGTAGGACACCGGGGGGCGCCGGTCCTGCCGTTCGATCATGGTGAATAGCAGGTCTGCATAGGTGTCGCCCTGTGGTGCGTGCAGGACGTAGTGCACGCCATGCATCGAGCTGGCAACGCGCATGGCGCCGATGTGCGGCGGTCCCTCATAGGTCCATAGCGTCAGCTGCATAAACTGGGCCTCATACAGCGAGCCTCGCCTTGCGCTCCAGGGGCCGTGCGAAAAGTCCGGCGAGGTCGGCCGCCTGCTCGTAGCCCTGGATGGGCGTGAACACCAGCTCTATGGACCACTTGGTCGAAAGCCCCTCGGCCTCCAGCGGATTGGCCAGGCCCAGTCCACAGACCGTCAGGTCGGGCCGCTCTTGCCGGACTCGATCCAGCTGGCGCTCGACATCCTGGCCTTCGCTCACCAGAACTCCCTCGGGCAGCAGGCCGAGTTCTGCATCAACCATCTGTCGATCCAGGTAGGGCGTACCCACCTCGACCAGTTGCATGTCGAGTTCCCGGTGAAGGAAGCGGGCAATGGGTATCTCCAGCTGCGAATCGGGCATCAGGAACAGGCGTTGACCGGCCAGCTGCCGACGGTGAGGCCGGAGGGCCGCTGTGGCACGCTCGCGACCCGCGCGGGTCACTTGTTCGAAAGTGGACTGGGGGACGCCCCATTCGCGGGCCGCGGCGGATAACCAGGCCGTCGTACCTTCCACGCCCAGCGGGTAGGGTGCAGAGAGGAGCCGCGCGCCGCGCGCGGTCAGGGCTCTTCCCGTCTCGCCGTTGAATGGCTGGGCCATCAGCACCCGTGTGCCGTTGCCCACGAAGGGCAATTCGGCGGCGCGGCGTGCCGGCAGGAAGTTCACAGGACCGATTCCCAACTGGTCGAACAGCCTCCGGAACTGGTCCTCCACGACATCGGCCACGCAGCCCACCACCAGCAGCTGCCGGGCGTCGTCACGGGGGCAGGTTTCCACCATGGCCCGCAGCGCATTGTCCTCGCCCTGGGTGAAGGTGGTCTCGATGCCGGAACCGGAATAGCTGAGCACCCGTACCTGTGGCAGGAAACGGCCGCTCAGTCGCTCGGCGGCCTTGGCCAGATCGAGCTTGATGACCTCGGATGGACAGGAGCCCACCAGGAACAGGGTCTTGATGTCCGGCCGTCGCTCGAGCAGGGTCGCACACACGCGGTCCAGTTCGTCGTTGGCATCGGCAAGCCCCGCCAGGTCGCGATCGGTGAGGATCGCCGTGCCGAAGCGCGGCTCAGCGAAGATCATCACCCCGGCTGCCGACTGGATCAGGTGCGCGCAGGTCCTCGAGCCCACCACCAGGAAAAACGCATCCTGCATCTTTCTATGCAGCCATACGATGCCGGTCAGGCCGCAGAACACCTCGCGCTGTCCACGTTCCCTCAGGATCGGGCGGGCCTCAGGCAGGCAGGAAGTGGCTGCCACAGTCACCGCACGATTCCCGAGCCGATGTTGGACAGGCTGCGCACCCCGACCAGCTCCGAGCGCGACATGTGCAGCTTGCGCAGGAATTGCCCCGCATTCACCACGTAGGCCGCGTAAGCCGCCAGGGCGGTGAGCATCTGCTCACGCGGCTCGATGCCGAGCCACAGTGCGCCGAGATAGGCGGTATGCAGCGCGATCACCAACATGCTCACCACGTCTTCCCAGAAAAACGCAGGAGCAAACAGGTACCGGCCGAAGACGTCGCGCTCCCACAGTGCGCCCGTCACCATGATGGAATAAAGCACGGCGGTCTTGGCTACCACCGACAGGGTGGCGGCCTCGTATCCGGCGCCGCTGAGCAGGTAGCGGAGCACCAGCGAGAGGCTCACAAGGAACACCACAAACTGGGTGATGGCCAGTACGCCCTGCACACGGGTCCAGGGCGAGGCGTCTCGGCGGATCCGCTGCTCGGTCGTGTACAGGACAGCCGTCCTGCCGCGACGGCTCGAGGCGTCCCTCATATATATGTCTACTCCCCCTGAACCCCGCGATAACCACTGTAGGCACGGGCTGGAAACCTGTCAACAAAAAATGACGTAAATAAAAGTTGACACAAATCGTCCCGGCAGAGGATGATTTCTCGGAGCGGTGTCCCATGAGCCGGTTCATGTTGCGTTGCAACATAGGAGTTGTGTCTTTTTAGGTTGACGCATGATGTCAACCCATGAGAGACAGGAAGACCGAGGGGCTCTGCGGGGAGGCGGGCCATGAGCGAGTTTGGGGGTGATGGGATAGGCGGCAGTTCTGGCCCAGCCTGGAACGGTCCGCACGTGCATGGAATAGTCGAGTGGGAGGTTGTTCCCCGGCTCGCTACTGCCCATGGGGTGCGGAGCCCGACCGCGGACGCCGCGTGGATACGCCGTGAAGACGTCGAGTTCTTTACCCGCTGCGCCGTAGAGCGGGACGCGCTCGCCCTGCACGATTTCCTGGAATCGTTGCGCCTGGCGGGTGCCAGTCACCAAACCCTCTTGCTGGAAGTGATAGCCCCAGCGGCGCGAGCGCTCGGCGTGCAGTGGGAACAGGACAGCTGCGATTTCGCAGCGGTCACGGTCGGCGTCGGGCGCATGCAGCAGGCCATGCGGATGCTGACGCCCGACAGCCTGGTGCCGTCACTCGAGGGTGTGGTCGCCCCGCGGCGTGCCTGGCTGTCGGTGGGGCCGGGCGAACAACACACTTTGGCGGTAGGGATCCTGAGTCACTGCCTGCGTGGCGCGGGCTGGCAGGTGGATGGGCCGGGTGCCGCCGATACGGCGAGTCAACCCCTGCGTGCGCTTAGCGAGCACTGGTACGACATGGTCGGCCTGTCGGTGCAATGCCACCGTTTCCTGGAGGACCTCAGCCGGCAGATCGAGCGATTGCGCGACTGCTCCCGTAACGAAAACCTCAGCATCATGGTTGGAGGAATGCCCTTTCTCAGCGACCCTGGCCTGGCCGCCGAGGTGGGCGCCGACCTGACCGCGATCGATGCGCGCGAAGCGGTGTGCGCTGCCGATGAACTGGCTGTCAACCGCGCCAAACAAGACTGAATGGATCGAGGTGAAATTGTCGAGCAATTCCCAGGTTGAGCCAGTGAACCGGCCGACCGCATCGAGTGAAATCAAAGTAGTGCAGGCCGGAGTGACCGGTTTTTCTGCCGCAGAAACCTCGTTGTCCGGACTGACTGCCGACGACTCGGGACGCGTGTTGGAGGCGACCAGCGACGTGGCGCTGGTCATCGATGAGCGCGGCCTGATCCAGGACCTCGCTTTTGGCACTGAAGAGATGTCGGCCGAGGGTTTCGAGGGCTGGCTTGGCAGGCCGTGGATCGATACCGTCACTGTGGAAAGCCGCCCCAAGATCGAGGCTATGCTCGCCGACGCCGGAGTGGGCCGTCCTCCGCGCTGGAGACAGGTGAATCATCCGACACCGGCGGGCGTGGACGTGCCGGTCATGTACTCGGCAGTCCCCTGTGGTCGGACCGGGCGGATCATTGCAGTGGGGCGTGACTTGCGCGGCATTGCACAGCTTCAGCAGCGCCTGGTCGATGCCCAGCAGGCCATCGAGCAGGATTATTGGCGCCTGCGCCATGCTGAGACCCGCTATCGCTTGCTGTTCGAGATGGCCAGCGAGGCGCTGCTGATCATCGACGCGTCAAATCGCAAGATCGTCGAGGTGAATCCTGCTGCAGCGGCCCTGCTTGGCGAGCCGGCGAGGCGCCTGACCGGCCAGTCCTTCCCGCGCGCACTTGATCCGGAAGGCTCGCGCATCGTCGGCGACCTGCTCGACGCCGTGAAAGTTGCCGGCCGGGCTGACGCGGTACAGGTCAGGCAGGCTGATCGGCCAGGTACGTTATCCGTGTCCGCTTCAGTCTTCCAGCAGGATGGCACGGCGCTGTTTCTGGTGCGCTTGAGTCTTCAACGGGGTGCCGGCGAGGCGCCGGCACAGGATGCTGCCAAGCTGCGTTTGCTGCAGGTCATTGAAAGCTCGCCGGATGCGATGGTGGTGACCGACCTCGATGGCAAGGTCATTCTCGCCAACCGGTCTTTCCTCGACCTGTCGCAGGTTTCCCACCTCGAACAAGCCCGGGGCCAGTCGCTGGATCGCTGGTTCGGTCGGCCGGGCGTTGACCTGAACGTGTTGCTGGCCAACCTGCGTCGGCATGGCTCAGTGAAGCTGTTTGCCACGACCCTGCGGGGCGAATTTGGCGCGGCCAGCGAGGTCGAGATATCGGCCGTTGCAGTCACCGATCCGGACACACCCTGTCACGGGTTCGTGATTCGTAACGTTGGCCCGAGGCTTGGGCGGGATACCCGCACCGAGGGCCATCTCCCGCGCTCGGTCCAGCAGCTCACCGAGCTGGTCGGACGTGTTTCCCTCAAGGAGTTGGTCCGCGAGGCAACCGACGTGATTGAACGGCTATGCATTGAAGCCGCGCTCGAGGTCACCGGTAATAACCGCGCCTCTGCCGCCGAGATGCTCGGCCTCAGTCGCCAGAGCCTTTACGTCAAGCTCCGCCGTTACGGGCTCGGCGAGTCGGGCGACGCCCAGGAGGAGTAGTACGTGTCGCGTCCGGCCGAGCTGGCGGCAGTCCCCACCCGCCCTTCGCCAGCTGCCGTTCTCGAGCTGCTGAAGCCGATCACCTGGTTCCCGCCCATGTGGGCCTTCGCCTGTGGAGCCATCTCGGCGGGGGTGCCGCTCGCCGGCAAGGCCTGGTTAATAGTGGCCGGCATCCTGCTCGCGGGGCCCCTGGTGTGCGGTACCAGCCAGGCGGTGAACGACTGGTTCGACCGCGAGGTGGATGCCATCAACGAGCCGAACCGGCCGATTCCCTCCGGGCGCTTGCCCGGGCGCTGGGGGCTCATGGTCGCGCTTGGTTGGACTGGCCTGTCACTGGTGCTTGCCAGCCTGCTGGGCCAGTGGGTGCTATGGGCCAGCATGGCGGGACTCGCGCTGGCCTGGGCCTACAGTGCACCGCCGCTGCGCCTGAAGCGCAATGGCTGGTGGGGCAACCTGGCGGTCGGCGTGTCATACGAGGGGTTGGCCTGGGTGACCGGTGCTGCGGTGATGCTCAACGGCCTGATGCCGGGCGTGGATATCTGGCTGTTTGCGCTCCTCTACAGTCTCGGTGCCCACGGCATCATGACGCTCAACGATTTCAAGTCCATCGAGGGTGATCGCCGCATGAATGTGGCCTCCCTGCCGGTTCAGCTCGGCGTGCAGGGGGCTGCCCGTTTCGCCTGCCTCGCCATGGCCTTGCCGCAGTGCGTGGTGGTCACTCTGCTCGTGTCCTGGGGTCGGCCCGCCCACGCGCTGGCGGTGGCCGGCCTCCTGCTGCTGCAGGCTGCCCTGATGCCTAGATTCCTGCAGCAGCCGAGGGCTCGGGCGGTGTGGTTCAGTGGTGTCGGCGTGGCGCTTTACGTCTCCGGCATGATGGTCAGCGCCTGGGCGCTGCGTGGACTGGGGATGGCTGCGTGAGCGCCGCGCCCCTTGGTTGGCCCGGCATCATCCGTCTGGGCCTGGTCCAGAGTTCGCTGGGCGCGGTGGTAGTCCTGACGACCTCCACCCTCAATCGTGTGATGGTCGTCGAGCTCATGCTGCCGGCCCTGGTGCCGGGTCTCATGGTGGCACTGCACCACGTCATCCAGCTTCTCCGCCCTCGCTTCGGTTACGGCTCGGATGTCGGTGGCCGACGCACGCCGTGGATCATCGGTGGCATGGCGGTATTGTGCGCCGGCGGATTGCTGGCGGCGGTGGCCACGGCGATGATTCCCAACTACCCGGGCCTCGGCCTCGCACTGGCGCTGGCCGGCTTTGCCGCCGTCGGCGTGGGGGTCGGCGCAGCCGGGACCTCGCTGCTCGTACTGCTGGCCAAGCGGGTGCAACCCGAGCGGCGTGCGGCAGCTGCCACAACCGTCTGGATCATGATGATCGCCGGTTTTGTGCTGACCGCGGGCGTGGCGGGTGCGTTACTTGAACCCTTCAGCTTGCCCCGCATGGTCGCCGTGTCGGCGGGCGTGGTCGGCATGGCGTGGCTGGTGGCCACGCTGGCAGTCTGGGGTGTCGAGGGGGACGCGCCGGCGATACCGGAGCCGGAGACCATGCCGGCCTTCCGGTCGGCCCTGCGCGAGGTCTGGGCCGAGACCCGGGCGCGACGGCTGACGGTCTTCATCTTTGTGTCGATGTTGGCCTATTCCGCCCAGGACCTGATCCTGGAGCCATTTGCCGGATCGATCTTCGGACTGAGTCCCGGGGAGTCCACCCAACTGTCCGGCATTCAGAACGCGGGTGTCCTGCTCGGCATGCTGCTGGTTGCTGGGCTGGCGCGGTCCGGTGCGGGCCGCGGGTACGGCAGCCTGACGGCCTGGTGCGTGGGCGGTTGCCTGGCTTCTGGCGTCGCGCTGTTTGGCCTGTCAGTCGCGGGTTACCTGCCTGACAGTTGGCCTCTGGCGCCCTCGGTCTTTGCATTGGGCGCTGCCAATGGCGCTTTTTCGGTGGCTGCCATCGGCTCAATGATGGCGATGGTGGCGGAAGGCGCGCGCGCACGCGAGGGCGTGCGCATGGGCCTGTGGGGTGCGGCCCAGGCGATCGCCTTTGCCGCTGGCGGAATCGCTGGTACGGGTCTCGTAGATCTCATCCGGTTGGTCAGTGGTTCGGCGTTGACGGCTTACTCCATGGTGTTTTTCCTTGAGGGGTTTGTGTTCCTGGTCGCTGCTTATCTGGCGAGGTATATCGGCCCGTCGTCAGTCATGGCGCAGGCCCGGACCTGGATAGGGCGGGGGGCCGCCACCGTCTCGGCGGGGGGGAGGTAACAGATGCAGACTGAAAATTTCGACGTGGTGGTGGTGGGCGGTGGCCCGGCCGGCGCGACCGCTGCCGACGACCTTGCCCGTCGGGGGCTGAGTGTTGCCCTGCTGGATCGGGCGGGTCGCATCAAGCCCTGCGGCGGCGCCATTCCCCCGCAGGCCATGACCGAGTTTGACTTGCCGGAATCGCTGCTGGTTGCACGCATCAGGTCGGCGCGAATGGTCTCGCCGACTTCCGTAAGTGTCGACATGCATATCGAGGGCGGCTACGTCGGCATGGTCGACCGGGAAAGCTTCGACGAGTGGTTGCGCGAGCGGGCGGCTGCGCATGGAGCCGTCAGGCTCACCGGCCAGTTCGATCGTCTCGATTACCTCGAGGACGGTGTCATCGAACTCAGCTATGACGTGCGGGGAGCCGACCAGGCGCCGACGAGCCGCAGAGTGACCGCCCGAGCAGTGATCGGCGCGGATGGGGCGCGCTCCGCGGTGGCGAGGCAGTGCATTCCGGATGCGGGTCGGGTGCCCTACGTGGCGGCCTATCACGAGATTGTCCGCTCGCCGGCCACCGGTGCCGATTACGACGGCCAGCGCTGCGACGTGTATTACCAGGGCAGGTTATCCCCGGACTTTTACGCATGGGTCTTCCCCCACGGGGAGACCGTCAGTGTGGGAGTTGGTAGCGCACTCAAGGGTTTTTCGCTCCGTAACGCGGTGGCGGACCTGCGCAGCGTGACCGGTCTCGATCTCAGCGATACGGTTCGCAAGGAAGGTGCGCCGATTCCGTTGCGCCCCCTGCGGCGTTGGGATGACGGCCGCGGTGTGGTGCTGGCGGGTGACGCAGCCGGGGTAGTGGCGCCCGCGTCGGGAGAGGGCATCTACTACGCGCTGGCCGGCGGCAGGCTGGCAGCTGAGGCCGTTATCGGCTTGCTGGAGACGGGTGATCCGGGTGCGCTGAAGTCGGCCCGCCTCCGCTTCATGCGGGCGCACGGGCGGGTATTCTGGGTGCTGGGGCTTCTGCAGCGGTTTTGGTACTCGAGTGACGCGCGCCGTGAGCGCTTCGTCAGCATGTGCCGTGATCCCGACGTTCAGCACCTGACCTGGCAAGCCTACATGTACAAGAAGCTGGTGCGGGCGCGACCGCTGGCCCACTTGCGTATTTTCTTCAAGGATCTTGGGCACCTCCTGGGGGTGGTCCGGGCATGACCTTTCAGAGCGGCCGCTGGGTCGCGCCGCTGGTAGCTTCCTCGGCTGCGGTGCTGGTCGCACTGCTCGGTGGGCTGCTCACGCGGCTGGATGACTGGTATTACGCATTGTCCAAACCCGCTTTCCAGCCACCCGATTGGCTGTTCGGCCCGGCGTGGACGATCATTTTCCTGCTCTGTGTCCTTGCCGCGCTGGACGTCTGGCGGCGGGAGTTGGGGCCTGGTCAGCGGCGGCTCATCCTGCTGCTGTTTGCCGTCAACGGCGTGCTCAACGTGGCCTGGAGCGGCCTGTTCTTCTTCCTTAAGCGCCCCGACCTCGCGCTGGGCGAGGTCGTGATGCTCTGGATTTCGGTGCTGTCCCTGGTCTTGATGCTTGGCAGGCACTCCCGACCAGCCGGCCTGATGCTGGTGCCCTATCTGGCCTGGGTAGGCTTTGCGGCTGCGCTCAACCTGGCCATCGTGCGGCTCAACGCGCCATTCGTGGGTGGTTGATGGACGCCCTCATCAGTCCCCGGCTGGTCGATCTCATCCTGCTGGGAGTCGCTCTGGAGGCGCTGCTGCTATGGGCCTGGTCACGGCGCGACGGCCGGGTGCCGGCCGTCGGCGCGCTGCTGCCAAACCTGGTATCCGGTGCCTGCCTGTTCCTGGCCCTGCGCTTTACAATGAGCGGTGTTGACGCCGTTTGGGTGGGCGCCAGCCTCGGCGCGGCCCTGTTGGCCCATCTGCTCGACCTTGCCTTGAGGATACGGGCGGCCCGGGTGAGGGTCCCGGCTTAGGCTGGCCGGCCACCGCCGAGGGCGATCCAGCCACGCAATACCCGATAGATGATCCAGAGCGCGATGATTGCGAGACCGAGAAACCACGTGACGACCCCGACCAGGATGATTAACAGCAGGCCCGAGACGATCCCGGTCATCAAGGTCCAGAACGCGGCATACCAGAAGGTTCTTCTTTGCCAGCTAAAGTGCGATTCGAGCCAGGTTCCCTCGGCCTCGTTTCGCCGGACGTAGTTCATGATGATGGCAATAATTGAGGGAATGCCGAAGATGAAGCTGCCAGCAACGGTCACGCTGCTCGTGATCCCGATCAGTGCCGAGAGAGCGTGCAGTCCGTACATGATGTGGACGTAGCTGACCAGGGTCGGGTCTGGCTGGCGCGCTTCCATTATTGTCCCCCGTCGGGCGTTACAATTCGTCCGAAGCTTATCAGCCTTTCGATGTCAGGGAGCGTCAGCCGTGACCAGTTTTCCCCGCGAGCACCTTGAAGCCGACGTGCAGATCATTGCCGATCCCGGCCTGTATGCGCCGTGGCCGTACCTCGACCGGCCGAAAATCGAGTGGCCGGGCGGCGCGCGGCTGGCTTTCTGGGTTGCGCCCAATGTGGAGTTCTACGAGCTCAACCCTCCGCAGGGACCGATCCAGCCTTCGACCCTCTGGCGCCCGGCCCCTGATCTGGTCAATTACTCCATCCGCGACTATGGGAACCGGGTCGGTTTCTGGCGCATGCTGTCGCTCTTCGATGAGCTCGGCGTAAGGCCGAGCGTCTCGCTCAGCATAGCGATGTGCGATCACTGTCCCGAGATCGTCGAGGAAATGGCCAGCCGGGACTGGGAATTCTTTTCACACGGAATTTACAACTCACGGTACCTGTACGGCCTGTCCGAGGAGCAGGAACTCGGCGTGATTGCCGATGCCCGCGAGGCGATCCGGCGTGCATCGGGACAATCGATGGATGGCTGGCTGTCGCCGGCCCTGACCAACACGCCCCGTACCTTGCAGCTGCTCGCGCGCAGCGGTGTGCGCTATACGCTGGACCTGTTCCATGACGACCAGCCGACCCCGTTGAACTTGCCAGACGGCCGTTTGATCAGTCTGCCCTATTCTCTGGAGGTCAACGACTGGACCGGACTTCACACCTCGCGAGGCACCCCGGCAGAATACGCGGAACGGATCCGCGACCAGTTCGATCGTCTCTACGCCGAGGGGAGTGAGTCCGGCACGGTCATGTGCCTGCCCTTGCACCCGTTCCTGATCGGAGTGCCGCACCGAGTGGATCACCTGGCCGGCGTGCTCGAATATATCCTTGGACATGACGGTGTCTGGCATGCGACTGCTCGCGAGATCGCTGGCTGGTATGTCGAGCATTACCTCGACTCTACCGTCGCCGCGCAGCGCGACTTCGCGAGGGACTGGTCATGACCGTCGAGGGATCCTATCTGCGCTATGCCCACCGACGGCCGGGCATGGATCACGAGCGCTATCCACTCGAAAATGCTTTTGCCCGGTCGCCGGTCAGGTGGCCGAATGGAGCCCGGGTCGCGGTCTGGATCATGCCCGTGATCGAGTTCTTCCCGCTCGACATGCCGCTCAATCTGGTGCCCGGCGGCATGACCCGTCCCTTTCCTGACTACTGGAATTACACCCTGCGCGACTACGGTAACCGGGTGGGCGTCTACCGGATCCTGCGGGCACTCGATGCCGCAGGGTTTCCAGCCACCGTCGCCTTCAACGCCGTAGCCGCCGAGCGTGATCGTTTCCTGGTGCAGCAGGTGCTGCGGCGTGGCTGGGAAGTGGTCGGCATGGGGCTGGACATGGCTCACCTGCATAGCAGCGCGGTGCCGAGAGACATGGAGTCCGCCTGGGTCGAGAGCTCGCTGGCTCGGCTGCGGACTGCCACGGGTCAGCCGGTACGAGGCTGGATCTCGCCCGGACTGTCCGAGTCCTTCGTCACGCCAGACCTGCTGGCTGCTGCGGGCGTCGAATATTTCTGCGACTGGATGAACGACGAGTTGCCCTATCGCTTCAAGACCGAAGCGGGTGAGTTGGTTGCGATGCCGCACAGTCACGAACTCAGCGACCTGAAGCTGATCGGCGATTACGGACACACTGCAAGTCAATACGCGGAGCAGGTCATCGACAGCTTCGACTTCCTGTACCGGGAGGCGGCCGAGGAGGGCGGGCGGATCCTTTCGCTGCCCCTGCGCCCCTGGCTTACTGGCGCGCCCCATCGCATCGCTGCGCTGGAGCGCATCCTGAAGCATATCGCCTCCCGAGCTGGTGTCTGGGCGACCACGGGGTCGGCGATTCTCGATGCCTGGCGTGAGCAGGCGAGGAGGGCTTGAGCATGGCAGCAACGCTGACTGAGGCCTACGCCCGCTTCGTGGCGCAAAACCGTAGCGGCCGGCTGCCGGACGTGGCTGTCGAGGTGGCGAGGCTCGGCTTTACGGATGCGGTAGCTGCACTCCTGGCGGGCTCGCGAGAGCCGGTCACCGAGGTGGCTGGCAAGGCTGCCGCCACCCGCACCGCAGTGCAGGAGAGCTGTGCACTGCTCGGGGGACTTGCGTCCAGCGCCGACCTCGCGGCCATGGTGGACGCCTGCGCCGCCCACGCGCTGGACATCGATGACTATGCGTTTGCCAATCACCCGAGTGCCGTTCTGGTACCCGTTGCCCTGGCCTGTGGCCAGACGACCCGAGCGGACGGTGGAGCATTGGTCGCGGCCTATGTGGCAGGTTACGAAGTCTGGGCCGACCTGATGTTGCGCGAGCCGGACCATTTGCACAGCCGCGGATGGCATCCGACCGCGCTGTTCGGGGGTATCGGCGCGGCAGCAACCGCCGCCTCACTGCTCGGGCTCGAGAAGGATCAGACCCGCAACGCGCTTGGCCTCGCGGCCTCCCACGCAGGCGGCACGATGGGTAATTTCGGCTCAATGGCCAAGGCTTATCATGCGGGCAAGGCGGCCCAGGCCGGCGTGTTCTGTGCGCTGCTGGCGCGGGCTGGCATGACCGCTACGCCCGACGTGCTCGAAGGCGAGCGGGGCCTGCTGCGCACCCTCTCGCCGCAGGGCAGGGTGGACGTGCAGTCGGAGCCGGAACTCGGCGCCTATCGGCACATCTCCAACCTGCGCCTGAACATCAAGAAATATCCCACCGTAGGCGCCTCGCAGCGCATCATCGATTCAGTGCTCGAGCATCTGCATGATCACAGCGTCGAACTCGAGGCGCTAGCGCGCATCGAGCCAAGGGTCAGCGAGAAGCATGCGGCGGTGATGCCCTTCCACTCGCCCTCCAAGCCCGAAGAGGCGAAGTTCTCGCTGGAGTACGCCACTGCCTGTGCGCTGCTGCATGGTCGGGTGGGACTGGCTGAGTTAGGTGTCGATGCCGTAGCTGATCCACGCCTGCAGTCCCTAATCCAGCGCGTGCAGGTGGTCACCACGACGGATTACGACCCGGATTATCCGGTGGCTGCACGCTTTGATCAGGTGACTCTGGTGGACAGGGACGGCCGGTCGGTCATCACCCCGCCCGTGAAGCGCGCCAGCGGGCATGCGGATCGACCACTCACGGACCGGCAGCTGTGCGACAAGTTCCTCGACTGCGCCGCGTACGGTGGCGTTGACGCCGGTCCGGCCAGCGGGCTTTTCGATCGTCTGCAGGCGCTGCGGGGATGGTCATTTGCCGACCTGGCATGGGTCACGAACGGAGCATGGCGCAAGTGAGGCCGAGCGAGCTGACGGCCACTGCAGCGGCGGCCGAGATCCGTGAGGGCCGCTTGAGCAGCGAGGCGCTGGTGGGCGACTGCCTTGACACTATTGCCAAGGTCGACGGTGCGGTGCGCGCTTTTGCCTGGGTCGAGCCCGAACAGGCCCTCGAAGCGGCACGCCAGCGTGATGCTGAGCCAACACGTGGGCCCCTGCACGGGATCCCGGTCGCGGTGAAAGACATGATCGATACCGCTGACCTGCCTACCCAGCACAATTCGCCGATCTATGCGGGGCATCGACCCACCCGCGACGCTGCCTGCGTGCGCACGCTGCGCGCGCTCGGGGCGGTGATCCTCGGCAAGACCGATACCCACGAATTCGCGGCTGCGGGCCGCCTCCCGGCGACGCGCAATCCCCACGACCTCGCCTGTACCGCCGGCGGATCATCCAGCGGTTCGGCCGCGGCGGTAGCAGCCCGCATGGTGCCGCTTGCCCTGGGTACCCAGACGGGCGGTTCCACCATCCGTCCGGCTGCCTTCTGCGGTATCGCCGGCATGAAGCCGACCTGGGCCGAGGTCAGCTTCGAGGGCGCCAAGGGCTTCTCGCCCTCGCTCGACACGCTGGGGTGGATGGCTCGGTCGGTGGCCGATCTCGGCCTGCTGGCTTTGGCCTTCGGGGTCGGGCGCGGCGACTGGGCGGCAGGGTCCAAAGTCGCAGGCATGAACCTGGCGGTTTGTCGTACTCCCATGTGGGCCGACCTCGAGCCCGATGCGGCCGAGCATTTCGACGCCTGCGTAGCCCGCCTCGCTGCAGCGGGTGCGCGGGTCTCCAACCTCGAGTTACCGGACGAATTCGCCGACCTTAACGCGGTGCATGACGTCGTGATGCAGGGTGAGGGTCGCGCATCATTTCGCGACCTCTACCTCGCTTATCCTGACCTGCTGCACGATGAGTTCAAGGCCAAAGTTGAGAACCACCTCGGCATCGAGCCCCGCCAGCTGGCCGAAGCGCGCGACACCATCGCCTTGCTCCGCCCGGTGTTCGACCGGCTCGCGCACCATTTTGATGCCGTGGTGACACCGGCCGCCCCGGGGCAGGCCCCACGTGACCTCACCACCACCGGTATGGCCACTTTCAGCCGGAGCTGGACGGCACTGCACGTACCGTGCATCACGCTACCGGCAGGTCAAGGTGACCGCGGACTGCCGCTGGGCCTGCAGCTGGTTGGTCCGCGATTTGCCGACCTGCCGCTGCTGGGTGTCGCTGCGGCCGTCGAGACTGTTCTGAACGGGGTTGCTGGCTAGCTCTTCAGTTCGGCGGCGATCCTGCGATAGGCCTCGCGGAAGGGAATGCCCTCCTTCAGCACCAGCCGGTAGGCTGCCTCGGCCGCATGGATGGCAGGATCGGGATGGATGTTTTCCGGTCGAAAGACCAGCCCGTCGAGCGCCTGGGGCAGCAGGCCAAGGGTCTCGGCGGCCAGGTCGATGCCGCGAAACAGCGGGGCCTTTAGTAGCTGCAGGTCGCGGTGATAGCCCGAGGGTAGCTTGGCCACGATGCCGAGAGCCTCGGTCAGACAGCCGAGTGCGGAGGCACCCCGGCCGCGCATCAGCTCGAAGACATCCGGGTTGCGCTTCTGCGGCATGATGGAGGAACCCGTGGTAAACGCCTCCGGCAAGTCTACGTAAGAGAATTCACGGGTATAGAACAGGATCAGGTCAGCGGCCAGACGACCTACGTCCTGCATCAGCAAGGTGAGCTCGAACAACAGCTGCGACTCTGCCTTGCCCCTGGAGAGTTGGACTGAGGTCACTGGTTCCTGTGGCCCGGCGAAGCCCAGCCGGTTGGCCGTGACGGTTCGGTCGAGCTCAAGCCCCGGTGTGCCGTAGCCCGCGGCGGAGCCCAGCGGGCATCCTGCGAGCCGTCTCAGTACCGCCCGGATGCCCTCGGCGTCGTCGGCCAGCTCGGCAGCGAAGCCTGCTGACCACAACCGGACGCTGCTCGGCATGGCCTGCTGCAGGTGCGTGTAACCGGGCAGTGCCACTTCTCCCTGCCGCTCGGCCAGCCGCTGCAGGGCAGAGACCACCGCCTCCGTATCCTGGGCCAGGGCCGTGATGGCATCGCGCAGGTAGAGGCGCAGCGCGGTAAGGACCTGGTCATTGCGGGAACGCCCGAGGTGGATGCGCGCTCCGGTTGCGCCCAGGCGTTCCGTCAGCAGCGTCTCGAGGGCGGTCTGGCCGTCTTCCTGCTCGAGGCTTATGCGCCAATCGCCCCGCGCATGCGCTGCCCCAATCTCCTCGAGCGCATGCACTATCCGATCCGCGTCTGGATTACTCAGCAGTCCGGCCGCCCGCAAGCCCTCTGCGTGGGCAATCGAGCCCTGCACGTCGTAAGCAACCAGCCGCTCGTCCAGCGCGTGGTCCTCGCCGGCGGTGTAGGCGAGGACTCGCTGATCCAGCGCGCCACCCTTGTCCCACAACCGGGTCATGGCAGTGCCTGCTCGGCCGGCGTCAAGGCGCCGATATCCTCCACCACCAGTGTGCCCGTACCCTCGTTGGTGAAGACCTCTGCCAGCAGGCTGTCGGGCACCTTGTAGGAGATGACGTGCACCCGCCTGACCCCGCCGCGCAGTGCACCTTCGATTGCGGTGGCCTTGGGCAGCATGCCGTCGGCGAAGCTGCCCGACGCCTGCAGCCGGGCCAGGCCCCCGAGATCGGTGTAGGACACCAGGCTACCGGGGTCGGAGAGGTCTTCCAGGATGCCGGGCGCCCCCGTGCAGAGAATCAGCTTCTCGGCGCTGAGTGCCGCGCCGATCCTGGCGGCGATGGTGTCAGCATTGATGTTGAGCACGCAGCCTTCGCCGTCGGACGATAAGGGACTGACCACCGGCATGAGTCCAGCCTCGAGCTGGCGGGTCAGGACCGAGGGGTCGATGGCCTCCACATCCCCCACCAGGCCGTAGTCGACCTTCTGCCCGTCTACCTCGACCGGTGGCCTGCGCCGAGCCTGCACCAGTCCGGCGTCGATGCCGGAAATTCCCACGGCATTCACGCCGAGCTCGCGGCAGGTGGCCAGGATGCGGGTGTTGATCAACCCGTTGAGCACCATCACCGTCACGTCGATGCTGCGCTCGTCGGTGACCCGGCGGCCGCCGACCATGCGCGGTTCGATGCCCAGCGAACGCTGCATGTCGTCGAGTTGCGGCCCGCCACCGTGGACCAGCACCACCTTGATCCCCAGGTGATGAAGGATCGCGATCTGCTCGATCAGTGCCCGCGTGCTCGCGGAATCCGCGAACACGGCACCCCCCGCTTTGACCACGAAAGTCTTGCCCTTGAACAGCCGAACGTAGGGTGCGGCCCCGCGCAGGGCGCGGACGGTGAGCGATGGATCGGTACGGTGGGGCATCAAGGATTCCTCCGGGCAAGCAAGCGATGCAGGACGGCCATCTGCACGACCATCCGGTTGTGGGCTTCCTGGCGCACCACGCTGCGTGCGCCGTCGAGTACTGCGTCGGCCACGGCCACGTTACGCCTGACCGGCAGGCAGTGCATGAAACGGCAATCGCGGCGGGCCCCGGCAAACCAGTCTTCGGTCACCATCCAGTCCGAGTGCCGGGCCCTCAGGGCGGCTTCTGCCTCGGCATTCCCGTAGTGCAGGG
Source organism: Gammaproteobacteria bacterium (assembly GCA_030831085.1). Taxonomy (GTDB): domain Bacteria; phylum Pseudomonadota; class Gammaproteobacteria; order Steroidobacterales; family Steroidobacteraceae; genus SG8-30. The sequence goes on from JAURLT010000047.1 coordinate 38,093, forward strand.
CTGATCCCCATTCCTTGGCATAGAGCACCTGTGCCCCGACCATCGCCGCACCTCGATCGTCGGTCTCGCTCACTGAGCCGCCGGCAACTTCGGCGAGCCGGCGGGCTTTGGCCATCAGCGGCTCGGGCAGTGCATAGCCCTCTGGGCGCAGCACCACTACCTCCATGCCGCGCTGGGCTGCCATGGTCAGGGTCGCGGCCGGGACGGCCAGCGGCAGGGCCCGGGGATGATGCACCCAGCTCAGGACGAAGCGCGCCGGCGGGGCAACCTGCAGCTGATCCAGCGTTCGCCAGTCGGCCAGCGCCTGGCAGGGATGATTCATGGCCGACTCGAGGTTGATCAACGGCTTCTCGCACAGGTCGGCCATCGACATGAAGCGCGTTTCGGCGAGGTCCTCGGCCAGGTTGCTGCCATCGGCAAAGGCCCGAATTCCCAGGGCGTCGCAGTAGGAGGCGAGTACGGGGATGCCCTCACGCACATGCTCCGCCGCATTGCCATTCATCACGGCGCCGTCCCGCCATTCCAGCCGCCAGGTGCCCTGGCCAGGACTGATCACGACCGACTGACCGCCGAGGCGCGCCATGCCCGCCTGCATGGAGGCCAAGGTGCGCAGCGAGGGGTCGAAGAACAGCAGGCCGAGGATTCGTCCGGCGAGTGCCGCCGGCTCGGGCCTGTCCTGAAGGCGCTGGGCCAGCGCCAGCAGGTCCAGAATCTCGTCGCGTTGCAGGTCGGCCAGGTCGATGAAGCGATTCAATTGACCACTCTCCTGAGCGCCGAGGCCAGCAGCTCGACGTGTTCTTCAGCCAGGGTGTAAGGCGGTAGCAGCCGCAACACGTGCGGGTCGGCGCTGGTACCGGCCAGGATGTCCTGCTCGAGCAGCCGGGCCTGGATCTCTGCGGCCGGGGCCACGGTCCGCAGGCCCAGCAGGAAGCCCTCTCCCTGGCAGGCCTGTACGGGACCGACTACGCAGCGCTCGCGGATCAGGGCAGAGATCCGCCTCACGTTAGACAGCAGGTCCTCCTGACGCAGCGTGTCGATCACGGCTTCCACGACAGCGCAGGCCAAGGGCCCGCCACCGAAAGTGGTACCCAGTTCGCCCATCTTCAGCTCGGCAGCGATGGTGGGTGTCAGCATCAGCGCACCGACCGGAAAGCCCGCGCCGAGGGCCTTGGCCGTGGTGAGCAGGTCGGGCCGGACTCCGTACAGCCCCGCGGCGAACGGGCGACCCGTTCGGCCTACTCCACATTGAACCTCGTCAAGGATGAGCAGCGCCCCCACCTCATCACAACGGCGGCGGAGTGCGGCGAGGTAATCCGCGCCCAGGTCGTAGGCGCCCGCGACACCCTGCACAGGTTCGGCGATCACGGCTGCTACGCTGGAATCGATGCCGGTCTCGATGGCCGTCAGGTCACCTCGCGGCAGGTGTCCGACGTCGAAGGGCGTGCGCGGAAACCCGTACCAGCGCGACGATCCCCAGGTCACCGCAGCCGCCGCCGCTGACCGGCCGTGGAAGCCTCCCTCGATGGCCACGATGCGACCACGACCGGTCAAGCGACACGCCAGCCGCAGCGCGTTCTCGTTGGCTTCTGCGCCGCTGTTGACGAAAAACACCGTGTCGAGGGGCAGTTCGGCGAATTCGACCAGCTTGCGTGCCGCGCGGACGCGGACGTCCATGGGCACGGCATTGCTCTGGAACGCCACCGCCCGCGCCTGACTCTGCAGGGCTTCCAGC
>JAURLT010000048.1 GCA_030831085.1 Gammaproteobacteria bacterium
GATCGCCGTTGAGATATCACTGACTTCCTGGGACTGGAGGATGGCACCCGCGTCGACTTCCCAGGTGTTGAGGATCTTGCCGCGCAGCGGCATCACGGCTTGGAACTCTCGATCACGGGCCTGCTTGGCGGACCCTCCCGCCGAGTCGCCCTCCACCAGGAACAGTTCGCAGCGCGCAGCCTCCTGCAAGCGACAGTCGGCGAGCTTGCCGGGCAGCGCCGGCCCGCTGACCACCCGCTTGCGGGTTACCCTTTGTGCGGCCCGCACACGTTCCTGGGCGTTGCCAATGGCGAACTGCGCGATGGCCTCGCCGGCCTCCGGATGCTGGTTCATCCACAGCGCGAGGGAATCCTTGACCACGCCCGAGACGAACGCAGCCGACTCCCTGCTGGAGAGCTTTTCCTTAGTCTGCCCGGCGAACTGCGGATCCTTCATCTTGACCGACAGTACGAAGTTCACGCTTTGCCACACGTCCTCGGGCGCCAGCTTGATACCCCTCGGGAGCAGGTTGCGGAATTCGCAGAACTCGCGCACCGCTTCCGTCACCCCCGAGCGCAGCCCGTTGACGTGTGTGCCACCCTCCGGCGTCGGGATCAGGTTGACGTAGCTCTCAGCGACCTGCACCCCGGCATCCGGGGCCCAGCACAGGGCCCAGTCGGCCAGTTCTCCGCCACCCTCGAGGCGACCGGCGAAGGGTTCCGGCGGCAGGGTCTGCGCCTTATCCATCTGCCCGGATAGGTAATCGGAGAGGTTGCCGGCGTAGAACCACTCCTCCCGCTCACCGGAGGCCTCATCGTTGAGGGTCACACGCAGTCCGGGGCACAACACCGCCTTGGCACGCAGGGTGTGGCGCAGGCGGGGTAGGGAAAATGCGGCCGAATCGAAGAACTGCGGGTCGGGCCAGAAGCGTACGGTGGTGCCGCTCACGCCCTTGCGGACCTTGCCGATCTCCTCGAGCCTGGAGACAGTCTTGCCCTCGCGGAAGGAGATGTTGTACTCGCTGCCACCTCGCCGGACCCAGCATTCAAGGTTGCGGGACAAGGCGTTGACCACGGACACGCCCACTCCGTGCAAGCCACCGGAGAATTCATAGGCGCGGTCGTTAAACTTGCCGCCCGCATGCAGCCGGGTGAGGATCAGTTCGACGCCGGGCATCTTTTCGCGGGGATGCAGGTCGACAGGCATGCCGCGCCCGTCATCCGCCACCTGCAGGGAACCGTCCTTGAAGACCGTGACCTCGATCAGTTGGCAGTGTCCCCCGAGCGCCTCGTCGACGCTGTTGTCGATCACCTCGTGGGCGAGGTGGTTCGGGTTGCGGGTATCCGTGTACATGCCCGGACGCCGCCGCACGGGCTCCAGCCCGGAGAGGACTTCAATGTCCGACGCCGAATAATTCTGGCTCATCGGTGCTGGGCCAACCGTGGGTTCAGTCGAGGTCCCCCGCCAGCGAGTGTAATGACTCGGCCGACAAGCTCACCGAATGCTGGTAAGCCGGATGATCCGAGCCGACCTCCACCGGCGCACCACTGCGAATGGCAGCGCGCATGCCCTCAGTAAACTCGAAGCGCAGCCAATGGACCGAAGAGGTCTTCTGCTCGTTCTCGCGCTCGAGGTCCTCGTCCGCCACGGCATACACCCGCTCGAAACCGGCCACCTGAACGTAGCACCGGCGCTCGATGCCCTTCATGGCGGCCAGCGCGGCCCGACGCTGGTCGGGATCCGGGTACTCGATCAGGAAGGTCGCCTTCCAGTTGCTGCCATCGGGGATCAGCGGGTTGTAGGCATCCAGCTCGTCCTGTATGCCCTCGGGCTCAAAGATGCGCTCGACCCGCAGCATCTCCTGGATCTGGTACTGGATGGTCATGCGATCCTCGAAGATCCAGGTCGAGTGGGGCCCGATTTGGATGGTACGCGGGCGCTTGTGCTGCAGGACCCGACCGCGGAAATCCGCCCGCTGCCGCGCGTACTGTTCAAGGCTAAAAAGATCGCTGGCCCGCAGCGGGCCCTTCAGGCGAATAGTGTCGTTACCGCTCATCATGCTCACGCTCCGTCAGATTCCATAGGCCTGTCGCAACAGCGACAGGGGGTGTTCAGGTCCGCGACCCCGATCGGCCAGACCGTTGGCGATCTGTTCACCGGCCATCGGGCAGTCGCTGGAGTAATGATCCACCTTGCCTCCTTCAACCTTGCGCACCACCGGCTTGCCGATCTTTACCGAGGCCTCGTGGAACTCCTTCTTGACGGCGTACGTGCCGTTGTGTCCGGAGCAGCGCTCGATCACCTCGACCTCGGTCCCGGGGACCAGCTTGAGGGTGTCGCGGGTCTTCAAGCCGATCCGCTGCACGCGCAGATGGCAGGGCACATGGTAGGCGACCTTGCCGAGCGACTGGGGAAATTCGGTGCGCAGCAGGCCGGCCTTGTGGCGAAGCATCAGGTACTCGAAGGGATCGAAGACCCGCTGCTGGACCTTGGCAACCCGCTCGTCATCCGGGAACAGCAGCGGCAACTCCTGCTTGAACATCAGGGCGCAGGAGGGGATGGGGATCAGGATGTCCCAGCCCTGATCCACCAGCGCCGCCAGCTTCGGGATGTTGTGTTCCATCAGCCTCTCGACGGAGTCGAGGTCACCGAGTTCCAGGCGCGGCATGCCGCAGCATTTCTCATCGGGCACGGTAGTGATGGCAATCCCGTTGTGCTCCAGTACCGCCACCAGGTCCTCGTTCATGCCCGGATGGTTGCGGTTGCCGTAGCAGGTGGCGAACAAGGCCACCTTGCCGGACGTTTCAGCCGTCGCCACCGGCTGGAGCTCGGGCCCGTGGTGCCTGGCCTGACGCTTCTGGAAGGTATTGGAGTGATAGCTCGGCACCGGCGCATTACGGTGCACGCCGAGCGTGGCCTCCAGCACGCGACGCCCAGTGGGGCTGCGGTTGGCAGCATTGACCACCTCGGCCACTACCGGTATGCCAGCCAGGCTACCCACCAGGTCGGTGGAGGAGAGGACCCGATCCCGGAACGAGGCGCCTTGTTTTTTGAAGCGGACCGCCTTGGCCCTGAGCATCAGGTGAGGAAAGTCCAGGTTCCAGGGGTGCGGGGGCACATAAGGACACTTGGACAGGTAGCACATGTCGCAGAGGTAACAGTGATCGACCACTTCCCAGTACGCCTCGTGCGCCACGCCGTCGACCTCGCCGGTCGAGGACTCGTCGACCTTGTCGAACAGGACCGGAAAGGCGTTGCACAGGCTGACACAACGACGGCAGCCGTGACAGATGTCGAAGGCTCGCTCAAGTTCCTTGAACAGCGCCTGTTCGTCCCAGAACTCTGCTGCCTTCCAGTCAATCGGATGCCGGGTTGGCGCCTCGAGGCTGCCCTCCCGCGGCCCGGATGCCTGCTCACTCATGGCGTCACCCTCCGCGAGGTTCCAAAACGAACACGGGGCGGACCGATGTCCACCCCGCGCACGCAAGCTTCAGTGAGGACTCCGGATCAGCCGAGCTGGTCCAGGGCCTTCTGAAAGCGGTTGGCATGAGAGCGCTCGGCTTTGGCCAGCGTCTCGAACCAGTCCGCGATCTCGTCGAAACCCTCGTCGCGGGCGGTCTTGGCCATGCCGGGATACATGTCCGTGTACTCGTGGGTCTCACCCGCGATGGCCGCCTTGAGGTTGTCGGCGGTCTCGCCAATGGGGAGGCCGGTGGCCGGGTCACCCACGGCCTCAAGGTACTCGAGGTGACCGTGCGCGTGGCCCGTCTCACCTTCGGCGGTGGAGCGGAACACGGCCGCGACGTCGTTGAAGCCTTCCACGTCGGCCTTCTGTGCGAAATACAGGTAGCGACGGTTGGCCTGTGACTCGCCTGCGAAGGCTTCCTTGAGATGCTGTTCGGTCTTGCTGCCCTTCAGTTCCACTTGGGTTTCTCCTCGGTTGACTTTGGACTAAGTCTAAAACGGGTTGGGAGCGCGATATTAGGGTCTGGTGTGAGTCTGGTCAACCGCAGCAGCCCGCGTTGACCCTGCGGTCGACGCCCGTATAACGTACCCGGCTATGGCGCGCAAAAATTCCATCTCCATCCGTGACCTGGAAGCTGCCATGGGCGAGCTTGAGGCCATTGTCGAACAACTGGAGCAGGGAGAATTGTCCCTAGAAGAATCGCTCAAGCAATTCGAGCGCGGAGTGGAACTGACCCGAGCCTGTCAGGGCGTGCTCCAGCAAGCTGAGCAACGCGTTCTCAAGCTCACGAAATCGGCTGGACCAGACGGCGAACTCGAGGACTTGGAAGCAGACGAGGAAGGCGGCCCACCTTGAGCGGCTCCGCTGCGGCGACCCCCCTCCCCACCCCGCTCGCCGAGCTGCAAGCCCGAGTCGAGCAGGCCCTCGCGGCTCGCCTCCCCCCTCCCACGGGCCCCTGCGCCAGGTTGCACGAGGCCATGCGCTACGCGGTCCTCGGCGGGGGCAAGCGAGTGAGGCCGCTGCTGTGCTACCTCTCGGGTCAGGCCCTGGGCGTCCCGCTGCTGGAACTGGACGGCCCGGCCGCCGCGCTGGAAATGATCCACGCCTATTCCCTGATCCACGACGACCTGCCGGCCATGGACGATGACGACCTGCGGCGTGGACGCCCAACCGTTCATGTCGCATTCGACGAGGCCACCGCAATCCTCGCCGGCGACTCGCTGCAGGTGCTGGCCTTCGAGGTGCTCGCCACCGACCCGGACATGACCTCCGACCCGGCGCGCCGGCTCACCATGGTGGCCAGGCTGGCGTCAGGTAGTGGTACGGCGGGCATGGCCGGAGGGCAGGCCATCGATCTGGCGGTGGTGGGCAGGCGCCTTGCACTGGAGGAAGTGGAACAGATGCACGGCATGAAGACCGGCGCCTTGATCGAGGCCAGTGCTGGGCTGGGAATCGCGGCCGCCGGCGACCCTGCCGCGGGGTCCTGCCTCGCATCCTACGCTCGATCGCTGGGGCTAGCCTTCCAGATTGTGGACGACCTGCTCGATGCCGTGGGCGATGCTTCCCTGGTAGGCAAGCCGGTTCGTGCCGACGCGGCGGCTGATAAGCCCACCTATCCGCGAATTGCCGGCATCGAGGCAGCGCGGGAACGGGCCCATCGGCTGCATCAGGAGGCTCTCGAGGCCATAGAGCCCCTCGGCAGCGCGGCGGCCGAGCCCTTGCGGTTGTTTGCCGGTTTCCTCCTGGACCGGAACCTCTAAGCCGGCTCTGGGGTTACACTCGCGGGATGATCGACGAGACGGAATTCCCCTTGCTGGCCGGCCTGACCGCGCCGGAGGCACTGCGCCAACTGGATCGGCAGCAGTTGCCGAAGGTGGCAGATGAGCTGCGTCGGTACCTGATTCACTCGGTCAGCCAGAGAGGCGGGCACTTTGCCGCGGGCCTCGGCACCGTCGAACTCACTGTGGCACTGCACTACGTCTACGACACGCCCAGGGACCGGGTGGTCTGGGACGTCGGCCATCAGGCCTATCCACACAAGGTCCTCACCGGCCGCGCAGAGGCGCTACCGACCATCAAGCACAAGGGCGGGCTGGCGCCATTTCCGGCCCGCACCGAGAGTCCTTACGATGCCTTTGGCGTGGGCCACTCCAGCACCTCGATCAGCGCCGCCCTCGGCATGGCCATCGCCAGTCGACTCGCCGACGACCAGCGACGGGTGGCGGCCGTCATCGGCGATGGCGCGATGAGTGCGGGGCTGGCCTGGGAGGCCATGAACCACGCGGGAAGCCTCGACGTGGACCTGCTGGTGGTGCTGAACGACAACGACATGTCCATCTCCGAGAACGTGGGCGCGCTCTCCAACTACTTCGCCCGGCTGCTGTCCGGGCGCCTGTACGGTCACTTGCGGGAGAACTCGAAGAAGGTCCTGCGGCGCATGCCTGCGGCAGCCTGGGAGCTGGCCCGTCGTTCGGAGGTGCACGCCAAGGGCATGATCCTGCCCGGCACCCTCTTCGAGGAAATGGGCTTCAACTACATCGGTCCGGTCGACGGCCACGATGTCGACGCCCTGGTGGGCACGCTGGAGAACATGCGCAAGCTGCGCGGCCCGCAGCTGCTGCACGTGGTCACCCAGAAGGGCAAGGGCTACGCTCCAGCCGAAGCCGACCCCATCAAGTGGCACGGACCCGGCCCCTTCGACCCGGCCAGCGGTGAGATCCGCAAGGAAAAGGCCGCCGGCCCTACTTACAGCCAGGTCTTCGGCGACTGGCTCTGCGATGCTGCAGCCGCCGATCCGCGGGTCGTGGGTATCACCCCGGCGATGCGCGAGGGATCCGGCATGGTGGAATTCGCGCGCCGGTTCCCCGATCGTTATTTCGACGTCGCCATCGCCGAGCAACATGCCGTCACCCTGGCGGCGGGCATGGCCTGCGAGGGCATGCGCCCGGTGGTGGCGATCTATTCCACCTTCCTGCAGCGCGGCTACGACCAGCTGATCCACGACGTGGCCCTGCAACGCTTGCCGGTGCTGTTCGCCATCGACCGCGGCGGGCTGGTCGGCAGCGACGGCGCGACCCACCAGGGCGCCTTCGACCTCAGCTACCTGCGCTGCATACCCGATCTCTACATCATGGCCCCCGCCGACGAGGACGAGTGCCGGCAGATGCTGCATACGGGCACCACGCTCGAGCTGCCCTCGGTAGTCCGCTATCCGCGCGGCCGCGGCCCTGGGGTCACGCCCTCAAAGTCGATGTCGGTGCTCGAACCCGGGCGGGCGCAGGTCAGGCGGGAGGGTCAGGGGGCTTTCGCCCTGCTCTCATTCGGCGCGCTTATTGAGGTGGCCGAACAGCTTGCCGCCGAGTTCGATGCCAGCCTGGTGAACATGCGCTGGGTGAAACCCCTCGATGAGGACTGTATCAGGCACTTTGCCAGCCGCCATCGGGCCATCATCACCCTCGAGGACAATGCGGTGGCCGGCGGAGCCGGTGAAGCCGTAAGCCAGTGCCTGCAGCGCGCCGGCCAGCACC
>JAURLT010000049.1 GCA_030831085.1 Gammaproteobacteria bacterium
AATCGCCGGGCTGGCGGGTGGTGATGATCATGGCACCCGCCACGGCGTTGCGGCCGTACAGCGCGCCCTGAGGGCCCTTCAGGATCTCGATCTGGGAAACGTTGTTGAGTTCTTGGTTGAGCGCCTGCGGGTTGGTCTGCAACACGCCGTCGATGACCAGCGCGAAGTTGGTCTCGGCGTCACGGCCGGTATTAATGCCACGGATGGTGACCTGCATGTCGCCGGCCTCGGCCGTCTGCACCTGAGCGACGCCGGAGGTGAGGGCGATGAAATCCTGGGGGCGCTCGATGCCGGCAGCCTTGATTTCGGTGGCCGTGAAGGCCTGCATGGTGACCGGCACGTCCTCGATGTTCTCGGCGCGCTGGCGGGCGGTCACGACGATTTCCTCAAGTTGCGTCTGGGCCACGGCCTGGGCCGAGGCGAGTACGCTGGCGATGCTGAGGGCGAGCAGCCCGACTGAACTATTGCGGATAGGCATGAGATCTTCGCTCCTGCAAAGGGAAGAAGGTGGACAATTACTGGACACGATGATACGCGCTGGTGGCTTGATGTCGCAACGCCACGTTTGAAAATCATAAACCAGATTGACAGTTCATGCTGTCAACTAAATTAAAGCGTTATGGCGTCGGCGTGGGCTCGGTGTATTCTGTAGCGTCAGCGCAACGATTCGGCTCTGTTATGATCGCGAGCCCCGTGACCACCTCATCAGACCGGTCGTGAACCCCCGCCAGCAGATCCACTTTCCTCCCAAGGACCTGGCCTTGCGTGACGACGTGCACGCGCTGGGTGAGTTGATCGGGAACGTTCTGCAGGAGCAGGGTGGCGATACGCTGCTCAAGCGCGTCGAGGGGGATCGCCAGGAGGCCATCAGGCGCCGCGACGGCGATCCTGAAGCCGCGGTCAGTTTTGCGGTACGAACCTCCGACCGGGCCCCGGCCGAAGCGCGGGACCTGATCAGGGCCTTCACCCAGTGGTTCCAGGTGGTCAACCTGGCCGAGAAGGTGCACCGGATGCGCCGCCGACAGTCCTACCAGGTGCGTGATGACCGGCCTCAACCGGGCGGCATCGGCGACTGCCTGTATCGCCTGCGGGCAGCGGGCGTCGAGGGACCGGCGGTGCTGGAGATGCTGGCTGGCACCACGGTCTACCCAGTGTTCACCGCCCACCCCACCGAATCGACCCGGCGCACCGTGTTGCGCAACCAGCGCCGCATGGCGGACCTGATGATCGAACGCATTAATCCTGCGCTGACCGGTTCAGGGCGGCGGAGGATCATGGACGGCATCCGCTCGGAGCTCACCCTCTCTTGGCAGACGGAGGAGCACTCCCGCGACCGCCTGACCGTGGCTGACGAGCGCGAGCACGTGCTCTTCTACCTTGCCGAGGTGATCTATCGAGTCGTACCGCTGGTGCACGAGGAGGTGGCGTTCTGGATGGAGCAGGTCTACGGGCTGCCCACCCGCCCGGAGGATATCCCCTGCCTACTGCGCTTCGGCAGCTGGGTGGGTGGGAACATGGAGGGCAACACCGAGGTTCACGCCAAGGCCATTCGCGAAACGCTGCTCCGCCAGCAGCAGGTGATCATCTCCACCTATTTCGAGGAATGCCTTGGGCTCGCCGATCGCCTCTCGCAAAGCGCCAGTCGAGTGCGAATCGATCGCGAACTCGAGCTGCGTATCGGCGAGTACTCCGACCTGCTGCCCGCCACCCGCTCCTCGGCACCCAGCCGCCATGACCGGATGCCCTATCGGATTTTCCTCAACCAGCTCGCCGAGCGACTCCGCGCCGCCTACGACGGCAGGCCAGGGGGCTACAACGCGGCGGAGGAGTTCATCGCGGACCTCACGCTGGCAGAGCGCAGCCTCGCGCAGCACGGCGGCCGGCATGCGGGCCAGGTCGAGGTGCAACGACTGCTCCGCCGGGCCCGCACCTTCGGCTTTCACCTGGCGACGCTGGACCTGCGCCAGCGCGCGGAGGTCCACCACGAGGTGGTCGCCCAGGGCCTGGGCCAGGCCGTCTGGAAGGAACGCGATCGGGCCGAGCGCCTGAAGGTGCTGTCTGAATGCATCCGGGTGGACCGGGGTCCGGTCACCGAACTGGGTGCGTTGGGTCGGCGCACGCTGGCCGTGTTCGATGCGATCAGCCACTGTCGGGCCCGGCACGGTCCGCGAGCCATTGGCGACTACCTGGTCGGCGAGGCCGCCGGGGCAGACGACCTGCTGGCCGTCTTGCTGCTTGGCCGCTGGGCAGGCTGCGTCGATCGGGCTACCGGCGAGGTGGCCATCGACCTGGTGCCCGTGCTCGACAGCCACGCCTCGCTGAACGCAGCGGGCGACCTGCTCGGCCGCCTGGTCGAGTCGGAGGTTTATCATCGCCACCTGGCCTCCCGCGACAACCGGCAGACCGTGCTGCTGGGTTACTCCGAGACCAACAAGGAGGCGGGCATCGCCGACGCCCGCTATGCGGTCTACCAGGCCCAGCGCACCCTGGTGGAGGCCGCGCGCCGGACCGACGTTCAGCTGCAGATTTTCCACGGCCGTGGCGGTACACCCAGCCGCGGTGGTGGGCCGATCGAGTTCCTCGTGCAGAGCGCGCCGCGCGGTGCGGTGCGCGGCATGCTGCGTGCCACCGAGCAGGGCGAGGTCATCAACCATAACTACGGGCTGGACGTGTTGGCCTCACGCACCTTCGAGCAGGCCGTCCATGCGCTGCTGCTGGCGCGCGCCCGGGTGGGGCAGGAGACCGGACCGGGTGTCGGCCATTATCGCGAGGTCATGGAGCGCGTGTCTGAGGCTTCCCGCGATGCCTACCGGGGCCTGGTGTTCGAGACGCCAGACCTCTATGAGTATTTTTGCGCAGTGACTCCGATTGACGTCATCGAGCGTATGCAGCTCGGGTCCCGCGACATGTACCGCGACGGCGTTCGCGACATTGCCAGCCTGCGGGCCAGCCAGTGGGTCTTCGCCTGGACCCAGAGCCGGCATACGCTGTCTGGATGGTTCGGTATGGGTACCGGCCTCGAGGCGGCTGCAAGAGCGCTGGGCCCCGAGAGGTTGAGTGAGGCATGGCGCGACTGGCCCTTTTTCCATCACCTGCTGGCCGACGTCGAGAAACAGCTGGCGCGCACCGACTTCCAGATCGCAGAGCGTTACGATGAGCTCGCCGGTGGCCGCCATGCGGCGATCACGGAGCGGATCCGCTCGGAATATGCGCTGGCCGGCCGCTGGATCACCTGGGTGAAAGGCGAGGTTGACCTGCTGGACGACGACCCGCGCATGCAGCGTTCCATCGTCCTGCGCTCGCCTTATCTCGACCCGCTGCATTTCATGCAGGTGGACTTGCTGCGCCGCTGGCGTGAGTCGGGCAGGGAAGATCAGCAGCTGTTTGGCTCCCTGGTGGCGAGCATCACCGGGATCGCCCAGGGCCTGCAGGCGACAGGCTGAACCAACATGCAACAGGCCAGATCGCTCGACTCCTACAGAAAACACTGGGCTCACCGGTTCGGCACGGCGCCCTTCCTGCCCATGTGCCGGGAGGAAATGGACGCGCTGGGCTGGGACAGCTGCGACGTCATCATCGTCACCGGCGATGCCTACGTAGACCACCCGAGTTTCGGCATGGCGATCATTGGTCGGGTGCTCGAGGCTCAGGGCTTCAGGGTAGGAATCATTGCTCAGCCGGACTGGCGCGATCCCGAGGCCTTCTCGGCGCTTGGGCGACCCAACCTGTTCATGGGCCTCACCGCCGGCAACATGGATTCGATGGTGAACCGCTACACCTCGGATCGCAAGCTGCGCAGCGACGATGCCTACACGCCCGGCGGCGAAGGCGGCAAGCGGCCCGATCGTTCGGTGATTGTCTATGCCCAGCGCGTGCGCGAAGCTCTGGGCGACGTGCCACTGGTGATTGGCGGCATCGAGGCCTCGCTCAGACGGATTGCGCATTACGACTACTGGTCGGACGTCGTTCGTCGCTCGGTGCTGATGGATTCGTCGGCAGACCTCCTGGTTTACGGGAATGCCGAGCGGCAGGTCTGTGAAATCGCCCATCGGCTGGCTGCAGGTGAGCCCATTCACGCACTCAGTGACATCCGTGGCACTGCGCTGCTGCGCCGTGAGTTGCCCCCGGACTGGGTCGAGATCGACAGCACCCACCTCGACGTGCCCGGGCCGCTGAACCCGCCGATCGATCCCTATGCCATGGAGCCCATGAATGCCCAGGCGAAGTCCGGGCAGGCAGCGCCGGTCGGGGAGTCGCCGGTCAAGGTGGTGCGCTTCGCCCGGCGCGTGGCCGCTGCGGATCGCGAGCGCAGTTACATCCGCCTGCCGGCCTTCGATGCGGTGCGCGACGACCCTGTGCTGTATGCGCACGCGTCGCGAATCCTCCACATGGAATCGAACCCGGGCAACGCGCGGGCGCTGGTTCAGCGCCACGGTCGGCACGAAGTGTGGCTGAATCCGCCGCCCATTCCCTTGACCACTCGCGAGATGGACTGGGTCTATGACCTGCCCTACCAGCGGGTCCCGCATCCGGCCTACGGTGAGGCCAAGATCCCCGCCTACAAGATGATCCGCTTCTCGGTGGCCATTCAGCGTGGCTGCTTCGGGGGCTGCACCTTCTGCTCCATCACCGAGCACGAGGGGCGCATTATCCAGAGCCGCTCCGAAGACTCGGTGTTACGCGAGGTGGCCGAGATCCGCGACCGGGTGCCCGGTTTTACCGGAGTGATCTCCGACCTTGGCGGCCCCACCGCCAATATGTACCGCCTGCACTGCAAGGACCCGAAGATCGAGTCGGCCTGTCGTCGTCCTTCCTGCGTGTATCCGGACACCTGTCCGAACCTGAACACGGACCATTCGCCGTTGATCCGCCTGTACCGGCGGGCCCGGGAGATGCCCGGCATTCGGAAGGTGCTGATCGCATCCGGGGTGCGCTACGACCTTGCCATCAAGTCGCCCGAGTACGTCAAGGAGCTGGCCGAACATCACGTTGGTGGCTACCTCAAGATCGCGCCGGAGGCGATTGGCGAAGGCCCGCTGTCGAAAATGATGAAGCCGGGGGTGGGTACGTACTACCGTTTCAAGGAGCTGTTCGACCGGTATTCAAAGGCAGCCGGCAAGGAGCAGTACCTCATTCCCTATTTCATCGCCGCCCATCCCGGCACCACCGACGAGGACATGCTGGAACTGGCGCTGTGGCTCAAGGCAAATGGCTTCCGTGCCGACCAGGTGCAGGCCTTCCTCCCCGGGCCCATGGCCACGGCCACGGCGATGTGGCATTCCGGCAAGGATCCCCTGCACAAGCTGCGCCGCGACGGGGGCGAGGTTTACGTGCCGAGCAGTCCGGCGCAGCGCCGCCTGCACAAGGCCTTCCTGCGCTATCACGATGCCAACAACTGGCCGCTGCTGCGTGAGGCCCTGCGGCGAATGGGACGTGCCGACCTGATCGGCAGCGGCAAGCGTCATCTGGTGCCCGCATGGCAGCCCAAGGGTACCGGCGAGGCGCGGCCGCGTGCGAGGCCGGGCGGCCGCATGCTGACCCAGCACACCGGCCTGCCGCCCCGCGGAGGCCTGCGAAGCAAGGAGAAAAAGTGAGCCGCGAATCCGGGAACAAGCCGCATTCAGTGTGTGTCTACTGCGCGTCCAGCGGGGTGGCAGACCCGATCCATCGCCAGGTGGCTCGCCGGCTCGGTGGCCTGCTCGCCGAGGCTGGCTGTACGATCATCTATGGCGGGGGTAAGGCTGGCTCGATGGGGGCGCTGGCTGATGGTGCGCTGGAGCAGGGTGGGCGGGTGATCGGGGTGATTCCCAGGTTCATGCTCGAGCTTGAATGGGGTCATCGCGGCATCAGCGAACTGCACGAGGTCGAGGACATGCGCACCCGCAAGCACGGGATGCTCACCCGCGCCTCGGCGGTGGTGGCCCTGGCGGGCGGCTGTGGCACCTTCGAGGAACTGATGGAGGCCATCACCCTCAAGCGGCTCGGGATCTATCTCGGCCCCATCGTCATCGTCAATACGGGCGGCTACTACGATCCGCTGCTCGAGCAGTTCGCGCGCTCCATTCGCGAGCGCTTCATGGACCAGCGCCACGGCGACATGTGGCAGGTGGTCGCGGAACCGGAGGAAGTGGTGCCGGCGCTCGAAGCGGCCCCCGGCTGGGACGAGCGCAGCATCGAGTTCGCGGCCCTGCACGGGCCGCGCTAAGGCTTTCAGGTTGTGCGCTGCGCCGACCGCAGGGGCAAAAGGGCCCGCGCCTTGCCGGCGCAGTGTCGAATGCTCATGGCGGGTCCCTTCGCTAATCGTTAAAGTGTCCAGCGTCAGAAGTTACTCAGGCTAGGCCCGTCATGAATCAGGAATCTCCGCAACAGCCGAACATGGACTCGACCAGCCTCTACCGCGAGGAGGTGTACAGCGACCAGCGAGTGGGTACCATCCGGCGCCTGGTGCCGGTGCTGCCCTCGGGCGACCAGGATCCTGCCCGGCCCGTTGTGTTCGTGGGCCAGGCTACGGTCATGACACCCATGGGGTCGCTGCCGCTGTCCTTCGAACTCGACGCCGCCGACCTCGCTGGCGCGGTGGCTGCGTTTGGTCCAGCAGCCCAACGAGCCGTGGAGGACGCCGCTCGTGAGATCCAGGAGATGCGCCGTCAGGCAGCCTCGTCCATCGTGATCCCGGATGCGGGTGCCGCGGCGCTCAAGGGTCGCGGTGGCATGGGCGGCGGCGGCGGCATCCAGATGCCCTGAGCGTGTGCCCAAGGTGACCCGCCCTGTCCTGCGGCTCACCGGGGTGTGCCGTCGCTATCACCCGGAGCGTCCGGCGGTCCTTGAGGGCATCGACCTGGAACTCGGGCAGGGCGAGTACGTCGCTATCCTTGGCGAATCGGGCGTGGGCAAATCCACGCTCCTGAACCTGGTGGCGGGCCTCGACCGTCCGGATGCCGGAACCATCGAGATCGACGGTGAGCCGCTGCACGCCCTGGACGACGATGCCGCCACGCTGCTCAGGCGCCGCCGGGTCGGCTTCGTGTTCCAGGCCTTTCACCTGCTGCCTCATCTCACGGTGCTCGATAACGTCGCGCTGCCCCTGCATCTGCTCGGTGAGCCGCGACAGGCCAGGGAGCGTGCCGCGGGCGACCTGTTGGAGGCCGTGGGACTGGCTGGATTCGGGCCGCGCTTTCCGCGTGAACTGTCCGGCGGGGAAATGCAACGCGTCGCCATCGCCCGTGCTCTGGTGCACGGCCCCGGTCTGCTGCTGGCCGATGAACCCACCGGCAACCTCGACCCTGCCACCGCCAGCCGGGTGCTGGAACTGCTGCGCGAGCGGATCCTCGGCCAGGGTGCCAGCGGCGTATTGATCACCCATTCGCGTGCCGCAGCAGCCACCGCCCAGCGCGTGCTGGTTCTTGACGGACGGTCGCTGAGGCCGCTGCAAGCCCCTTGAGCGCAAGGTTCGCGGTCTCGCGCACCCTGCTGCTCGGCCGCCTGCGCGAGCAGCCTTTCAGGTTGCTCGCCACGGTGCTCGCCATTGCCCTGGGCGTGGCTCTGTCGACCGCGGTGTTTCTCATCAACCAGGGCGCGCTGCAGGAATTCGATCGGGCAGCCCGCCAACTGGTGGGAGACGCCGACGTCGTGTTGCGCGGCGGCGATGCCGGTTTCGATGAGTCCCTGTTTGTCTCGCTCGCCACCGATCCAGCGGTGCTCGCTGCCAGTCCGCTGCTGGATCTCAAGATACAGCCAACCGGAATCGAGGACTCGCTGGCCGTCCTCGGACTCGACCCGCTGCGCGCGGGACAACTGCAGCCGGCGTTGGTCGCCGGGCTCGGTGATGGCTTATTACCCCTGCTGCAGCCCGATGCGGTGGCGCTCAGCGCCGCGGCTGCCGAGCAGCTGGGGCTGGGTGAGGGGAGCCGCCTGCGGCTGCGCGCTGGCAGCGAGGTGATCGAGTTGCGCGTGGTGAAGGTGCTCACCGAGGAGGCGTATCCGCAAGCCCTGGCCCTGATGGATATCGCCTCGGCGCAATGGCGCTTCGATCGAATCGGTCGCGTCAATCGCCTCGACCTGAGACTTCGGCCAGACATCGAACCCGAGCGTTTCCTGGCAGGCCTCGCGGCGCGCCTGCCCGCGGGCGTCACCGCCACCGGACCGGAGGAGGAGGCAGGCAGGGCGGAACGGGTCAGTCGGGCCTACCGGGTGAACCTCAACCTGCTGGCCATGGTGGCGCTCCTGACCGGCGGCTTCCTGGTGTTCTCCACCCAGTCGCTGGCGGTTCTCAGGCGGCGTCAAGCCTTCGCCCTGCTGCGTGCGCTCGGCTGCCGACGCTCCGAACTCGAGGTCGCGCTGCTGGCCGAGGGTGCGTTGCTTGGAGTGTCGGGTGCGGCGGTCGGCGTGGCCCTCGGTCAGGCGCTCGCCGTCATGGTGCTGGTCCGCCTCGGTGGTGACCTCGGTGGAGGCTACTTTGCCACCCTGGCCACACGGCCGGATCCGCAGGCCTCGAGCCTGCTGCCCTTCTTCGTGGTGGGTACCGCGCTGGCCATGGCGGGCGCCTGGTGGCCGGCGCGGGAGGCGGCGCGCAGGGCGCCGGCCATGGCCCTGAAGTCGGGCGATGCCGAGACCGTGCTGGCCCGCCTGGGTGGCGTACGGGCCGGCCTCGGGCTGGCCGGTGCCGCCGTGCTGCTGGCCCTGCTGCCAGCCGTCGGCGGACTGCCCGTGTTCGGCTATCTCGCGGTAGCGGCGCTGCTGTTCGCCGGTATCCTGCTGGTGCCAGTGCTCACTTCGCAGGTCTTGTCCGTGTTGCCCACTCCCCGGCAGGCCACCCCGGCCGTGGCGCTGGCCCAGTTGCGTGGCAGCGCGGGGCTCAGCGCCATCAGCCTGGCCGCCATCATCGTCAGCTTCAGCCTGATGGCCGCCATGGCCATCATGGTGCATTCCTTCAGGGACTCCTTCGAGCGCTGGCTCGGTGACGTGCTGCCCGCCGAGCTCCACGCGAGGGTGGCCGCCACCCAGGATACGGCGTACTGGGACGAGGATGACCAGGCTGCCATTGCCCGCCTGCCGGGTGTGAGTCACGTCGAGTGGCGGCGTCTCGCCGGTCTGCGAATGGATGCGCTCAGGGAGCCGGTCGAGTTGATCGCAAGGCCAGTCAGGGGCGATGGCCCCGTCACCCGCCTCCCGCTGGTGGCGGGCGCGCTGGAGACCGAGGCGGGGCCCGAGCCGCCGGTGTGGGTGTCTGAACCCGTTGCCGATCTCTACGGATGGCGCGTGGGCGACCTGCGAGAGTTGCCACTGGCGGAGGGTTCGTGGCCGGTGCGGGTGGCCGGGATCTGGCGCGATTATGGTCATCCGGCCGGCGCCATCGTGGTATCGCTAGAGAATTACCGCGCCAGGACCGGCGATCTCGCGGTCAACCAGGCTGCCTTCTGGCTCGAGCCCGGCGTCGAGGCCGGCGAGGTGGAATCTGCGTTGCGTGACCTTTTTACCGACGGAGGCTCGTTGCAGGTCTATCGGGGCGATGACCTCAGGCAACGCTCGCTC
>JAURLT010000050.1 GCA_030831085.1 Gammaproteobacteria bacterium
AAAGCTGAATCCGCGCCCTGGCGTATCGAGCTGCGGAGAGGAGACGCCGAGATCGAGCAGGATGCCGTCGGGCTGCCGGCCCGCCGTCTCGAGCGCCGTATCCAGGGCGGCGAAATCTGCGTGGACCACTGTGACGCGCGGATCCCGACCGATGTGTTCCCTGGCGCAGGCGACGGCCTCAGGATCCCGATCGATGACAAGCAGCGTCCCCCTGTCTCCAAGCCTGGCCAGGACGGCCTCCGCGTGGCCGCCGCGCCCGTAGGTGGCGTCCACGTAGAACCCGTCTCCCTTCACCGCCAGCGCCTCGAGGGTTTCCTCGAGCAGCACTGGCACGTGCTCCCTTCCGACTTCAACCTCCACCGCGCAGCGCGCTTACAGCGAAAGCGACGCAAGCTCCGGCGGCAGGTCGCTCGCCGACTGCGTAGCCTCCAGCCAACGGTCGCGGTTTCCTTCCCAGATCGTCTCGTCCCACAACTCGAAGCGGGCACCCTGCCCGATCAGCATCGCGTCACGCTCGAGGCTGGCGAACTCCCGCAGCTTCGGCGGCAGCAGCAGGCGGCCGTGACCGTCGAGCTCGACATCAGTGGCATAGCCAACCATCAGACGCTGCAAGCGACGGGTGGACTCGTGCAGGGTCGGCATGCGCATGAGCTTGCGCTCGACCTCCTCCCAGTCCGGCAGTGGGTAAAGCAGCAGGCACTTGTCGCGGTCGACGGTGACCACCAGCCGACCCTGCGAGCGTTCCGCAATACGGTCGCGATAGCGGGTTGGCATGGCCATCCGCCCTTTCGCATCCAGAGTGACTTTGTTGGCGCCTCGAAACACAACCTTGGAACGGGACGGCGTCCCATTTCCTCCCACTTTTTACCACTCTTCGCCACTATAGGGCCGGAAAGGCACTGGGTCAACGGGTCCCGCAAAAAAATCTTCTTGTGTCTCATAGACTTAGGCCCGGTCACCAACCCTTTAATCGGGCCCGAAACGGGATCAATAAATCAAAGAGTTACAAACGCTTATTGTCGCGCTTGGTGAGGTATCGGGTACAAACGGACTGAATGCCGGTCAGGCATCAGGCGGGTGGTTGAAAGTGGGAGCCGGCCGATAAGCCGGGTTCTGTCGGGGGCAACCATTCATCTGGGACGCCCGTCACCGGACGCCTCTAGCAGCCTACCCGGAAGCGCGCGCGGGCCACGCGTCGCAGCCTTGCGGCTGCCTGCTTCCCTATTTGGCCTTGCTCCAGGCGGGGTTTGCCGTGCCGCCGACGTTGCCGCCGACGCGGTGCGCTCTTACCGCACCCTTTCACCCTTGCCGTCGCGCCGAAGCGCGCTTGGGCGGTTTGCTTTCTGTTGCACTTTCCGTGGGCTTTCGCCCCCCAGGGGTTACCTGGCGCCTTGCCCTGCGGAGCCCGGACTTTCCTCCATTTCCCATTGGAAAACAGCGGTTGCCTGGCCGGCTCCCGCATTCAATATAGGGCCTGTGCAGTCGCTAATCCACCTTTGTGAGTTCGAGCGCCAGACGGTAGCAGGCGTTGCGCGGCAGTCCGGTCAACTCGGCAGCCAGACTGGCCGCCTGGGAAGGCGACAGATGTTTCAGGAGCTTTGGCAGCAACTCCGCCAGTTGCGCCTGTTCCGTAGCAGAGTCCCGGTCTTCGGCCCCGGCCACCACCACCGTCAACTCGCCCCGGCAGAGGTCGGGCTCGTCAGCTGCCCTGCGCGCGAGTTCGCCCACGGGTCCCCTGCACACCTGTTCGTAACGCTTGGTCAATTCACGGCCCAGAGCGCCCTCCCGCGCCACCCCGAAGACGACCGCACAGTCCTCCAGCATGGCCTGCAGTCGCTGACCACTCTCGTAGAACACCAGGGTTCGTGGCTCCGCCGAGAGTTGCGCGAGTCGGCTGCGTCGTGCTGCTGTCCGCGCTGGCAGAAAGCCCTCGAAACAGAACCGGTCGCTCGGCAGCCCCGACAGGGTCAAGGCCACGATGGCCGCACAGGGCCCGGGCAGGGCGGTCACCTCCACACCCGCCGCGATCGCCGCGCGGACCAGGCGAAATCCGGGGTCGCTGACCAGCGGCGTACCGGCGTCGCTGACCAGCGCCACCGATTGTCCCGCCTGCAGGCGCTCGACGATCCCCGCCGCGCGCGCGCGCTCGTTATGCTCGTGCACCGACAGGAGCGGCCGCGAGATGCCGAGCCCGCTGAGCAACTGACCGGTTCGACGGGTGTCCTCCGCGGCAACGAGGTCCACGGCCCCCAGGACCTGCCGCGCACGGTCACTCAGATCACCGAGATTGCCGATGGGTGTCGCCACCAGGTAAAGCACGCCGCTCATGGCGCCTATAATGAACCCACACGCCCCCGCGCGGCACCTCACCACTCCCAGACCAGGATCGACATGCCATTCCCCGCCCCGTCCCGACTGCAAGCTTTTGCGCTCACCCTCGGCCTGCTTACCCTCGCCGCATGCGCCCCCATGGACTCGCTGCGCAAGCCTCCCCGGGAGCGAGCGAGCGTGGAGCGCGACCAGGTCGGCGAGGCCGATAGCCCGGCGACTCGCCCGCGGGCAGCGGCAGCGGCAGGTAATGGCCGGATCGCTCTATTGCTGCCCCTGTCTGGCCGGGCCGCCTCGGCGGGCGAGGCAGTACGCACCGGGTTTCTCGACTCCTTCTACGCCCTGCCCGAGGCCAGCCGACCCTCGGTGCGGGTATACGACGTGGCCCCCAGCGATGCGCCGAGCGCCTACCTGCAGGCTGCCGCTGACGGGGCTCAGGTCATCGTGGGGCCGCTGACCCGGGAAGAGGTCACGGCGCTGGCCGACACTACCGACGGTCGCATCACCACCCTCGCACTCAATTTCCTGCCCGACGAGCGGGTCACACCCTCTAACTTTTACCAGTTTGCCCTGTCTCCCGAGGACGAGGCTCGCGCTGTTGCCAGGCGAGTGGTCGCGGACGGACTGCCCACTGGCGTCACCCTGCTGCCCGCCAACGACTGGGGACGCCGGGTAAGGCAGGCCTTCAGCGAGGAGCTCGCGGCCCTTGGTGGCGTGGTGCTCGACGCCGAAGCCTACGCCTCTGGCACCACCGACTTCAGCGAGATCATTCCGAGGCTCATGAAACTCCGGCCCGCAGGTCGCTCTGGCGGCAAACGCGTCTATCAGCCCCGTCAGGACGCTGGTTTCGTATTCATTGGCGGACCACCGGTGGCGGCGCGCCTGATCCGCAGCCAGCTGCGCTTCAATTTTTCAGGCCGCATCCCATCCTACAGCCTGTCCGACGCCTACGAGCCCTCTGGCAGCGACAACCTGGACCTGACCGGCGTGACCTTTCCGGACATGCCGTGGGTGCTCGACACTGAGGGGCCAGTCGCGGCAAGGCGAGAAGCGTCCCTGCGGAGCTGGCGAACGCAGGGGCAGCCCGGCACCCGACTGCACGCCTTCGGGATGGACGCCTTCGCGGTGGTCATGGAACTGCGCAAGGGCGGCCGCGCCTTCGAACAGCCCCTGGCCGGCATGACCGGCGAACTCCGCCTGGATGACACGGGACGGGTGCGCCGGACGCTGGCCTTTGCCCGCGTTCAGGATGGCAAGGCCCTCCCCCTCCTGCCCTGAATCAAAGCGACCCCCGCATCTTGAGTCCGGCCGACGGGCCGAGACCCTGGCTGCGGAGTACCTGCAGTCGCTCGGCTACCGCCTGCTCGCCCGCAATTGCCGCTTCCGCTGCGGCGAACTGGACATCGTGGCCCTCGATGAATCAGTGCTGGCCATCGTGGAAGTGCGTTATAGGTCGGGCGGCCGCCACGGGGGCGGGGCAGGCAGCGTCACCCCCACCAAGCAGCGCCGGCTGATGCGGGCCGCTCACACCCTGCTCCTGCACAATCCCGCGCTGGCCCGGTTGCCGGCGCGCTTCGACGTGGTGGAAGTGTCCGGACCAGCGGACCGTATGCGCTGCCGGTTGCTGCGCGATGCCTTCCGGCTTACTTGACGACCGACAGTTTCGGGCGCCCTGAGGGCACTGGAGACTCCGGCGGAGACGTTGAAGACGGCGGTGGTTCCTCGTCCTCCGGAAACAGCATGCCTTCGCCGGTCTCACGGGCGTAGATGCCCATCACCGCAGTGGTGGGCAGGCGCACCCTGCGGGTCACGCCGCCGAAGCGGGCCCCGAATTCCACCCAGTCGTTGCCGAGTGATAGTCCATCGGTGGCTTGCCAGCTGACGTTGAGGACCAGCTTGCCGTCCCGCTCATGCCCTGGGGGTATTTCGATACCGGGTGCCTGGGCATCCACCAGCAGGTGCGGCGTCTGGCCGTTGTCGCTCATCCACTCGTGCATGGCCCGCAGGAGGTAGGGCCTGCGCGAGGTCGGCGCCGACTCTGTCACGGCTCAGCGCACGTCCTTCCAGTATTCCTTCTTCTGCAGCCAGGCCAGCAGGAACAGGACCAGCAGGAACAGCACGACCCAGACACCCAGGCGCTCTCGCTTGGCCTTGACCGGCTCGCCCATGTAGTCGAGGAAATTAACCGTATCGCGCACGAAGTCATCGTACTGCTCCGGCGTCAGTTCACCGGGTGCTCCGGCCTTGAAGCCGACCAGGTGTTGCTCGGTCACGCCGTCCTCACGGGTGACCAACTCATACTCGGCCTCCTGCAGGCCCTGGAGGTTCGCCAGCACGTGGGGCATGGCGGTATTGGCCAGCACGGTATTGTTCACCCCGGTCGGTCGCGAGGGGTCTGCGTAGAAACCGTGAAGGAAGGCTGAGAGATAGTCCACCCCACGGCTGCGGGCAATCAGGGACAGGTCTGGCGGCGCCTTGCCGAACCATTCGGCAGCCTGGGCGGCCGGCATGGCGCTGAGGATGACGTCGTGCGGCTTGCCGCCGGCCAGCATGAGGTTTTCTTCCAGTACCTGTTCGCTGATGCCCAGGTCGGCAGCCAACCGGTTCCAGCGCATGTACTGGGCCGAGTGGCAGCCCATGCAGTAATTGGCGAAGTTCCGGGCCCCGCGCTGCAGGGACGGCGTGTCGTGGATGTCGGTCCCGGCATCCGGGTAGCTGCCGCCACCTGCCGCCATCACCGGCGGCGCAAGGCTCAGGGCGAGGGCCAGGACGAGGCCGCGATCAATGCGCATGGTAGGTGACCCTCTCAGGCTCTGGCTTGTGGCTGTCGATGCGGGTGAACCAAGGCATCAGCAGCAGGTAAGCGAAATAATAGATAGTGCCGATAACCGACAGCGTCTTGAACGGCTCCACCGCGGGCATGAGGCCGCAATAGCCGAGCACGACAAACCAGATCACGAAGAGCGCCAGAGCGATCTTGTAGATCGGACCCCGATAGCGGATGGAGCGCACGGGCGAGCGATCCAGCCAGGGCAGGAAGAACAGCAGCACGATCGCCGCACCCATCACCAGCACGCCCCACACCTGGGTGCCGAGGAAAGCCGGCACCGCCCGGAGCATCGCGTAGAAGGGCGTGAAGTACCACACCGGCGCGATGTGCTCGGGGGTCTGCATGGGATTGGCCGGCTCGAAATTCGGCGCCTCCAGGAACAGGCCGCCCAGGGTGGGCGCGAAGAACACCACGGCGCAGAACAGCACCAGGAAGGCGGTCAGCCCCATGATGTCCTTGACCGAGTAATACGGATGGCTGGGGATGGAATCCAGCGGGTGCCCGTCTGGCCCCTTGTGCTTCTTGACGTCGATGCCGTCCGGGTTGTTCGAGCCAACCTCGTGCAGAGCCAGCAGATGGGCCACCACCAGGAAGACCAAAAGCAGGGGTAGCGCAATCACGTGCAGCGCGAAGAAGCGGTTGAGCGTGATATCCGAGATGTAGAAGTCGCCGCGGATCCACTCGACCAGCCCTGCGCCGATCACCGGCAGCGTACCGAACAGGGAGACGATCACCTGTGCGCCCCAGTAGGACATGTTGCCCCACGGCAGCAGGTAGCCGAAGAAGGCCTCGGCCATCAGCACCAGATAGATGACCATGCCGAAGATCCACAGCAGTTCACGCGGCTTGCGATAGGAGCCGTAGAGCATGGCGCGGAACATGTGCAGGTAGACGACCAGGAAGAACGCCGACGCACCGGTCGAATGCAGGTAGCGGATCAGCCAACCCCACTCCACGTCCCGCATGATGTACTCGACCGAACCAAAGGCCTCGGCCGCCGAGGGCTTGTAGTTCATGGTCAGGAAGATGCCGGTGACGATCTGCAACACCAGCACGAACAGCGAGAGCGACCCGAACAGGTACCAGTTGTTGAGGTTCTTGGGGGCGTAGTACTTGCCCCACTGCTCCTCCCACATCCGGGTCAGCGGAAAACGGGCATTGATCCATCCGAGGAGGGTTCCGTCCTCGGCCGGGGTATTTGCATTGGCCATCAGGCAGCCCTCGACTGGTCGGCGCCGACCAGGATGTGGTTGTCATCGACAAAGGCGTAGGGCGGCACTGCGAGGTTGGTGGGTGCCGGCACGCCCTTGAATACTCGCCCGGAGAGGTCGAACTTGGAACCGTGGCAGGGACAGTAGAATCCACCCGGCCAGTCGGCGCCGAGTTCGGCATCGCCCGGAGTGAAGCGGCTGAGCGGCGCGCAGCCGAGGTGGGTGCACACGCCGAGTACCACCAGGTATTCAGGCTTGAGGGCTCGCGCCGGATTGCGGGCGAAGTCGGGTTGCTCGGAGGACTCAGACCCCGGATCGGCGAGCAGCGGATCGACCGCGTCGAGCGCGCCGACCATCTCCTGACTGCGGCGGACCACCCAGACCGGTTTGCCTCGCCATTCCACCTTGAGCATGGAGCCGGTCTCGAGTTTGGAGATATCGATCTCCACCGGCGCACCCAGGGCCTTGGCCCGTGCGCTGGGTTTCCACGACGCCAGGAAGGGAGCAGCCGCGAAGGCCGCGCCCACGGCGCCGGTGAGTGCGGTCGCAGCGGTCAACAGTTGCCGCCGTCCCTTGTCCACTTGCTCGGTCATCAGACACCTCTGGTCCTGCACACACGTCCGCCCGTGGCCGCCGCCAGGGCTGACCACGCTGGGCTGCAAGGGCCCATGGGGGGGTGCGCAAATTATACATGCGCGGCCGGATGCTGCACCCACCCTCGCCGTGACCGATAATAAGCCCGTGAAGTTCCTATCCTGGACACGTTGGGCCCTGCCCTGGGTTGCGCTCGGCCTCGCTGCGGCCAGCCTGCTGCTGCTGCTCGATGACCGGCGGGCCGGCGTGTCCGCACCTTCGAGCGCATCCGCAGAGTCGGCCACGCCCGGTGGGTCGGCGCCGCCCCCCAACGCGTTGGATCAGCCGGACGGGCCGATCCCGGGCGGGCCAGGCACTGGCGACTACAGCGCGGCGGTAGAGCGCTCGGCCCCTGCTGTGGTGAACATATTCACGGAGCGCGTGGTGCGACTGCCGAACGCACAGAACCTGCCCCGTGGCCTTGCACCCTTCATGGGTGAGATGTGGGGCGCCTACCAGGAACGGGTCGAGCGCAGCCTCGGCTCCGGGGTCATCTACGATGATCGCGGGCACGTGGTCACCAACTATCACGTCGTGGCCAGCGCCACCCAGGTCAGCGTGCAACTCCGCGACGGTCGCGACCTGCCCGCGCGCCTCGTCGGCAGTGACCGCGACACCGACCTGGCCGTGCTGCAGGTGGAAGGCAGCAACCTCCCGGTCGTGCCACTGGGCCGCTCCGATGGCCTGCGGGTCGGCGAGCCGGTACTGGCCATCGGTAACCCGCTGGGCCTCGGGCAGACGGTCACCCAGGGCATCGTCAGCGCCACCGGCCGGGGGCGGCTGGGCGTATCGACCTTCGAGAGCTTCATCCAGACCGACGCGGCCATCAATTTCGGCAACTCGGGCGGGGCCCTGGTCAACGGCCAGGGCGAACTGGTGGGCATCAACACCGCGGTCATCGCCCGCAACGCCGGCATCGAGGGTATCGGCTTCGCCATTCCGGTCGACCTCGCCCGCGGCGTGGTGGATGCCATCCTGCGCGATGGCCGGGTGATTCGCGGCTGGATCGGCATCCGGCCGCAAGCGTTGAAGCCCGAGGAAGCTCGGCAGTTCGGCTATCCGGAAGGCTCGGTTATCGTCACCGGCGTCTACCGCGGAGCCCCTGCGGCCAGCGAGGGGATGCGACCGGGCGACGTGATCACCGAACTCGACGGCAAGACGGTCAACGGTGCTGAGGACCTGCTGGCCCGGATTGCAAGTACTGCACCAGGCGGGAGCCTGATGGTGACGGTCAGACGGGGACCACCGTTCGAGGCCCGCACCCGCGAATACGTGCGCAAGATTCCGGTCATCGAGCGACCCGCCGAAGCCGCTGCCTCAAGCTGAGCGTTCAGTACGGGTCGCCGGCCACCCGCTCGATTCGTGCGCCCAAGGCCGCCAGCCGTTCCTCGATCCGCTCGTAGCCCCGATCGATGTGGTACACGCGCTGCACTTCGGTCACGCCCTCGGCCACCAGCCCGGCCAGCACCAGCCCCGCCGAGGCCCTCAGGTCGGTGGCCATCACCGGTGCACCGGACAGCCGCTCGACGCCATGGATGACCGCCGTATGCCCGTCGATGCGGATATCGGCACCCAGGCGACGCAGCTCCTGCATGTGCATGAAACGATTCTCGAAGATGGTCTCGATCACCGTACCGACCCCGGCGGCCACGCAGTTAAGGGCAGCGAACTGCGCCTGCATGTCGGTCGGGAAGCCCGGATGCGGGCTGGTGCGCAGGTCCACCGACCGCGGTCGATCGCGCATCTCCAGCTCGATCCAGTCCGCACCTGCCGATATGGCGGCGCCGGCCTCAGCCAGTTTGGCCAGCAAGGCATCGAGGTGGCCGGGCACCACGTTGGTGACCCGTACGCAGCCCCCGGTGATGGCCGCCGCCACCAGGAAGGTGCCCGCCTCGATGCGATCAGGCAGGACCGTCCAGCTCGCACCCTGCAGGGACTCCACGCCCTCGACTTCGATGGTGTCGGTGCCGGCCCCACCGATGCGGGCCCCCATGGCGGTCAACGCGCCAGCGAGGTCCACCACCTCAGGTTCGCGCGCAGCGTTCTCGATGACGGTCACGCCCTCGGCGAGGCAAGCGGCCATCAGCAGGTTTTCGGTACCGGTCACCGTGACGGTCTCGAGCACCAGGCGCGCCCCGCGCAGGCGGCTCGCCGTCGCCTCGATGTAACCGCCCTCGATGGCGATCTCGGCACCCAGTGCCCGCAGCCCCTCGACGTGCAGGTTGACCGGTCGCTCGCCGATGGCGCAACCCCCGGGCAGCGCCACCCTGGCCCGGCCGTAGCGGGCCAGTAGCGGACCGAGCACCAGCACCGAGGCTCGCATGGTCCGCACCAGGTCGTAGGGCGCCTCGGGATCACAGGCGACCGGCGGATGCACCACCAGCGCGCCAGGGCCTGGATGCTCGATCCGCGCGCCCATCTGCTCCAGCAGGCGACACAGCGTGCGAACGTCGCGCAATTCGGGCACGTTGGCGAGACTGAGGGGCCCGCAACCCAGCAGCCCGGCGGTCAGGATGGGCAGTGCGGCATTCTTGGCGCCGGCCACCCGGACCTCGCCGGACAGGCGTACCCCGCCCTCAATGCGGAACTTGTCCATGCGGGTGGAGGGCTAGCCCTGTCCCCGGACGGACCATTCTTCTGGCGAGGGGGTATCGAGGGTGAGCGCGTGCACCTCCCCACCCATGGCCGCACCGACGGCGGCGTAGACCAGCTGGTGCCGCTTGAGTGTCCTGAGGCCAGCGAACTGGGGCGCGACCACCAGCGCCTCAAAGTGCACGTCATCGCCCGAGCGGACGTCCACCTGCGCACCAGGCAGGCCGGCCAGAATCCGACGCTTGAGCTCATCCGCAGTCATGACCATGTCCTCGGGCAGGCAGGCGCGCATGGTAGCAAAGGCCGCCGGTGTATGATCATTCCCATGAACCGCGAGGTGGATGACGCAAGCTGGCTGGTCGCCGGGAGGAGAGCCCTGGCGGTGGAAGCCGACGCTATCGCTGCGGTGGCCGGGCGGCTCGGCGCGGAGTTCGCCCGGGCCGGGCAGTTGTGCCTGGCCTGTCGCGGCCGCGTGGTGGTAACCGGCATGGGCAAGTCGGGGCACGTGGCCGGCAAGATCGCCGCCACGCTGGCCAGCACCGGCACCCCCGCATTCTTCATGCACCCGGCAGAGGCCAGCCACGGCGACCTCGGCATGATCACCCGCGACGATCTGGTGCTGGCGCTGTCGAACTCCGGCGAGACCGGCGAGGTCCTGATCCTGCTGCCGCTGCTCAGGCGCCTTGACGTGGGACTGATTGCCATGACCGGTAAGCCGGCGTCCACGCTGGCCCGGGAGGCGACCGTGCACCTCGACGTGCGGGTGCCGGCGGAGGCCTGCCCCCTGAATCTTGCCCCGACTGCAAGCACCACGGCCATGCTGGCCGTCGGCGACGCGCTGGCGGTCGCCCTGCTCGAGGCCCGCGGTTTTACCGCCGAGGATTTCGCGCTGTCACATCCGGGCGGTGCGTTGGGCCGTCGCCTGCTGCTGCGGGTGGCGGACGTCATGCACGCCGGGGAGGCCCTGCCCAGCGTCACCGAGGATACCTCGCTCTCGGCGGGCCTGCTTGAGATGAGCCGCAAGGGACTGGGTATGACGGCAGTCACTGCCGCTGACGGCAAGCTGGCCGGCGTGTTCACCGACGGCGACCTGCGCCGGGCGCTTGACCGGCAGATCGACATCCATCGGGCGACGATGGCCGAGGTCATGACCCGCCGCCCCCGCACGGTCGAGGTGGACGCACTGGCCGCCGAGGCGCTCAAGCTGATGGAGGACCATCGCATCACCGGCCTGCTGGCGATCGACGCAGATGGACGGCTGGTTGGTGCGCTCAACGTGCAGGACCTGCTGCGGGCGGGCGTGTTGTGAGCCCGCCTGCCCGTCTCGATGCCGCCCGCGCCACCCGCGTGCGCCTGCTGGTGCTCGACGTGGATGGCGTCATGACTGACGGGCGGCTCTGGTTCGGGCCCACCGGCGAGGCACTCAAGGTCTTTCACGTGCGCGACGGCTACGGCATCAAGGCAGTACAACAAGCGGGCATCGAGGTGGCCGTCATTTCCGGTCGCACGAGCGCCGCGGTGGCCGAGCGCCTCAGCGAACTTGGCCTGCGCCACATCATGCAGGGCGTAGCAGACAAGGGCCCGGCGCTGGCCCGCCTGCTGGAGCAAACGGCCCTGACGGCTGCTGACTGCGCCTGCCTGGTGGACGACCTGCCCGACCTCGTGCTGATGCGTGGCGTGGGCCTGCCGGTGGCAGTGGCCGATGCGCACCCGGACGTGCTGGCTGCAGCGGCCTGGATCACCCGCACTCCCGGGGGGCACGGCGCCGTACGGGAGCTTTGTGATGCACTGCTCGCGGCGAGGCGCCAGACGTGACCCTCGGCAGGCGGGCGGCACCGCTGGCCCTGCTGGGTCTTCTGGCCTGGATGGCCTGGCAGGTCCGGGACCATCGGGAGGACGATTCCGCCACGCGCCTGGCCGGCCAGTCCGCCGGCTACTACCTGTCCGGTGCGCGCCTTACGGAATACGACGAGGCCGGTGCCGTGAGACTGACCCTGTCCGCCGCGCGGGCCAGCCAGGCCGAAACGGGTGGACGCGTGGAATTCAGCGACGTGGCCGTGAACTTCGCCGGTGGCACTGGCGGACCCTGGTCGCTGGATGCCGACCGGGGCTGGGCGTGGCCGGACACCGAGCGGGTGGAGCTGGAGGGTGACGTGGTAATGCAGAGCCTCCGGGAACCGCTGGCCAGGGCGGCCACCGTACGGACCCCGCGCCTGACGCTGCTGGTCAACCAGCGACTGGCCACCAGCGACGCGCCGGTCAGCCTGGATTTCGGTCGACACCAGCTTGATGCCGTCGGCCTGCGGGCCGACCTGGCCCGCGAAACCCTCCGCCTGGAGAGCAAGGTCCATGGTCGCTTCACGCCCTAGCCTGGGCCTTGCCCTGCTCTGCCTCACGCTGCCGGTCATCGCGCAGCCGACGGTGCGTAGTACGCTGCCCATCACCGTCGAGGCAGCCGGCAGCGACTTTGATTACAAGAACGGCCGCGTGTTGCTGCGGCAGGTCACGATCGTGCAGGGCGACACCCGGGTGCGCGCCCAACAGGCCACGGCTACCGGTCTCGAGTTCGAGAACAGCAGCTGGCTGTTCGAGGGCGAAGTCTCGATAGAGGCCCCGGAGGGATCCCTGGCCAGCGACACGGCAAGTGTCCGCTTCCTCGACAACACCATCCAGCGGGCCGAGGTGGAGGGCACGCCTGCGAGCTTCGAGCGCATCGACGCAACCCGTTCCGTCAGCGGCCGCGCCGCCCGCATCGACTACGACCTCGTGGCCGGCACCGTCAGGCTGACTGGCGAGGCGTGGGTCTCCGACGGGGAGAACGAGATCGTCGGCACCGCGCTGGTCTACAGCATCACCGAACAACGCGTGCTGGCCGAGGCCGCGGAGCAGGGCGGTCAGCCCGTGCGCATCACCATCCAGCCGCGCAGCCTCGAGGAACCACAGCCATGAGCCAGCTGGTCGCCGAGGGTCTTCGCAAACGCTACCGGCGCCGCGAGGTGGTACGCGACATCAGCCTGAGCGTCGCCGCCGGCGAGGTGACCGGTCTGCTGGGCCCCAACGGGGCCGGCAAGACCACGGCCTTCTACATGATCGTGGGACTGGTGCCCGCCGATGGCGGCCGCATCGAACTCGATGGACAGGACGTCACCCGCCTGCCCATGCACGAGCGGGCCCGACTGGGACTCGGCTACCTGCCCCAGGAAGCCTCGGTCTTCCGTCGGCTCTCCGTGGCCGACAACCTGCTGGCCATCCTCGAGACCCGTTCCGACCTGAAGCGCGAGGAACGCGGCCGCCGGCTGGAGTCGCTTTTGGATGAGCTGAACATCGGCCACGTCCGCGATACCCTGGGCATGAGCCTGTCGGGCGGCGAGCGCCGCCGCGTGGAAATCGCCCGGGCCCTCGCCGCCGAGCCCCGCTTCATGCTGCTGGACGAGCCTTTCGCGGGAGTCGATCCGCTCGCGGTGGGCGACATCCAGCGCATCGTGCGCCAGCTAGCTGAGCGCGGGATTGGGGTACTGATCACCGACCACAGCGTGCGCGAGACGCTCGGCATCTGCAGTAAGGCCTTCATCGTCGCCGAAGGCAGCGTGCTGGCCTCAGGTACGCCCGCCGAGATCCTGGCCGATCCCAGGGTGCGGGAGGTCTACCTCGGAGAGGATTTCCGCCTCTGATGAACAGGCCAGCGCTACAGCTGCGACTTGGCCAGCAGCTGCGGATGACCCCCCAGCTGCAGCAGGCCATCCGCCTCCTGCAGTTGTCCATTCCCGACCTGCGGGACGAGCTCACCCAGCTACTCGAGTCGAACGTCATGCTGGAGGTGCTGGACGAACCCGGAGAGCCGGGCGAGCAGGCGATCGAGGCGGCCGAGCCGGAAAGCGGGATCGAGGTGGACGTCGGCGATGACTGGCCGGAGCCGACCGCAACCGATGGCTCGCCCGGACGACAGTCCGGCAGCGAGGATCGGCTGCTGGACATCGAGGATCCGGCTGGCAGCAGCCTGGTGGACCACCTCATCTGGCAGCTGGAACTGGCCGGGCTGGAGCCTCGTCAGCTCGCGCTGGCCCTGGCCATTGCCGAATCCGTCAACGAGGACGGCTACCTCGAGGAGGAGTTGGCCAGCATCGGCCTGCCGC
>JAURLT010000051.1 GCA_030831085.1 Gammaproteobacteria bacterium
ACCACGCGCACCAGGGTCCAGGACTTCCGGCGGGACAGCGGCCGGCACTGTGCGATGTCTACGGTATCGCCCTCGTTGCACTCGTTGTTCTCGTCGTGGGCGAGTAGCTTGGTGGTCCGACGCACGTACTTGCCGTAGGTCGGGTGCTTCACCATGCGCTCGACGGACACCGCAACGGTTTTGTCCATCTTGTTGCTGACCACCTTGCCAGTCAGCGTCCGGGACGCCTTGTTTTCGCTCATCAGCCTTCTCCGCCAGCGCGCTGCGCGCGCTCGAGTTCATTGAGCACCGTCTTGACGCGGGCCACGCTCTTGCGAACCTTGCCGTGCTGGTCAGGCCGGGCCGCCTGCCCGGCAGCCGCTGCCATGCGCAGGTTGAACTGCTCACGCCGGAGCTTGATCAGCTCCTCCTTGAGCTCCGTTACGCTCTTGCCACGCAAATCACTGGCCTTCATTACCGCACCTGCCGCTTGACGAATGTGGTGGACACCGACAGCTTGGCCGAGGCCAGCCGGAAGGCCTCACGGGCCGTTGCCTCGGGCACGCCCTCAATCTCGAATAGCACCTTGCCAGGCATGACCTTCGCCACCCAGTACTCGACGTTGCCCTTGCCGCTACCCATACGCACCTCGAGGGGCTTTTGGGTGATCGGCACGTCCGGAAACACCCGGATCCAGATCTGCCCACCACGCTTGACGTAGCGGGTCATCGCCCGTCGGGCGGCCTCGATCTCGCGGGCGGTCATGCGCGCCCGACCGGTGGCCTTCAGGCCGTATTCACCGAAGGCGACGCTGCTGCCACGGATCGCCGTGCCGGCCAGGTTGCCCTTGTGCTGTTTGCGGTACTTGGTCCGCTTTGGCTGCATCATGGTTCAGCTACTCCGCTTCAGCCGGCCGCCGGCTCGGCCGTGGCCGCCGATGCCTCGTCCTGCGGCTCTACCTCGGCAAGCTCCGGCTTGTCGAAGACTTCGCCCTTGAACACCCACACCTTGATGCCGATGACCCCATAAGTGGTCTGGGCCTCGGCGGTGCCGTAATCGATATCAGCCCGGAAGGTGTGCAGGGGAATCCTGCCCTCACGGACCCACTCGGAGCGGCTGATCTCGGCACCGTTGAGGCGACCGGCAATACGCACCTTCACGCCGAGGGCGCCGCTGCGCATCGTATTCATGACCGCCCGCTTCATGGCCCGGCGGAACATCACCCGCTTCTCGATCTGCTGGGCGATGCCCTCTGCGACCAGGGTGGCATCCAGCTCGGGCTTGCGGATCTCGGCGATGTTGAGCCGCACGTCGCCAACCGGCATACCAAGGATGCGCGCCGTCTCCTGGCGGAGCTTCTCGATGTCCTCGCCCTTCTTGCCAATCACGATGCCAGGACGAGCAGTATGGATGGTGATGTTGGCCTTGCGCGCCGCCCGCTCGATGTTGATTCGGCTGACCGACGCCTCGGCCAGCTTCTTTTGCAGGAAGCGGCGGACCTGCCAATCGCTGTAGACGTGCCCGGCAAAACCCTTGGAATCGGCGTACCAGCGCGAAGTCCACTCGCGGGTGATGCCGAGTCGGATTCCAACCGGATTGACTTTCTGACCCATGCCCTGCTGCTCCGTTGCTGTCCGTTGGTGGCGCTTAGCCGACGCGGCCGTCGCCGACCGTAACCGTGATGTGGCTGAGACGCTTGACGATCCGGTTGCCACGCCCCTTGGCGCGGGCCTGGAAACGCTTCATGACCGGCGCGGTGTCGATCTCGATACGAGCCACCTTCAGCTCGTCGATATCCGCTCCCAGATTGTGTTCTGCGTTCGCTATGGCCGACTCGAGGACCTTGCGAACCAGCTTGGCGCCCTTCTTCGGGGTGTAGTTCAGCACCTGCAGGGCCTGCCCTACTGGCTGGCCACGCACCATGTCGGCGACCAGGCGACATTTCTGCGGCGAGATGCGCGCGTGACGGAGTTTTGCCGAAACCTGCATGACTGGACTCCTAGGACTTCTTGTCGCCGCCGTGACCCTTGAAGGTCCGGGTCGGGGCAAACTCGCCGAGCTTGTGGCCTACCATGTTCTCGGACACCAGCACCGGTACGTGTTGACGCCCGTTGTGGACCGCAATGGTCAGGCCGACCATCTCCGGCAATACCATCGAGCGACGCGACCAGGTCTTGATCGGCCGGCGATCGTTCTTGGCACGCGCCTCGTCCACCTTCTTGCTGAGGTGCAGGTCGACGAACGGGCCTTTCTTGAGCGAGCGTGACATGGTCCGGGATGCTCCTTACTTGCGCCTTCTAACGATGAAGGCATCCGTACGCTTGTTCTTGCGGGTCTTCTTGCCCTTGGTGTGCCAACCCCAGGGCGACACGGGGTGGGGATTGCCCTGCCCAGAACGCCCCTCGCCGCCACCGTGCGGATGGTCGACCGGGTTCATGACCACGCCACGGACGGTCGGGCGGATGCCCTTCCAGCGCTTGGCGCCGGCCTTGCCGAAACTCCTGAGGTTGTGCTCATCGTTGCCTACCTCGCCGAGCGTGGCCCGGCATTCGGCGCTAACGCGACGCATTTCGCCAGACTTGAGCCTGAGCAAGGCGTACCCGCCCTCGCGGCCGGTGTACTGGGCCGAGTTACCCGCAGCGCGCGCCAGCTGCCCGCCCTTGCCAGGCTTCAACTCGATGTTGTGAACGAGTGATCCGAGCGGCAGGCTGCGCAGTGCCATGGAGTTGCCTGGCTTGATCGGCGATTCGGGACCCGACTGGATCTCATCACCGGCCGCCAGACCCTTGGGAGCGAGGATGTAGCGCCGCTCACCATCCCGATACAGGACCAGCGCGAGGTAGGCAGAGCGGTTCGGGTCATATTCGAGCCGTTCCACGCGACCGACGACGCCGTCCTTGTCGCGACGGAAATCGATGACCCGATACTTTTGCTTGTGACCGCCACCTTTGTGACGGGTGGTCAACCTACCCGAATTGTTACGGCCGCCCGTGGACTTCTGGGCTGCAACCAGGCCGCGCACGGGCCCGCCCTTGTGCAGCTTGGAGCGATCCGGACGCACCTGGAAACGGGTGCCGGGTGAGGTAGGCTTTAATTTCTTAAGTGGCATGGTTCTGTCTTCCGTTGCCGACGCCCGCTCAGGGCGCCTCCGCTCCGCCGAGCTCGATCGCCTGACCGGACTCAAGCTTCACGTATGCCTTCTTCCAGTCCGAGCGACGGCCGTTGAAGCGGCCGAAACGCTTGTTCTTGCCCACCTGATTCACGGTGTGAACCGACTGGACCTTGACCTCGAACATGAACTCCACCGCGGCCTTGATTTCAGGCTTGGTGGCGTCCGTCCGGACCTTGAACACGTACTGGCCGGCTTCCGCCACCCGCGCCGACTTCTCGGACACGTGGGGGGCAATCAGCACGTTGACCAGACGCTCCTTCGATATCCTGCTGGTGTCGCTCATGCCAGCCTCTCCTCGAGCATCTTCAGCGCCCCGACGGTGGCCAGCACCTTCTGGTGCCGAGCCAGACTGACCGGATCCAACCCCGACACCGGCAAGACCTGCACCGCAGGCAGGTTGCGGGCCGCCAGGAACAGCTTCTCCTCGTAGGCCTCAACCAGTATCAGCACGCTGTCGAGGCCCAGCTCCTTGAGCTTGCCGACCAGCATCCGGGTCTTCGGCGCCTCCAATTCGAGGCCGTCGGTGACCACCAGCCGGTCCTGACGCACCAGCTCCGAGAGCATCGAGCGCATCGCGCCGCGATACATCTTGCGATTAACTTTCTGCTCGAAGCTCCTCGGCTTGGCCGCAAAGGCCCTGCCACCGCCGACCCAGATGGGGCTGCGGCTGGAGCCCGCACGGGCGCTGCCGGTGCCTTTCTGGCGCCAGGGCTTGTTGCCGCCGCCGCGCACTTCCGCCTTGGTCTTCTGGGCCTTGGTGCCCGACCGACCGGCGGCCAGGTAGGCAGTCAGGACCTGATGAACCAGGGGCTCGTTGTATTCACGACCGAAGGCAGCCTCGCTGACCTCGATTTCCTGGCCCGCCGTCGCTCCGTTCAACATCTTCAGCTTCATGCCGGTGCCTCGGATCACTTCTTGGCCGGCGCAACGTACTTGCGCCGGGCCTGGGCAGCCACCTTCACCGAGGGCCGGACCACCACGGAACCACCCTCGGCGCCGGGTACCGAACCCCGCACCAACAGGAGGTTACGCTCGGCATCCACCTCGACCACGGTGAGGTTTTCCACGGTCCGGCGCTCGCCGCCCATGTGGCCGGACATGCGCTTGCCCTTGAACACACGTCCCGGGGTCTGGCGCTGACCGATCGAGCCGGGAGCGCGATGGACGACCGATGCGCCATGGCTGGCCGGACCGCCGGCGAAACCGTGACGCTTCATGGTGCCCGCAAAACCCTTGCCAATGGTCGTACCCGCAACGTCCACCACTTGGCCGGCGGTAAACAGGTCCACCTTGAGTTCGGCCCCGGACTGCAGGTCCTGGCCCTCGCCCTCTGCCAGCCGGAACTCGAGGGTCGTTGACCCCGGCTCGACGGCGTGACGGGCGAAGTGCCCGGCCACCGGCTTGCCCACGCGGGAGGCGCGCCGACTGCCCACCGTGACCTGAACGGCCCGATAACCGTCCTTGTCGGCGGACTTCACCTGAACAACACGGTTCGGAAGGGCTTCAATGACCGTGACTGGGACCGATTCCCCAGCCTCGGTAAAGACCCGCGTCATGCCGCACTTGCGGCCGACCAAGCCAATGGCCATGACCTGTTCCTCGTATCACCGTCCCGGCTTCGATTGGCCAGGACTGACTGATTGTCCGTTCCGGCAGGCACCGCACGTTTTACCGTGCCGCCACCTGTCAGATCCCTTGCTCCGAAAAAACCCGGGCACCTCGGTCAGGACCGGGCGCCCTCGGCGGAGCCAATTGAGCCGCTTAGTATAGCGGCTCCAAAACGTTAAGCAAGCGTGCTCAGTTCAGCTTGATCTGAACGTCCACCCCTGCCGGCAACTCGAGCCTCATCAACGCGTCGACGGTCTTGTCGGTCGGGTTGACGATGTCCATGAGCCGCTTATGGGTGCGGATTTCGTACTGATCACGGGCGTCCTTGTCCCCGTGGGGGGACACCAGGACCGTGAACTTTTCGATCTTGGTAGGCAGCGGCACCGGCCCGCGAACGGTCGCGCCGGTCCGCTTGGCCGTGTCGACGATCTCCCTGGCTGAGGTATCGATGAGCCGGTGATCGAAGGCCTTGAGGCGGATCCGGATGTTCTGACTGGTAGCCATCTGCCTTCTCCTCGCCTCAGACCAGGATCTTGGAGACGACGCCGGCGCCGACCGTGCGGCCACCCTCGCGGATGGCGAAGCGCAGGCCTTCCTCCATCGCGATCGGCGCAATCAGCTCCACCGTCATCTTGATGTTGTC
>JAURLT010000008.1 GCA_030831085.1 Gammaproteobacteria bacterium
CATGTCTACCAGCGCCAGCTTGATGCGCAACACGCCCCCGGCTGGCTCGGTGACAACGGGATACTTCTTGCCCTGCTGGATTTCATGCACGAACTTGTCGTACACGGTTTCTGCGAGGTCGGACTGCATCTTCTCGATTTCCTTGTCGGTGACCGAGAAGGCCGAGCCCGGCCGCTTGACGTCCCAGTCTTCCAGGAACCTGACCGTGACCGGCTCGACGATGACCGAGTCATAGCGGGAAAAGTCGGTGGTCGGCCGGAACCAGGCGAGGTCGACGCCGCGTAAGTCCTCCAGCTCCATGCCCGCGGCATCGTACTGTTTGACCGTTTCCTCCCTCGGCATCGCACCCCCTACACTGCATCCACCGATCAGGATCAGCGCCAGGCAGATGACGACACTTAGCGCAACGGATGCGCGCGTTTCCATGGTGTCCTTCCCTTCTGTTGTTTCCTGCATGCTAGTCATCACGTCCTCCGCTGCCATCGGGAGTTTCCACAGGACCGGTCAAGGCGGGCGAGCCAGCTTGCAACTCCTCGCTTTGAGGATTGTTAATCAGCGAGCCCACCTGCTTCAGTTCGGTGATTTCATCGCGCTCCACCCCGACCTTGAGGTCGCGAAATCGCCTGGCCGTCACCAGCACCCGACTCTCGAGCGAAGAGGTGGCCTTGTTGTAGGTATCCACTGCCTTCTGCAGGTGGCCGCCCACACCGGACCAGTATTCGGCCACCTTGCCGACGCGCTCGTACAGGGTTTTGCCCAGGTCGGCGATATCCCGCGCGTTACGAGCCAGGGCCTCCTGTCGCCAGCCAAAGGCAACAGTGCGCAGCAGCGCTACCAAGGTGGTGGGAGTCGCCAGTACGACCTTCTGGATGACTGCCTCCTCCATGAGTTCCGGATCGGCCTGCAGCGCAGCGCTGTAGAACACCTCGCCCGGTATGAACATCACCACGAAATCCGGAGTTTCCTCGAACTGATCCCAGTACTGTTTCTGGGACAGCTTGCGAACATGATCCTTCACCTGCCGGGCATGATCGGCGAGCTTGGCCTGACGCGCGGACTCATCCTCTGCCTCCAGCGAATCCAGGTAGGCCATAAGTGGGACCTTGGCGTCGACGATGACCGACTTGCCGCCCGGCAGGTGAACGCGAAGATCGGGCCGGAGTTGCCCCCCTTCGGTAGAGACCGACGCCTGCGTCTGGAAATCGACATGCTCCTCCATGGCCGCCATCTCCACCACTCGCTTGAGCTGCAGCTCGCCCCAGCGACCGCGCACCTGCGGCGCCCGCAGGGCACGGGCAAGGTTGCCGGTCTCGTGCTTGAGCTGATGTTGGCTGTCGCGCAGGTGTTCAAGCTCCTTCGCGATGGCTGCGTAGGCGCCCTCCCGCTTGGTCTCCAGCTCGCGAATGCGCTGGTCGACCTTGTCGAGCGATTCACGGACCGGCCTGACCAATTCCGCAATGCCCTGTTGACGCTTCTCAAGGTCTCCTCGCGCCTCCGCCTGGGCGTTAACCAGCTGCGTCTTGGCCAGCTCCAGCAGTTGCTGGGTGTTGGCCTGCAGGGTCTGGGCGGCCAGCGCGCCAAAGCTGTCCTTGAGGCGGGCCTCCGCCAAATTGAAGGCCTCGGCGCGGGCCGTCGCAGCCCCTATGGCCTCCTTCAGCCGGGAAATTTCGGCCTGCGCCTCCGCAGCCTGCTGCTGCTGTTCGGCGGCGCCGCGACTGCGACCCCAGCTGAGGCCAATGCCTAGCCCTGCCGCCAAGGCGACGACCACCGAGCCAACCAGAATGATTTCGTTCATGGGCAGAGTATGCCCCCCGGGCTGGCCCAAGGGGTGACCTGTATGCCCGTACAGGGGTCCTGCATTCCTTATACTCTGGCCTGGCACAAGAGGAGCGGTTCATGCACAAGAGAACTCTGGGGCGACAGGGTCCGGCCGTCTCGGCCCTTGGGCTTGGCTGCATGAGCATGACTCAGGCCTACGGGCCTGGCGACGCCTCCAGTGGCGAGGAGACACTGCTCAAGGCACTGGAGCTTGGCATCGACTTCTTCGACACGGCAGAGGTCTACGGGCCTTACGAAAACGAGCGCTTGCTCGGCAGGGTGCTCGGTTCTCGCCGACCAGACGTGGTCATCGCAACCAAGTTCGGCTTCCGTATCGAGGGCGGACGGATGGTAGGCGTTGACAGCTCGCCGGCCAATGTCCGCAGGGCCTGCGAGGCCTCCCTGCAAAGGCTGGGAACAGACTATATCGACCTGCTCTACCAGCACCGGGTCGATCCAGAGGTGCCCATCGAGGACACCGTCGGAACCATGGCGGAACTGGTCAGGGAGGGCAAGGTCCGTCACCTCGGCCTGTCAGAGGCGAGCGCCACGACACTCGCCCGCGCCTACGCCGTCCACCCCATTGCCGCATTGCAATCCGAGTATTCGCTGTTTGAACGCAGCGTGGAGGGCAGGATCCTGGACACCTGCCGCAGGCTGGGGGTGGCGCTGGTGCCCTATTCACCGCTGGGTCGTGGGCTGCTCACTCCGCAAGTGCCCCGCGCGGAGGCGATCGACGTGGCTGTCGACTACCGGGCCCGCATGCCGCGTTTCCAGGGTGACAACTTCGATCGGAATCGGCAATTGCTCGGCATGGTCGAGTCGGTCGCTCGGAACCATGGCGCCAGCGTGCCGCAGGTGGCGCTATCCTGGGTCCTCGCGCAGGGCGAAGACATCATCCCGATTCCTGGCACCAAGAACCCCGACCGGCTGGCAGAAAACGTCGGGGCCGCAGCGCTGGCCCTGACCGACGAAGAACTCTCTGCGCTGTCTGCGGCCTTCAACCCGGCAGCGGTCGCCGGAGAGCGCTATCCGCCCGGCCTCGAGCGCTACCTCGACAGGGATTGACTCCCCTTGTAG
The DNA here is from genome assembly GCA_030831085.1 of Gammaproteobacteria bacterium. GTDB lineage: Bacteria > Pseudomonadota > Gammaproteobacteria > Steroidobacterales > Steroidobacteraceae > SG8-30. The sequence goes on from JAURLT010000008.1 coordinate 2,899, forward strand.
ACCACTCCCCCCTTCATGACGAAGGGAATGTTGGCCAGCAGGCTCATGTCGGCAAGCGGGTCGCCCTCTACGGCTACCAGATCGCCGAACAGACCCTGCTCGATGGCGCCAACGTCGGCCTCCCGTCCCAGCGCCTGCGCGGCATTCACGGTGGCGGCCTGCAGGGCCTGCATCGGGGTCATGCCCCACTGCACCATCTTGGCAAATTGCTGGCCATTGCCCCCATGGGGATAGACGCCGGCATCCGAGCCGAACACCATGCTGACGCCTGCCTTGACCGCCGCCTGGAAGGCCTGGCGCTGCTTGAGGCCGATGAACTCTTCCTTCTTCAGGGATTCCTCGAACACACCATTCCTGCGCCCCTCCGCCATGATGTAGTCGTGGTTGTGGATGTCCATCGAAAACCAGGTGCCGTGCTCACGCGCCAGTCGGAACGACTCCTGATCCGCCAGGCTGCAGTGCTCGACCGTGTCCACGCCGGCCCGGATGGCCGTATTGATGCCACTCGTTCCATGGGCGTGGGCCGCGACCTTGAGGCCCAGCATATGGGCCTCGGCTACGATCGCCGTCATCTCGTCCAGGGTCAGCTGCTGGGCGCCGACAGTGGTGGTCTTGGAAAACACTCCGCCCGTGGCGCAAAACTTGATGGCTTCGGCGCCGTATTTACGCAGCTTGCGCACCGCGGCGCGCAGGGCCTCCGGACCATCGGCAATGGCGGGAGTCTCGACCTGGACGGACGGCGGGAACTCGGTGAAGTCGCAGTGTCCGCCGGTCGCTCCTATTGCATAAGTTGCCGGCACGACGCGCGGACCGGGGATATACCCGCCGTCGATCGCCTGTTTGAGTGCGACGTCTGCATAACCCTCCGCCCCCACGTTGCGAACGGTGGTAAAGCCGGCGTCGAGCGTGATCCTCGCATTGGGCACGCCCAGCACCGTCCAGAAGGCATCGGTGTATTCAAGCCCGCTGTAGCCGCCGAAGGTGGGGTCACTGGTGAGGTGAACATGCATGTCGATGAAGCCTGGCATCAGCGTATGTCCTGGGAGGTCGATGTGCCGCGTCCCATCCGGAATAGGTGCCTGGCCAGAGCCAACCTCGACAATCCGGCCATCGGTGATGACCACGCGTGGGGCGGCGATGACCTTGCCCGCACGCACGTCGATCATGCGGGCGGCGGTGACGACCACCGTATCGGCAGAGGCGTGCAGGCAGGTGACGGCAAGGACGAGAAAGACGATGATGCGAGACATCGGAACCTCCTGGACGGTGGCATGAAGATGACCGAGCGGGGCGAACATTACAAGGGCAACAAGAAGTTTCTGCCCACCAAGACCTGCGCTGCCTGCGGACGGGAGATGACCTGGCGCAAGCGCTGGGCCAGGACGTGGGAGCAGGTGAAATATTGCTCGGCTGCCTGCAGGAAAAAGGGTTAGACCGTCACCCCTCCAGCGGCAGGCGAATTGCCACCAGACGCCAGCCAACACCCTGGCGTCCCAATACAAAGCGCGTCTCGGCTCCGTTCTCCGTGGGGATGATGACGGCAAAGCGATCCCAGGCCAGATAACGGTACTGCGCTCCATCAAGAGGCCTGCGCGAAGATGCCCGGTCCCGCGGTCGGCCAAAATCCAGCCCGGGTGCCTCGCCCTCCATTAGCATGATCAGGCCAGACGGGGTGACAAAGGCATCCACTAGCTTGTCGATCAGGACCGTGGCCAACAGTCCACCCAGTGCAGCAAATGGATTGCCGTCGGTTTCCGCAGCTACGGTTTGCATCACGTAGGCATTGACCTGACCCTTCAGGTCTTCCCGCACCGCCGGGAAGTCGATGTGGGTGGACAGTGCATCGGCATCCCGCTCGGCTGCCGCCGACTGCATCCTGACAACGGTGAACCAGGGCGAAGCGATCAGCCAGGCGAGCCCCAGGACGACGATCGCCCACGATGCCTTTTTCATTCCGTCACCGCGGATCTTTCCAGGTAATACCGACAGCTGTCACAACCGCTCACAGACGGCTCCGGCAAGGAACCGTGCAGACACTCTACCGCCCGGGTCACCACGCTACCGACCCATTCGTCCTGACCCTCGTGCACCAAGAGAACGGTATCGAACAACATGCGTCCGGCCAGTGCCTCGCCATAGAAGCCGCCACGCTTGCTGCCATTCACGTAGAGAAAATAACCAACCGGGTGTACGTCGAAACCCTCCTGCCGGAACAGCCATTGGTAGATTTCCATCTGGCGGCGATAACCATCACCAAAGCCACCCTCGAGGGAGGGATCACCCTGCTTGGATGTGGACTTGTAGTCGACGATGTGCAACTGGCCGGTGTCGAGATTCTCCCAAACGTCGTCCACGGCGCCGTAGATGGTGGTCCCCGTCGGTTCATGCAGCGTACGGATGCCCTTGAAGTTCTGCCGCCAGACGTCTATCTGCGGATGGTCGAAGGCGCGGACCTTCAGGCCCTCCCGCTCCCATAGCGGATGGCGGTGACCGCTTTGGCGCACCGCATCAAACTCATTCTTGAGCAGGGCATCTGTGGCCGTTGCCAGCGTGAGCGGAAACTGGTCCGGAGGCTTGATACCGAGGCGCCGGTGCAGATAGAAGCAGTAAGGGCAGCGAATGAAGCCCTCGAGCGCGCTTCTCGAGAGCTCCGTGGGCGGTCCGTCCGTAGGGCTTCGCTTCCTGCGCGGCATGGACAGGAACCTAGCCGGTCTCGGCCATGCCCGATCCTGCAGCCAACAGGATCGCGTTCAGGCTGGCAGTGTCAGCCAGCAGCGCCTCGAGCCCGGCATGACGCGGATCGGGAATCCGGTCCCACACCGTCCACACGAAGGCACTCGTCTCCCAGTTCAGGCGCGGCTCGAACTCGGCAGGCACCCTGGCCAGGAAATTGTGGTACACGAAGCCACTTGGATGGCGGAACACGAAGAGCGGCTCGAGCTCGATCGGGCCGCGATACCCGCTTTCCTCCCTGGACTCACGCAGCACCGCCTCTTCGGGCGACTCGGCCCCGTCCAGTGCGCCCCCCCAGGTGCCCCAGGTATTGGGACTCTGAACGTAACGGGAACGGTGAGCCACGCACAGGCGGCCGGTATCGCGGGCCAGGAATAGGCACCCAGCGCCCCGGCGACCCCAGAAGCCGGTCTCGCGCAGGGCCCGGTCATGCTCACGATCCATGGGCCTATTCTACAATATTGGCGCCCCGATCCTCAGAGCCCCGCCTGACTCAAGCACTCCTGCAAGGAGTCTGGGCCGCTGGGCAATCCGGCTCCCAGCGACCCGGCATCTCAGAAGCTGTATTTGAGGCTCGCGGTAACTGTACGTGGCGGTGCCAGGGTGCCGATGTTGACCGATTCCAGACCATCGATCACATAGAGGTTGGGGAACCGCTGTACGTCAGTGTAGTAGTCCTCGTCACTGAGGTTCTCCACCTGCAGTGCGAATTCCCAGCGGTCGCTGCGCAGCCCAGCCTGGAGGTTGACCACCGTATAGGCCGGATTGCGGACCGGGTCCCAGACCTGCAGGCCGAGGAACTCGCCAGTCCGACTGACCTGCAGGCCGCCGAACAGGCTGATGCCCTCCCAACCCGCCAGTGGTCGCTCATAGTCGAGGGCCAGACTCCAACTGAAGTCGCTGGTGTTGGGGGGTGTCTTGCCCGACAGGTCCACCACGCTGGTCAGGATGTCGATCTCGGTGCCACTCACCCACTCTGCATCGATCCAACCGGCACTGGCCGATAGGCTCAGGAATTCGGTGGCACGTAACAGGAGGTCCAACTCCACACCATACTGCTCGGAATCGCCGAGATTGAAGATACCCTCGATAATCTGGTTGTCACGCTGGGTCTGGTACTCGACCTGCCGATCATCGTAGCCGATCCAGAATGCCGCCGCGTTCAACAGCAGCCTGCGGTCCAGCAATTCGGTCTTGAACCCAAGCTCGAAGCTAGTCGATTTTTCAATGTCGAAACCTGACAGCTGATTGTCACCGGCGAAATTGGTCATGTTGTAACCGCCGGGCTCGAAACCCTCGGCATAGGTGAAATACAGCATACCGCCGTCATCCCACTTGCGGGAAAGGGACACCCTCGGCATCACCTCGAGGTCGTCCTTTTCGCTGGCAATCCCGAGGTCGATATTGTTGGTGCGGTTACGCCAGGTGTCCGCCCGCACCCCGGCATCGAGTTCCCAGTCTCCCCAGTCGTAGTTGAGGTTGGCGAAGAACGCAACCGAGGACTTGTCACGCGTCCTGATTTCGAAGGGCAGCGCCAGTATCGAGGCCTCCTGCGCTGGCGTGGGCGCCTCGCCCGCCCATACGCCCGAGCAAGTGGGCATTCCAATGGCACAACCGAGTGGACCCGAAATGTTGCCGTCCTCGTCTACCCTGGCGTCATACCAGATGGTCACCGAGTCCATGCGTTCCTCGAAGAGCGAGTAGTAGGCACCCGCAATCCAGTTGAGCGGACCGTCAGAATTCGACGACAGACGGAATTCCTGGGTGAACACCTGCATCTTCTGCGGCTGGTTGGAATCGAGAATGAACTCCTCGCGAGCGTCGATATCGTTGTAGCGCGTGCTGTCCGTATCGGTGTAGGAGCTCAGCGATAGGAACGACAATCCGCTGAGCTCCCACGCCAGCTCCAGTGTTGCGGCCACCGTTTCCCGGTCGATGGTCGGGTTGGCGCTGTAGTTGGCAATCGGCAGGTACTGGAAATCGTCGCTGACCTCGCGGATCCAGGTGTTGCCCGTGCCCTCAAGCTTGTTCCACCTAGCGCTGGCATACAGTTCAAGCGAGTCTCCCAGGGGGCCACCTATCGCCAGCCGGGCTCCGGCTTCGTCGACATAGCCAATATCCGGATCGTTGGTACCCCGCACTCCGTTGACTCGCGCCGGATTCTGGTTGGTCAGGTAACCGTCATCCTCTGCCACGAAGGCAAAACCCCGCACCGCCCAACCGTTTTCTCCGAGCGGTGCATTGAAATTGCCCTCGATATCGACGATGCTGCGCTCTCCCGCCTTGAGCTTAAGGCTGCCGGAGGCCCCCGAAGCGTCCGGCCTCTTGCTCACGTACTTGATGGCACCGCCGATGTTGCTACCCCCGTACAGCGTCCCCTGAGGGCCCTTGATGACCTCAATACGATCAAGGTCGCCAAAACGCGAGGAGGCGTCCGAGAACAACTGCACGTCATCGAGGTAAAAACCTACCCCCTGGGTGTTTCCAAAGCCCCCCACCCCACGGATGGTGACGTTGGGGTAGCCGTCAGTGCGCGCTGAAAGATTCAGGTTGGGAATCAGGTTGCCGACGTCGCGCAGGTTGTCGATGCCCTGCCGTTCAATCAGGTCTCCCGACAGCGCCGCGATGGAAATTGGAATGTCCTGGAGATTTTCCTCGCGCTTGCGCGCGGTGACGATCACTTCCTCCAGGCTGATCACGGCCGGACCGGTCTGGGCCGCTGCCGGACCAAGCGCCACACTACCCAGCAGAGCCGCGAGTACCGAGCGGCTCACCTGCGAAGACCCACATTCATTCTTTTTCATGAACCAGAACCCCCTCTTCTTGCCCGTTGTCAGCTGGATTGCGCCATTGGTGCTGAACTTCGCCTGCAGGCAGGTGCCAGAGATCAGTTTTTGCAGGGCATCGCTTGCGGTGTAATCACCCGAAAGTCCCCGTAACTCGATCCCAGCGGCCACTTCGTAGGGAAACAGCAGCTGCACATCCGCCTGACGGGCGAATTGCGTGAGCACCTTGTCGGCACTCGCCGGGGGAATGTCGAAACGAATAATCTGGTCATCCACCGCGGCCATGGCACTGGCAACCACCAGCCCAAGCGCCAGACCCACCAGCATCCGATAACGTGGTGCCCCCGTCGCAATACTGCACCCCTCACCCCTTTCGACAGGTGGGCCGGGGAAATCCGCCATTGCGGGCGGACAATTCCTTCGACTGCCGGAATTACTCCTCATCGGCCCGGTCGCTGGATTGCCTGGTCAGAACTATCAGCCCGTCTTCATCGGTTTCCGAGCGGACCTCAAAGCCCTCCTCGAGGGCCCTCAGGAAACCCTCGACGTCGCCGACGTCGAAATAGCCGCCGATGCGAAGGGTGGCAATCTCCGGATCACGGATTTCGATACGACGGTCCGTGTAGCGCTGCAATTCGCCAACGATGGCCAGCAGCGTCTCGCCTTCGAACTCCCAGCGGCCCTCGGTCCAGGCCAAGTGCCTGCCCAGTTCGGCCGCGGACACCGTCTCGGGCTCCGATACCGCGTCCTGATAGCGCACCCTGCTACCTGCCTCGACCCACCGTTGTTGATCGGCCAGGGTGACCGTACCTTGACTGTGGCGCTGGCGCTCGAGCGCCACTTCCACGACCCCCTCAGACACCAGGACCTGCACGCTGGACTCTTGACGGAACACGCTGAAAGCAGTGCCGACCGCACGAACGCTGCCGGCTGCAGCCGTGACGGTGAAAGACCGGCGCGCGTCTGGCCTGACCTCGAAATAAGCCTCACCCTTCAGCAAGTCGACGCGCCGCTCCCGTGCACCGTAAAACACCCGAGCCTCACTCCTGGTATTGAGGATCATCCGGGACCCATCCGGCAGGATGACCCGGGACTGCTGCCCGGTCCTGGCTATATAGGTATCGGCGCTGGATTCCTGCCAGAACTGCGTGACAGGCCAGGCCATAAATGCCGTCAGGACCATCAGTAATACGATGGCCAAGGCGCCGAATACCCTGTTGCGGGTTGAACCTCCGGTGTCCACGCCAACACGAGAAGTGACGGGATCTGGAAACAGCTCCGCGAGAACCGAAAGGCTATCCAGACTGCCCCAAATCCTGGCGAGCTCTACCAGCAAGGGACGGCGGGAGGGATGGCTGGCAAGCCAGTCGGAAAGCGCCTTGCGCTCCACATCCGACAAGCCGCCACGGTCGATCCTGATAAGCCAGTTGGCGGCCTCCTGCCGGATCTTCGCGCGGTCTGGAAATGGCAGGACGTTGCTCATCGGGACGGCTTTCTGTGCCCGTCCGGCACCCCATGACGGACCGGGGCCATACTCTCCTCGAACTGCAGTTGCTCGGAGCAGCGCATCAAGGCCTTTGCCAAGTGTTTCTCTACCGTGCTCACCGCGATCCCGAGACGGGCGGCCACCTCCTGTTGGGATAGTCCATAGACCTTACGCAGGATCAGCACCCGTCGGCACTGCTCCGGTAGCTGAGCCGCCGCCTGGCAGAACCTCTCAAAGCGGTTCTGCGCCGCCACTTCGTCCTCGGGCAGCAGCTCTCCCGCGAGAAAGTCCGGGTCAACCAGTTCCTCGAGTGACTGTTCGAAGTGATGGGCCTTGCGGGCCAGCAGGTTGAAGGCGAGGTTGCGCGCCGTCCTGTAGAGGTAGGCCTCCGGGTGCAGGATGTTCCCTCGGGACCCTGCCTCAAGAACCCGATAGATGGACTCCTGGGCAATGTCCTCGACGTCCTCCCTGCGCCGAAGGAACCTGGCTAGATATCGGCTGAGGCGCTTGCGGAGGCCCTCGAGGCCCGGGCCGAAGACCATCGCCGGGTCGGAATTGCTCACGCGGCCTTGGCGGCCGCGCCGAGCGGTGCCCAGGCCAGCAGCGAGGCATCTCCCGCAAACGTATTGCGCACCAGTTCCACACCGGCAGCGTCAGCCAGTTCCTTGTACTGGATCCACGACAGCACTGCGGCCACCGGAGTCCCCCGCCCGGTGTCGAACTGGATCGGCCCGTAAACGTTGGCGGTGTAGATCAGGTCCTCGTCACCGATGCGCTGGGTGGCATCATGGCGCGCGCCGGCAGGCTCGAAGAACCACACGCCGGGGCCATAGCCGTCGGGCGGCCCGGCCCGATAGCCGATGCGGCCGCTCAACACCATGAAATCGGCCGCGCCCAGATGGTAGTGCGGGCCGGCCACGCCGTTGTGGCGGACGATGAGGGAAACGGTGCCGGTCTCCTCGCTGACCCGCAGGATCTTGAGTGCGATGTCCGGCAAGCCGGGATTGATGATCCATGGCACCGACCGGGTGTCGATGAAATGGGGATGCACGGCCCGACCCGCGTCAGCGGTGAGACCCGCCGCCTCGTTGACCAGCGCCTTGGCATCGCGGCCGCTGATCGCCAGCGGCTCGGCCGGACCGTGGTAGGGCTCGGGCCGCGCCTGCATGCACTCGGCCAGCGTGCTCGGCACCAGCGTGATGCCCCGGGCCCTGGCTGCAGCCAGCACGTCCAGCGCGGTCAACACGCTGGCCACCTGGCCACCCTCACCAGCGAGGAAGGCCACCGGGCCATAAAAATTGGCCAGCACCTCGGTGTCTTCATCGGCCACCAGCCTGGCAATGCGCGAGTTGGCCGGCACGTAAGCCCAGGTCCCGGGCTCCAGGGTGCCAGCCAGCGGACCGTCCGGATAAGTCATGCGGCCAGAAAGAACGATCATGTCCATCGCCCCCAGATGGACCATGCCCGCGAGCACCGCTCCGGCGGGAAGCTTGAGAATCACCGAGAACATGCCAGTCTCGGTACTGGCCCTCAGCGGTTTCAGCGAGAGGCCAGGCGCCTGCGACAGTTCGAGCCAAGGCAGGAGGTTGGTGTCCACTCCACCCTCGATGCCGGTCGGGTCGAATTCCGGGTTGTAACCTGTCGTCATGCCTAAGCCCCCCAATCGTTGTGTCCCCCAAGGTTAGGACCTTTGGGCGGGGTAAATCCACTACCGGGACGCTGCTAGATA